>JAZUAS010000147.1:0-7598 GCA_045638125.1 Eubacteriales bacterium | reverse complement strand
CCCAAACCCCACCCCACTTCAAAACTTTTCAAAAAAATAATTAATTCATAAGTGAAGTTTTCTTCTCTGTTTAAAAAAACAATGAGGTTTGCAGAAAGTCGCCCGCAAATTAGCAATTATATCAATATCAAAATAACAAAGATTCAAATCTTTCCTCTCCATGGAAAGATTTTTTATTTTTACAAGCTTTAGGGAGTTTGCGCTGCAAATTAAGCTGAACCTACACTTTAGCCACATATTAATGATAAAATTCGGACAAAAGTTGTCAATTTAGGACATCAAATACAAAGAATATTGACAAACCGCCAGTTTCGATATATAATAAATATGCATTAACATTGAGATGTTATAAAATTTTATTTTGAAAGGAATACCATCATGAAAAAGCAGATTATCGAATCGATTGAAAGAGAAAAACTTATTGTAATCGTGCGTGGTGTGAGCAGAGACGACCTTATTCCTCTTGCAGAAGCTATGTACGAGGGCGGCGTAAGACTTCTTGAAGTAACATATAGCGCAAACGGAAGCGTTTCCGACGAGGAGACCGCAGACAGAATCAAAATGCTTGCAGATCATTTTGCAGGCAGAATGCTCATTGGTGCAGGCACGGTTTTGAACGAAAAGCAGGTAAAATTGACCTTTGAGGCAGGTGGCAAGTTCATAATCTCTCCCGACACAAACGTTACCGTCATAAAAAAGACCTGCGAGCTTGGCCTCGTCTCAATGCCCGGCGCGCTTACACCCACCGAAATACAGATGGCGCATAATGCAGGAGCTGATTTTGTTAAACTCTTCCCCATTGACAATCTCGGTGTAAGTTACGTAAAAGCTGTCAAGGCACCGCTCTCTCATATCAAGATGCTCGCCGTAGGAGGCGTCAATCTCGACAATATCTCGCAATATAAGAAGATCGGTATTTCGGGCTTTGGTATAGGCTCAAACATCATCGACAAATCGCTTATCTCCGCAAAGAATTTTAAAGGAATAACCGATCTGGCAGATAAATACGTCAAGACAGTACAGGAATAAACGGCATAACGAGATTAATATTAATTTTTGAACCAAATTAATTATTTTTGATTGATATACACATCAAAATAATTAAGAAAATTGTATTTTTTTATAAATTGTTCAAAATTTGTTATCGATTTGTCATTGTATTGGACAGAATTTTTTGGTATAATCAAATTGTAGCAAAAATTTCTTATAAAGGAGAACACGTATGAAAAAGAATGCTTTAAAGATCGTCTCCGCTTTGCTCGTGCTGATAATGATATTGTCTGCATTGTCGGCGTGCGTTAACGGAAACGGCTCCGATGGCACCTCTGGAACCGAAAGTTCGGGCAGCGAGTCCTCGTCCGAAAGCGGAAGCTCGACCGAAAGCTCCGAGAGCGGAAGCGGCTCCGGCAGTGAAGATAGCTCCGATACCGAAGGCGGAGAGGAAACAACTCCCGTTGAGATTACAGGCGACTATGCCGATATGATTGAGCTGTCTAACGGCCTCAAGAACGGCGTAAATCCCTATTACACCGACTCCACAAAGTCAGAGCTTACCATCGAAAACCAAACTATGTCTTTAGGATACGGTTTGGCAGGTATGTCCGGTAGTATGCAGGTAAATCACCTTTCTACTCCGGGTGGTAAGACCTACATTGAGAATACTATGGATATCGTTCTCAATATGAAGAACGGTAAGTCCTACTATGCTTCCAAGTCGATTGACAGCGCTATCATGAACATCTTCAGATACGGTTACTACTACTACGAGAACCGCATCGAGGGTCAGACCTTCCGCAACGATATAGTGATAGAAAACGAGTTCAAGTATGATCTTGATAACTACGGATCTATAAAGGACCACGTTGACAAGACCCTCAAAAACGCGAAGGATAACGACGGTATTCTTTACTATCAAATTAAAAACGGAGCAACCGATCCCGGTATCTACTACAACAAGGATAGCTTTGCAGCGGCAGATTACGATTATCTCGAATTTGAGATTAGAGTAAGTGAGAGTGCTGAATGCTCGATCTATCTTACCACCGATACCGCGAGAAATCAGGAGTATACATTCACGTCGGTTGCAGGCGAGGAATTCGTGACCTACCTTATTCCTCTCAATGAGACTTTTGCATCTTACAGCGGAACGGTTAATGAAATTCGCTTTGATATTAACGGCCCTCGTTTCACCGATATAGAATTTAAGAGCATCAAGGTTTACAGAGCGTCCTACAACGGTGCTCCCGAAACCGTTTCTCTCCAGCGCTCATTCCATACCTATTCCGATAAGCTTCATCACCTCGTTCAGATCTGCACCACTGCTACCGTTGAAGACGTAGCATCCATCGATATGGTAACGAAGATCAGCGCAGATACGGTTAGCGCGATCGTAGTTAAGGATGCAAGCGGACTCAAGTACACTCTTGAGGGTGTTGACTGGGCAACCGTGGAATACGTTGGCTTTGACATCAAGGACGCAGGTATATTCGGTTACATACTTCCCGTATATAACGGAGAGGCGTACACAAGCAGCGCGCACTTCGGAAGCGGAACTCTTACCGTTACCCTTTCCGACGGCGTTTACACTGTGACACAGACCAAGATCCCCACCGACAACAAGCTTATTCCCTCTGCTGTAAAGGCAGGAAACGTCAGCGACTTCTACATGGGTCAGCGTATCTATAACGACCAGAACCACAGCTTCGATGAATTTATCAAGGAAGCCGAGAATGAGAGACATCCTCTTACCGCAGAGAACATCATCGTTGACACTACCTTCAACGAAGCAAAGTTCGTATCCTACGATCCTCTCCGCGGCTCTTACGTCTTCACTCTCTCGGGTTCTGACTTCAACAAGTCCTACTACGTTCATCCCAACAGACAATACAGAGTCAAGTTCACCGTCACCGGTGACGACAGGGACAGAAAGACCTACTTCATGACCCACATGAGCAACAGCGGCGCCGTTGAATGCGCGGCTATGCTTGGCAAGGGCGATCTTCTCCTTCCTATTCCGCTTGAAGTATGTAAGAACTTCGGCAGTGACGGCGACAATACCATTTACGATATTGACGATTTTATGTACTCCGAGGTCTACTTCCCCATGATAATTGACGCTGGAGAGACTAAAGAATACACAGTCGTTCACGCATACCAGAACTGGGGTGTGTTCCCTCTCAAGCAAATTTCTTCGATAGAATATCACCAGCCCTTCTATCACCTGTCCACAGGTGTTACAGAGACTAACTGTATCGTGCCTTTCCCCGATGCAGGTCCTACACTCCCCGACCACAGAGCTATGTCCGCTCCCTTCTGGGGTTCTCAGCCTCAGCACACCAGCGGCGGTAGCCACGTATTCCTGCACTTCACCAACGAAGAAGGCAAAACCGTACTCTCCCAGACTACTCACGCATCGATTGATTCTTACGGTCCTACCTACGCGGACATAACTCTCGATTTCATTTCTAACGATAACAGAGTCAAAGCGTCCTACACTCACATGGAGATGCCTCAGACCGACGAAAACAGAGCTTACTACGAAATGACTTATACATTCCTTGAGGACGTAAGCTTTACCGATTTCGCGGATCAGTTCAAGCTCTACCGTTGCACCGATAACGACGCTACCGGTTGGTATCAGAGAATAGGCTATCTTGATGAAAACAACACCTATCAGATAGCAAACTCAAAGCACCTTACTGCCGGAAGTCAAAAGATCGTACTTGGCGACAACTGCCCCTATTTCTCGTTCTTTGACATGGCTGAGCGCGCGCCTGATGACGCCACGCACAAAGGCTACGTCAATATCTCCTTCCTCATTTACAACTACGAAATAATCCAGGGTGGCAACGATATCACCTCCACCACCAATTTCGCTATCACCAATTACGGCGATTACATCCAGCTTTCCCTTAACCTTGGCGAGGTAACCTTTAAGGCGGGCGATACGATCAAGATCAATTCGATCCTTATGCCTTGGGGCTCTCACCTTCTGAACGACGGTAAGGAAGACTTCAAGAACGGCGACTACGAGTACACCTCCGTCATCGGCAAGGATGCCAATGGCAACGATATCCTCTATATGGACAAAAACGTCCGTGACGTAAGAGAAAACACACTTCTCAACCCCTTGAAGGCTACCGCAGACAAGAACTGCGAGGTTCTTGAAAGCACTTTCCTTCCCCGCCTCAAAACCACTAACGGTCAGAGTGCTGAGTTCACCGTCTCGGGCGGATATAACAACTCCACGGTCAGAATCTACGGCTTTGATAAGCTTACCGTTCCCGTTATCGAAGAATACGTCAGAGGCAGATGGGTAAGCTACAGAGTTGCTTCTGCCAGCCAGAAGGACGAAAAGGGCTTCGGCTACTTCTACGACGGCTACATGGTTCACTACGACGGTGACGGAACCTATTCCTACTCCTTCGTAGTTGATATGGATAACGGTGCCGAAAGAAAGTTCCGTATCTCTGCCGCAGACGATTTCAAGGATTGGCCCGCGGCAATGGATCCTCCCTACGGCGCTCAGATCAACGCCAAGGACGATCCCATCAACGTTTACGTTGACGCTAACGAGCTTGTCTCCTTTAAGGACGATCTTCTCGCTTACGTATCAAATGTTGAACTTCTCGAAGAGGACATCCCCTTTGTTCGTTATTATGCAAACAGTGGCGCTCCCGAGGGTATCATTACTCCCTTTGATATCAGTCACGACGCATATATGAACCTTGAAAGCACGGGTCAGTACGCTATCATCAAGTACCGTCTGCCCTCGAATATTTCTACCAAGCTTAAGAATATTCAGATCTGGACAAGTACAGAAAGAGAAAAGCCTCTTGACAACGCCGAAAGCTGGGCATATTACGATCTCAAATACGACGATCAGTGGCACGTGGTCATCTTCGACCTTTCCAAGCTTATCAGCGCATCTCAGTTCCAGGCAGAAGAAAACGGCACATACAAGACAAACTACTTCAGAATAGACATATTCAATCAGGCCGGACTTACCGAGGACATCTACTTCGATTTTGCTTACATCGGTCTTTGCGACAATCTTGAGGATATTTACGAGCTTAACAAGGATATGGACATGGTAACTATCGTCTCCAATACCGGCTCCGATAATATCGACCCCAAGACAGGTACGGTATATAACGATACTCCCTTGAACGTCTATATCCCCGCTGACAAGATCGCTTCCTCGACCAGCAGCCTTCCCAGCTTGGGCGGCAGCTCTGTTCTCTCCGAGGACGGCTCCTATGTCAGACTTGATGCACCGGTCGGATCAAACTATGAGGTTGTTGCGACCCTCTTCAGCATCACAAATCCTCTGTATGCGAATATCGAAAGCACAGGTCAGTACGTTGTATTCAAGTATCGTCTCCAAAGCGATTCGAACATAAAGCTTTCCGCTCTTGAGATGTTCACAAACACGTTCTCTCCCGAGGCAGGATATGACGGTGGCAAGGCAAATGCCGACTATTACATGCTTGATTATGACGGCGAATGGCACGTTGTCGTTCTTGATATGGCGGCACTGCTTCCCGAATACTGCAAGGCAGACGAAGAAACCGGTAAATATCTGCTCCAGCTTTTACGAGTTGACTTCTTCTCCAAGAACATCACCGACAATATCTATATGGATTACGCATATATCGGTATTGCCGACGATCTCCAGAAAATATGCGAGTTCAACCAGGATATGGATGAGATCCTTCTGGTAACCGCTACCGACAAGGAGACCAAGATCGACCCCGCAACCGGTAAACCCGTTAAGTACAACCAGACTCCTCTCAACGTATACGTTGGCGCCGATCGCTTCTATAATATCACAAGCAAAGCGTCAGGACACATGACGATCGTAACCAACGAGGGCGCTTTCGTCAGATTCACCGGCTTGAAAACAAAGAACGACGGATCGAAATACGGCGAGGCTTATGCAACGCTCTTTAACGCGGCTGACGAGGAATTTTACGATCTCACCGCAACCGGTCAGTATATCGTATTCAAGTACAGACTTCCCTCCGAGTATGCCTCTGACGCGCTCGCGCTTCAGTTCTACACAAGTACCGTTAGCACTTCTGCAAATAATAATACTAACCTCATTGAATTCAGAAACCTTATATTCGACGACAACTGGCACGTAGTTATTCTTGACGCGTCGGCATTGATTAAGTCTGCAGATGAATACAAGCCCAATGAAAACAACGTTTATAAGACAAACTTCCTGCGTTTCGACTTCATCAACGGCGCTACTCTTCCCGAGGGCTTCTACATCGATTACGAATACGTTGGAATCTGTGACGATCTCTCTAAGGCGTTCGAATTCAATGCCGATATGAACGAGGTAATTCTCGTCGAGGGCGGCAATAAAATGACTACCTATGATCCTAAAACAGGTGAGGCTATAACAACTCCCGAGCCTGAGCCCGAGCCCGAGCCCGAGCCCGAGCCTGAACCCGAAGAAGGTTCTAAGTGGAGAGTTAATTTGGTCCAGGTTATGCTGGATGGAGCAAAAATAAATAACACTTCATCTATCAGCACCGCTGCGATTATTAATGTAAATGGCTACACGCTTACTACTCCCTCCTCTCTCGGCATCAACGGTTGGTTCATGGCAGAGAGCGGAATTGCTGAGTACAAGTACAATATCATTGGCAGCACAACCACCACCAAGTCCTTTGGTAAGGGTGATGACAAGCAAGCCGGAGTTGGCGACGGCAACAACTATGTAGATATTGCTACGGGTCTCGGACTTACCGAGGCAGCTCTTAAGGGTGTTACGTTCGGCGGCAACAAATACTTCGATCTTACAGGCTTTGAAGGTCAAAAGGTAACCGTTGAGCTTGTAGCGGTAACAAACGACGGCAAGACAATCGTTGCGGCTATCTTCAATAACGTCAGCGTTCCCGGAACCGCTTCTGAACCCAATCCCGATCCTGAGCCCGAACCTGAAGTTACTTCTAAATGGAGAGTAAACCTCAACAAGATTCTGCTGGATGGAGCAAAAATAAATAACACCTCCTCTGTCAGCACCCCCGCGGTTATTAACGTAAACGGCTACACTCTTACTACTCCCTCCTCTCTCGGTATCAACGGTTGGTTTATGGCAGAGAGCGGAATTGCCGAGTACAAGTACAACATCATCGGTGAAACCACCACAACAAAGTCTTTCGGTAAAGGTGGAGATAAAGCAACTACCGCTGATGATGGCGCTTACATGAATATTGCCACAGGCCTCGGACTTACAGAAGCAGCTCTTAAGGGAGTTACCTTTGAGGGCGACAGATACTTCGATCTTACAGGCTTTGAAGGTCAGAAGGTAACCGTTGAGCTTGTAGCGGTAACAAACGACGGCAAGACAATCGTTGCGGCTATCTTCAACAACGTCAGCGTACCCGAGGCTTAAGCGCAAGCCTATAATACTGTAAACAAAAAATCAGACACCCCATCGAATTTGCACAAGTCCGTTAAAAACGGACAATTGAAAAAAACACCCTCCTGTGGTAGAATAGATATATCTACCATAGGAGGGATTTTTATGTCCAGAGCATACCGTCATATAGAACAATATGCAGAAGAGATACTACGCTTGAAAG
>JAZUAS010000146.1:0-2480 GCA_045638125.1 Eubacteriales bacterium | reverse complement strand
AAGGGAATTGGCGCAAAGGGATTGGCTTACGTCAGATGGGCTGACGAGGCTCCCAACTGTTCCTTTGCAAAGTTCATGACACCCGAGGAGCTTGAGGCTATCTATGCCGCAGTAGGCTTCGAAAAGGGCGACGTAATGCTTATCTGCGCTGATAAGGACAAGGTTGTTCTTCCTACTCTCGGCGCACTCCGTAACATTCTCGGCAAGAAGCTTGAGCTTATTCCCGAGGGTAAGTTCAACTTCCTCTGGATCACCGAGTTCCCCTTCTTCGAGTGGAACGAGGAGACACAGCACTGGGATGCTATGCACCACCCCTTCACTATGCCTCTTGAGGAGTGCCTCCCCATGCTTGAGAGCGATCCCGGCAGCGTGAGAGCAAAGTGCTACGATATGGTACTTAACGGCACAGAGCTTCTTTCCGGCTCTATCCGTATTACCGACTGGCAGCTTCAGGAGAAGATGTTCAAGGCATTGGGACTTACCCCCGAGGAGATCGAAGTGAAGTTCGGATTCCTTGTTGAAGCATATAAGTACGGTGCGCCTCCTCACGGTGGCTCCGGTATGGGTCTTGACCGCCTTGCAATGGTAATGAGCGGTGCAGACTCTCTCCGCGACGTGCTTGCATTCCCCAAGGTTCAGAACGCAAGCGAGCTGATGTCGGGTTGCCCCGCGCCCGCAGACGCAAAGGCCCTCGCAGACCTTTCTATTGCAGTTATTGAAGAAGAATAAAGTGAATGCAGGGGGAAAGGAAACCATTTTTGCAAAATAGGTTTCCTTTCCCCCTGCACCCCCTTTTCTTCCAAAAAACCTTCAAAAAAGAGGAATTATTATGTACCGCGAAATATCTAAATTTATTTTATACCGTGATTCGCTGGACGGCACGATTCTCTCGGAGCTTGGCAGAGTTTTCAAGGATTTTGATAACAAGACTGCCACCGATGACGATCTCCGCACTCGGATCTACGCGCAGGTGCGTCGTCTGCTTGAATTGGCGACCAAATACGGCTTCGACGAAAATCTCTGGCACAATTATCTCACCTTTTTGATAATTACAGACGAAAATCCTTTCAGCCTGACCTACGAGAAGTCGGGCGTGCAGGAGGGAACGGTCAACGGCTTTGCCATCAACGATTTTTCCACTTTCAAGGCGCTTTTTGACTTTGATTTTGCCCCAATCGAGAAGGCTCTTGATATCAACTGCTTCTCGGTGCTTTCAAACTATCAGGCAATCGCCAAGCGAGAGCAGATATTCAACAAGAACGTCAGCGAAAAGGTCAAGGCGCTGTCAAAGGAGATTGAAGCGGCAAAGGACGGCGAGGCGGTATTCTATCTCGTGGCAGATTTTTATAAGAAGTACGGCGTTGGTATGTTCGGACTTAACAAGGCGTTCCGAATTGAAACCGACGAGAGCTGTTCAATTCTTAAATTCCGTGCCATTACTAATATGCAGACGGTTCATCTTGACGATCTTATCGGCTATGAGCCTCAAAAGAGAGCGCTTACCGAGAATACCGAGGCATTCGTTGAGGGCAGGGGAGCCAACAATCTTCTGCTTTACGGCGACAGCGGAACGGGTAAGTCTACCTCTATCAAGGCAATCGTTAATCAGTATTACGATCGTGGTTTGCGCATGATTGAGATCTACAAGCATCAGTTCGGCTGCCTTTCAAAGATCATTTCCGAGATCAAAAATCGCAACTACCGTTTCATTATTTACATGGACGATCTTTCCTTTGAGGAGAGCGAGATCGAATACAAGTATCTCAAGGCGATAATCGAGGGCGGAGTTGAAACCAAGCCCGACAATGTGCTGATATACGCAACCTCTAACCGCCGTCACCTTATCAAGGAGACGTGGAACGACAGAAGCGATATGTCCACTAAGAACGACATACATCGCTCCGAGACCATCGAGGAAAAGCTTTCTCTCGTTAACCGTTTCGGTCTTTCCATCGGATTTTTCAAGCCCTCGCGCCCCGAGTTTGACGCTATGGTGCTTGAGCTTGCCGCTCGTCACCCCGAGATCACAATGGACAAGGAGCAGATAGTTGCCGAAGCCCATAAATGGGAAATGCTCGGCGGCGGAATTTCGGGCAGAACTGCCCAGCAGTTCATAAATCACCTCTGCGGACTTGCGAAGTGATGCGGGGGATGCGTAGGACGCGTTTTCCGCTTTCTTGAAAGAAAGCTTGGCAAAGAACTTTCCCGAATGGGGGTTCTAACCGCCGTGAAGTGACGCTGAAATTTCACTCGTGAAATTTCAGCCTGCTCGCCCTTTCCGTGTTGCAACAGTTTAGAACCCAGCCGAAAAGTTTAACTAAATTTATAGTTTGATTTAAGTTGAAGTAACAAACGCCCCACTCTAAATCCGTCGGCGAAGCCGACCTTTCCCGAAGGGAAAGCCTTGTTGAAATTAAAAGCATAATATGCCTATAATCTTTACTCCGCTATATCAACCCATCGGGGTTGGGGGACACGGG
>JAZUAS010000145.1:0-32074 GCA_045638125.1 Eubacteriales bacterium | reverse complement strand
AAAACAACACACCGTGTTGTTTTTTCACTGCTTCGAATCCCTACGTTAAAGCCCCGGGCAAAAAGAAAAGGTAGCACGATGTGCTACCTTTTCTTTTTGGTTGCGGGGATGCGCATCTGTAACTTTTGCCCTTCGGGTTAGAGCTGTGATGAGCGTAGCTCGTTGGGCGAACGAGCAAAAAGGATTGAGTATCCTTTTTGCGAGGTGAGACCGCACGAAGCAAGGAGTATGACGAGCCGATTGTATCAAGGCGCGACAGACGATTATGCGCCTGCGGCGGCGCGGAGCGATAACCCGGAGGTCGGATACCGTACGCCTGCTTGCGCCTTGAAAAATCCCCTCCCGACATCATTTCCAAAAAATATTAAACATACATTTTTAAAACCTATTGTTTTATATTCAAAAATGTGATATAATATCTTTTTAGAATAACCACTATGTTTTTAAATTTAGGAGAAAATAAAATGCCTGAAATTTGGGAATTTTTAAAGCAATTACCCTGGCAAAAAGCAATCATAACCATTATTTTATCGGCGGCTTGTTTGATCGCGGTTAAAGTGATTTTGAAGATTTTTGATAACCTCATCAAAAAATCAAAGATTGATCAGCTTGTTTGCAAAATTTTGAGAATTGCGATAAAAGCATTTCTTTTGTTCACTGTTGTCATTATAATATTAAGCAGTCTCGGAATCTCGGTTTCTTCCTTGATTGCCGCGCTCTCTGTTATCGGAGTTGCACTGTCTTTGGCAATTCAGGATTTTTTGAGCAACGTATTCGGAGGATTGCAGATCATTTCCAACCACCCGTTCAAGGTGGGAGATTACGTTGAGGCGGGAGGCGAAGCCGGCTCTGTGCGTGAGGTCGGCTTGTTTTACACCAAGCTGGACACTCCTGACAAAAAGCTGATTCAAATCCCCAACAGTAAGATCGCCAACGATAGCATTATAAACTATTCAAACGCTCCATTCCGCAGAGTTGAATTTTTGGTTTCCACGTCTTACGATGAAGACGTAGAAAAGGTGCGTGAGGTCTTGCTTAAGATGCTTCGCGAGCATCCTCTGGTTCTTCAAAACGAAGAGGGGCAAACTCCCGTTGCTCACGTCAAGGAGTTCAGAGATAGCGATATTCTTTATACCGCTCGTGCTTGGTGTGAAAATCAGAATTATTGGACGGTTTATTTTGATATAATGGATGCTATCAAGCCTACCTTCGAGAAGAACGGAGTTGCTTTCAGCTATCCTCACGTGAACGTTCATATGATAACAAAATAACTTGTGTCTGTAATCCCCCCCGAACGAAAACCTCGGGGGTTTCTTTATGGTTGTTTATCTTATATGTAAAAAAGTGTTGCAAAAAGCAAAAAATATGCTATAATTAACATATAAGGTGATAGAAAGGAGACAAATTTCATGAAACCATTGAAAACCGCCTGGCTGTGTGCATCATTAATTTTGATGGGCTTGTTTATTTGTATCGGGTATGCTGTGGTGACAGGTACGTTGTCTATCACCGGAAGCGTTGAGGCTAAACCGAATCTGCCCGACGTCTATATTACAAATATTTCTCCCACGCAAAGTGCGGGGGTGACGGTTAACAATACGAATGGAACGGTAATGTTCGCAAGCGTTAATGGAGGCGGTACTGCAACCTTTACGATCGACGTTATAAATATCTCTGACACCACCTATGTTTTTGACCGCGTTATAGACGGCTCTGAAATGGATTTCGATGGAGTTTATTCGGGAACCGAGATTACCTATACCTTGAGCGGAATTTCTCGTCTTGATGAGATTGCACCGGGTAACGGTACGCTTTCATTCGACATCACAATAAACGTGCCCAAAAGTATTACTACGGAGTACTATGTCTTGAATTTTAATTTTATTGAAAAGACGGGTACAGACATTCTCCCTGGTTATGACGAATTTGACGTAACGTTCCAATATAACAACGGAAATGCTGCTACATCGGTTAAGGTTCACGCAAACGAATTCGTACCGAGACCCGAGACACCATCCAGAGCCGGGTATACGTTTATAGGCTGGTATTCGGATGAGTCTCTGACTACTCCTTGGAACTTTGATATCGACCGAGTAACTGGTCATTTAACGCTTTATGCCGGTTGGGGAAAAAATGCACCAACTCAATATAGTGTAGTATTTAGACCCAATAATGGTGATACCACTCGCGCTATTGTTGTTCCTGCGGGTTCTTTGATCCCTCCGCAGACCACGCCCGTTATGGACGGATTTACGTTTATCGGTTGGTACACCGACAGCGATTGTACTATGCCGTGGAACTTTGATACGGACAAGGTCAATTCCGATATGACTCTTTACGGTGGATGGGAAATATACGTTCCTCCTGTGCCTCCGGATTGCGATATTACGTTTAAGCCCAATAACGGGGAGCCTGATAGGACTATTGTTGTCCTGACAGGAGATTTTATCCCAAGACCTACAACACCCGTAAAAGAGGGATATGTTTTCATTGGCTGGTATACCGATGAGGCTTGTACTAACGCATGGAATTTTGAAGTGAATATGGTAGAGAACCATACCGTTCTCTACGGCGGATGGGAGCTTGCACCGGTCATAGAGATTGTTGAATATACAATCACATTTAAGTCTAATAACGGCGCTTCGGACATCAGCGCTACAGTAGAGTCGGGAAATCTTATACCGAGACCCGAAATGCCTATAAGAGACGGCTATACTTTTATTGGCTGGTATACCGATGCGGGATGCACCTCGGGTTGGAATTTCGATACTGATTTTCCTGCTTCGGATATGACACTTTACGCAGGTTGGGAGAAAGCATCGGATCCTTCGGGAGAAGCTCACAGCGACTTTTTGGGGCTTGTAGAGGCGTTGCTTTCTGACAGTAATAATTGCCTCAATCATAGTGATCTTATATTTGATTCGGTTATGGAGTCGTTGACCTCGAAAAAAAGGCCCAAAGAAGACGCGCCGATTCTTCACTGTAGCGTAAACAGCGTGTCGGGTGGTACTATGTCTGCTATTGCGTCTTATGCAAACTCGAAGCTGACGGAAAATCTTCACTTTATATTTGAGGTTGACCCCGATCCCGCATATCAAAACAAACGAATGAGACTTTATATGTACTACGGAGATGTTTGCACAAACGCGAAAATCGGAGACGAGATCATGGTTTACCAACAGATCGTTAGCCGCGGAGACGACGGCGTTTGGTTTGCGGATGGTACGTACATTGGTGTAGCCACTGTTGGTAATTACTTTGGTGGCGGTAATGCCGGCAAGGACGTCAAAACCATAAGCCCTTACACATGGAAAGCCAACTCCGCAAGCAACGAGCCATAAAATTGTTGCAAAACATCAGTTTATAAAAACTTATCCCCGAACAGCATCACACCAGGTGTTATTCGGGGACTTTTCTATTATCTTTCAAAGCATAACCGTTATTTCCGTTCCGTCCTTCAGCGAATACGCAAAACGGTCATCGTTGTAGACGGTAAGATGGTCGGTTGTAGTTTTTCTTAACCGCTTACTACGCATTTTTAAATGTTGCGTATTGACAAAGCTTGTCTTCTTTGTTATAATACCAAGTGTATTGTTTGACAAAAAATACAGAAGAAGAGTTATCAGTAATATAACAATTTATAATCATTATAGGGGGATTAGAAATGATATTAGCCAACATAAAAGATGCAGAGAGATATTGCGCGTTAAATCCATATTTTGCAGAGGCTTTTGACTTTTTGAAGACCTTGACGAAAGACTCCAAAGAGGGAATCGTCCGCGAAGATTATCGAGTCAACTTTTCAGGCGAATTTGCCGATACCGCGGATAAAAATCCCGATGGCACGGAAAAGCCACTCGAAGCGCACAGAAAATATATTGATATTCATTACTGCATTTCGGGCAGCGAGGGAATTGGATACGCCGAAACGTCAACTCTTGAACCTATAAGCGAGTATAACGAGAGCGATGATTATATCCTTCTTAAAGGAGAATACAGAAAAATAATTCTGCACGAGGGAGATTTTTGTATCGTTTTTCCCGAAGACGCTCACATTCCCGTGATGAACGGCTCCTCTGACGCAAAGCTTTTAAAGGCGGTTGCTAAGATAAAGGTGTGAAAATAAAAACAGTTTTTCAAAAAACTCTGATGCCATAAAAAAACCGAAAGACTTAAGGCTTTCGGTTTTTTGCCTTTTTATGAGTTATCCAATCGAGGAAGATCCCTGCGAGAAATCCAAGGGTAACAGTCGCAAGAACTCCTGTAAGATATGCGATCAAGGTTGCTTCAAAGCTACCGAAAATATCGAGAAAATAGATGGAATAATTACCGTACATATTCATACCGAAATTTGAAAGATGGAAGCACCAGTTGAGAAAAACTCCAAATCCGATAGACGAATAGATAAATGCTAAGGCCTTTCCGTAATTCTTAAGCTCGAGCTGAACCCTGTCGGAAAGAATTAGATAGAATCCGTAGAGAGCCATAATGAGGTGACAGATCGCCTCGCTTATATGTATAAACTTCGCGTCTTGGTGATAATTAAAGAGATACTCTACCTCGGGGCTGATAAACAAAGCGACGAACATTCCAAAGCCGAGAAACGCTATTCCGCAGTACGCAAAATCCTTTATCCTCTTGTTCAAAAATGGAGTTGCAATTATAACCGCACAGATATACGGACTTATATTTTCAAGTATCATAAATCCGTTTGTGTTTCCTCCGCGATGCTCGTACATAGCATAATTCCAAAGGAAAAAGAAGATTGCGCAAGCACACACAAAAAGGGTATTGATTATTGGATTTTTTAACCTTTCACGGAAAAAGCACATCAGAAACAGCGCCGCGAAAAACACCAGGGAGAGTATGCCAAGCATGGGTATTATGTGCATACTGTATCCTCCTATTCTTCTTCCGTTTCACTTGTAACAGAGGTGTCGGATTCGGTTTCAGTGTTGGTATCAGTATCAAGGCTTGGCTTGGTATCGAATTCTATTTCAAGACTCGGCTTTTTTAAGCCGCCGAGATCGATTCCTATGTCGAGATTTGGCTTTTTTAAGCCGCCGAGATCGATTCCTATGTCGAGGTTTGGCTTTTTGAGACCGCCGAGATTGATTCCTGTGTCAAGCACCGGCCTTTTTAATCCCTCGGATTCGGTCTCCTCGGATTCGATTTTGTCCGACTCGGTTTCCTCGGATTCGGTCTCTTTGTCAAGGATTGGGTCTTTAAATCTGTCGGGGTCTATTTGAAATCCCGGTCTCGGAAACTTGGGATCGTCAAAGTTAATACCGGGTCTCAGCACCGGCTTTATAATACCGCCTATTTCCTCTGACTCGGACCCGTCGATAAAAACACCATCGGGCCATACTACCGTTGCGCTTCCTTGCCAGCCCTTCGCCCAATTCTTGTAGGTTTTTTCTTCGGCGTGGGTGACGGTTATTATCAGATCGTCGCATCCCTTAAAGGCACCGGCGCCTATTCGCTCAAGACTTGCGGGTAATACGATCTCTTTAAGACCGACGCAGCCTTCAAACGCGCCTGCTCCTATTTCCAAAAGTCCCTCGTTAAGTACTATCCTTTCAAGGGATTCGCAGCCGCTGAACGCTCCTTTGCCAAGATGTGTTACGGTTCCCGGAATTTCGATTTCCCTAAGAGCGGTACATCCTGAAAAGGCAGACTCGCCGATAGAGATAAGTCCGTCAAGAAGGTAGACCTTGGTTATACCTTCACGATCGGAAAAGGCATTTTCGCGTATTCCGAGTATTTTTTTGTCACCGTAATAAGCTCCTAAATACACATCGCCCTTCAGATATTCGTATGATCCTATGATTTCCGTATAGTTCTGGTTTTGACTGCCTGAATAAATAATTCCCGTGGTTGTTTCGTACTCCCAAATCGCTTCGATCACCATATCCTTAGTAATCTGACGATATGACGCGTTCCATCCTCGCAGATACGCTCCGTCCTTGACTGCCGTAGGCGGAACGGCATCCTGTCCCTGAGTTATATGCTGCTCAAGAGATCCGCTGATAAGGGTGCCGCCGTTGAGGTCAAAACGCACCACATAGGTCTTTTTGCCCGCAAAAAATACTAACGCCAAAAGCACCGATACAGCTAAGAAGAGTATTGCAAAAGTTATTATGATGTTATATTTGCCCTTGTGGTTTTCCATCAAATCTGCTTCCTTAATTTTGTATATTTATTTTATTATATCATATGCGTAGTATACATTGATGAACATTTTGTTAAACAGTTAGGAAATATCGATAACAAAAATCTGCTATTAAGAAAGTTTAAAGAAAAAACAGAAAAACTCAAATTTTATAAAAAATAACATAAAAATTTGAAAAATATCTTGCAAATTACGGAAAAATACATTATAATAATATTAAATATTGTGCTTAAGGCACGTATAAGGAGGTTTTTATGAACAAATTTGCTAAGCTTCTTGGTTTTGACCCCGTGGCAAAGAAAACAAGTGTCAGAACCGAACTTGTAGCGGGCGTGGTTACGTTCCTTGCTATGGCGTACATTCTGACGGTCAACCCTAACCAGATCTTTGGCAGTGCTGCAAGTCCTTATTGGTCTAGTGCATTTATTGCTACTGCTTTGGGTGCGGTTATCGGTACTCTTCTAATGGCGTTTCTCGCTAAGATGCCTCTCGCGCAGGCTTCCGGTATGGGTCTCAACTCTATGCTCGGCGGTATCATCGGCGGTTGGGCAGGCTACGCTGCAGCATTCACACCCGGACAGGCATTCTTCCTGGTTCTCGTTTCGGGTCTGCTTTTCCTCGCTCTGTCCCTTATCACGATCAAGGGCAAAACCTTCCGTGAGCTTGTGTTCGACGGCATGCCCGTTGCGGTAAGAGGTGCTATCTCCGTTGGTATCGGTCTCTTTATCGCTTACATCGGTTTCCAGAACGCAGGTATCATCGTTGCGAACCAGTACACTCAGGTCGCTCTCGTTGACCTTACCAGCTGGGAGGCTTCTAAGGCAGCTATCGTTGCTTTGATCGGTCTCTTCCTTATTGCTATTCTCGACAAGATGAACGTCAGAGGATCCGTTATTCTCGGTATTCTCGGCGCTACCGTTATTGGTATACCCTTCGGTGTTACCGATCTTTCGGTCCTCTCGGGCGACGTTCCCGGTATCTCTTGGAAATTCTGGGAAAACTTCCAGAACTTCTTCGCAGGCGACAATACCGTATTCGCTTCCTTTATTGATGTATTCACAGGCGACGGCGTGCTTCCCGCAGGTGTTTCCATCTTCTCCGCAATCATGATTGTTATCACCATGTGCATGATCGATATGTTCGATACCATGGGAACTATCGTTGGTTGCTGTGGCGGTAACAGAATTCTTTCTGATGAGAACAACAAGCCCCACAACTACGGCAAGATCATGATAGCTGACTCCGTTGCAACCTGTACAGGTGCTATGCTTGGTACATCTACCGTTACTACATTCGTTGAGTCCGGTGCCGGTGTATCCGCAGGTGGTAGAACCGGTCTTACCGCTCTTACCACTGCCGCTCTCTTCTTCGTAGCTATGTTTGCAATGCCCGTATTCGCAGTTATCCCCTCCGCGGCAACTGCGGCAGCTCTTATCTACGTTGGCGTTCTTATGATGAAGAACAATATCAAGGAAATCGATTTCGGCAACGCTATCAATGCGACCTCTGCTTTCCTTACTATCGTAATCATGGTTCTTTCCTACTCGATCACCAAGGGTATCGGTGTTGGTCTTATCTCCTACACCCTTATGTCCATCGTTGCGTACCTCATCGGAATCATCAAGTATGCATTCACAAAGAAGGATAAGCCCACATGGAACGTTTCGGTTATCGCAATAATCGTTTCGCTCCTCTTCTGCCTCTACTTCTTCGTTCCCGCAACTCTGTTCTGATTTGACAGTAGGGAATTAACATAAAACAAAGACGGCGTCTGGCTCACCCTAAGCTTGGGTGAGCCGGATGCCTTAAAAAAGGCTTGCATTTCCAGCTGCAAGCCTTTTTTTGTGTTCGAATTATAAAAAATGATTTGCAAACTCAGTTTAAAAAGCGTGTCTATAAACAAATAATTGAAATTTAAATCAAATATTGAATATTGATAAGGGTGCACAACAGGCGTTGATGAGTTTATATGTCAGGCAGATAAATCGACAAAATTGAGTGTAATCTGGAATTTTTATCCTGCTTTTCAAGACAAATTGTAACAAAAGCGACATAAATGGAATAATCCTGTATTAATGACGGCGAAAAACGATTTAAATCAGAGCGTAACGGCAAAAAATATTCATGGCCAAATCGGTGCTATAAAAAATGAATTGCTGGCAACTAAATCTTGCAAAAAATGAACGAAGCGGCGAGGATGCGATTTTCGAAAACCTTCATTATATATAATAAGAGCGCTTTTTGTAGTGCCGAGCGTAGATATTATGGAGGGCTTTGGGACGTTTATGGATTTGCAGGGCGAAAGGGAATAGGTTGCATTTTTGTAATGGGTAGACTTTTTTTGCTTCTTGTACTGTATTGGTCATTTTTTTGGTTTTTGTGAGTTTTTTGTATAAAAAATGCATAAAAATGGCTGAATATACAGTCAGCATGATAGAGATGTTTCCGTTATGTTAACAATCGTGAATTTATTTGTTAACAATATCAGCGAAGGGTTGATTTTTGCGATTTACTGTGCTAAAATTTATTTAATCTTTTTTACAGAAAGGAAAGAAAACCATGAACAACAAAAAGATTTTCAGAGGCGTTTTAGCAGCGCTTCTCGCAACACTTATGGTGTTGTCAATCGTCGCTTGTGTTCCTGCAACCCAGGAAGAGGATGAGTACTATACTTATAATACTTACACTGCACTCTCTCCCACAAACTGGAATGAGTTGACCTACCAGGATAACAACGACACCCAGATCATGAGCTACCTCGGCAGCTCCTTCTTCACCTTCGACTTCAAGTTCGACGAGAACGGCGAGATCGTTACCGGCGACTTCGAGATCAAGTACGAAGCAGCTACCAAGCTCGAGGACGTTACCGCAGCTTACGCTGAGGCTTGGGGTCTCCCCGCTGACGGCGTTGGTTACGCGTACAAGATCACTCTCCGTGATGATCTTAAGTGGCAGAATGGCGATCCCATCAAGGCTGAAGACTTCGTTTACACCATGGAGCAGCAGCTTGATCCCGCATTCAAGAACTACCGCGCAGACTCCTTCTACGTTGGCGCAACCATTATCGCTAACGCTCAGAAGTTTGCTAAGCAGGGTGAGTCCGGCTGGTTCGCAGCAGACGCTCCCTACGCAACCTACAGCACTGACCTCGATTCTGTAATCGTGTTCTCTTTGGCACCCTCCAGCGAAGAGGTTCCTGCACAGGCTTCCTTCAGAGACGCTATGGGCTTCCCTGCAAGCTATGATGCAGCAGCTACCGCAGCTTACGTAATCAACAGCTACCTCAAGGATTCTGCTTTCACCGCAGAGACCGCAGCAGCTATGGAAGGTAAGACCATGGCTGAGATCAAGGCTGATGCTACTCTCAACGCAGCTTGGGAAGCACTCATCGGCTGGTGGCAGACTGAGCCCGACGAAGAGCTCGATTTCTTCGTTACCGAGTACACCTACCCTGAGATGACCTTCGATAAGGTTGGTATTTTCGCAGCTTCCGACTACGAGCTCGTTCTCGTTCTTGAGAAGTCTCTTGACCTTCTTAAGGAAGACGGTAGCCTTTCCTACAAGGCAGCATACAACATGGCTTCTCTCCCCCTCGTTCATAAGGCAACTTACGAGGCTAACAAGAAGGAGCCTGCATCCGGTTCCGATCTCTGGACCTCCACCTACAACTCCAGCGTAGAGTCCACCATGTCTTGGGGTCCCTACAAGCTTGAAAGCTTCCAGGCTGGTAAGCAGTACACTCTCGTTAAGAATGATCAGTGGTTCGGCTACGCTCTCCCTGAGAACGAAGGCCTCTACCAGACCGATAAGATCGTTTGCGACACCATCGAGGAATGGAACTCTGCATGGGTTAAGTTCCTTGCAGGTGAGATCGACGGTATCGGTATCGACGTATCCGTTGCTGACGATTACAAGGGCTCTGAAAGAGCATACTTCACTCCCGATGACTTCGTTGCATCTCTCCAGCTTCAGTCCAGCGAGGAGCAGCTTGCAGCTCGTCAGACCGCAGGCGTTAACAAGACTCTTCTTGCTGACGTAAATTTCAGAAAGGCACTTTCTCTCTCTATCAACAGAGCAGACTTTGCCGCTAAGACCACTACATCCTCTCTCCAGGGCTTTGGTCTTTACAACTCTATGCACTACTACGACGTTGCAAACGGTAAGGCTTACAGAGAGTCTGACGCAGCAAAGAAGGTTCTTTGCGAGGTTTACAACGTTGACTACAACCAGTACGCAACTCTCGACGAGGCTGTTGACGCTATCACCGGTTACGATATCGATGCAGCAAGAGCTCTCGTTACCCAGGCTTACAACGATGCACTCGCAGCAGGTAAGATCAGCGCAACCGATAAGGTAGTTATTACCATGGGTAGCGGCGCTATCAACGAGACCGTTCAGAGAAGATTTGACTACATCACTGCAGCTTGGAAGGAGCTCGTTGTTGGAACTCCTCTCGAGGGCAGACTTGAAACTGAGGTTAAGGACTTCGGTTCTGCTTGGGCAGATGACTTCCGCGCAGGTAAGTACGACGTATGTATGGGCGGTTGGACCGGAGCAGCTTGGGATCCCGGCTACTTCCTCCTGGCTTACCTCAGCCCCGACTACATGTACTCCGCAGCTTGGGACACCAGCGCTCAGATGATGACCTTCACCATGATGGGCGAGGAGTACACCATGTCTCTTATGGACTGGTACGACTGCCTTAACGGCGCAGGCGAGCATGACTGGAGCGACGTTGCGGTTTCTCAGGAAGACAGACTTCCCCTTATCGCAGCGCTTGAGAAGGAAGTTCTTAAGGTTTACTACACAGTACCCCTTTACAACAACTTCAGCGCATCCTTGCTCTCTTACAAGGTTGACTACGTAACCTACACCTACAACACCTTCATGGCTTACGGCGGAATGAAGTACATGACCTACAACTTCACTGATGCTGAATGGGCAGAGCAGGTTGCAGCAGCAAACGGCGAGTTCGATTACAAGTAATATTTATCGTCTTAATGTTAACGACTTTGAGGGATAGTTTCAGCTATCCCTCATTGTCGGTTTAATTAACAAAGAAAGGAGATTGCAAAATATGTATATGTTCAAATATATATGCAAAAGAGTAGGGCTTATGCTCGTAATCTTTTCCATTATTTTTGTAACATGCTTCGTTTTGATCAGACTCGTTCCTATTAATACGAGCGTTGGTCTTGGTCAGGACAAGGATATACTGATGGCGCAGATCGAGGACAGAGGCTATAATAAGCCCATTCCTGAGCAGCTAATGCTGTATATCCAGAGAATCGTTGTGGACGGCGACTTTGGTAGAGCATACGATAAGATGCCCAATATCAAAATGAACACTCCCGTTATCGACGTATTCATTGAGAGACTTCCTCCTACAATTTTGATAAATATTATGTCATCTTTGTTGGCAGTTCCCGTAGGTATCGCTCTCGGTATCTTTGCGGCTCTTAAGAAAAACAAGTGGCAGGACCACGTTATCAGTACGGCAGTAATGGTCATCATCTCCGTACCTTCCTTCGTATACGGATCACTTTTCCTTTACGTTATATGCTTCAAGCTGGGCATTTTGCCGAAGGAGATCGCCTCCTTGCCCGCAATAGCAAAGCAGTATGCTCTCGAGTATATTCCTTTCACGGCAAACTGGGATCTTTATCTGAATCCCACAATGATCAAATCCATGCTTCCCGCAGTGCTTTGTATGTCCTTCGGATCTATCGCAGGATATACCCGTTTCACTCGTGCGGAGCTTACCGAGGTTCTTACCAGCGAATTTATGCTTTTGGCAAGAACTAAGGGACTTACCAAGTCTCAGGCAACTGTAAGACATGCTCTCCGTAACGCGATGGTGCCGATCTTCCCGTCCATCATCGGTGAGGTGTTGAGCGTTCTTTCCGGATCTCTGGTTATCGAGAGAATCTTCTCGATCCCCGGCGTCGGAGCACTTTATTTGAATGCAATCAACGCGCAGGATTACGATTTCTTTATGCTTCTCTCCAGCTTCTACCTTCTCGTAGGTCTGGCGGCAGGCTTGGTTATCGACCTTTCCTACGGTTTCATAGATCGTAGAATCAGAATGGGGGCGAAGTAATGAAGGCGTCTGAATACGTTATTTCTAAAGAAAAATTCGTTTTCCATTCCACAGAGGGAAATATTCACGATAAAAAGCTTGATACAAAGCCCGTGTCCTATTTCCAGGACGCGCTTTATCGCTTTGCAAGAAACAAGGCTTCTATCGCGGCGGCAGCGATCATTATTTTGTTGGTGGTCTTTGCCATCATTGGTCCCGTTATCTCCTCCTATACCGTTTCCTATAAGGACGAGACCTATGCGCTCGTTGTACCCAAGAATAAGATCTTCTACGATCTCGGCATCCCCTTCTGGGACGGAGGTCAGGATAAGGAAGTAAACCAAAAGACCTACAAGGAATATCTTTATATCGAGGAAGAGTTCCAAAAGGCTGACCCCGAATATTCGGTTATCATGTCTGACGTTAAAGAGGTTGAAAAGTTTGAGGTAGGAAAGCTCAAGAAGCTTTTTGCCTTCAGAGTTGATACCTACAATGCGGTCGGCGCGAAGTATCTGCTTCTCAACACCGCGCAGTATGAGGCTGTCCAGAAATACCAGGATGAGCACGGCGTTCAGATCATCCTCCCCTATGCGCCTCACGCAGAGGCTCGTCAGGATGCTAACAACGCTAACATCTGGTATCAGACCAAGGTTGGCGACGGTAATAAGACCGAGGTCGTTTACGATAACATGGGTAAATTGATCCCCGCGTATATCGAGGACAACGGCACCGACGCTTACACAAGTAAGATGCTTCTCGAGGACGAGAATGACAACGGTACCGGCGAAAAGATCTACGGCTATGCTAAGAAGATGCAGGGCGACCAGTGGGAGGTTCGCGTAAACTATAAGGCTTACTACTCCTACTACCATAGCTCCGTGCTTCAGGACGGCATTACCGAGCCCTCCTTCCTCTTCGGTGCTGACGATGCAGGACGCGACCTCTTTACCCGTCTTGCAAGTGGTGCAAGATTCTCCTTTATTCTTGCTATAATTGTTGCTTCCGTTAACCTTTTCGTTGGTGCTATTTACGGCTCTATCGAGGGTTACTACGGCGGTAAGATCGATATAATCATGGAAAGAATCATTGACCTTCTTGGCTCGATTCCTTTCATGATAGTTATCTCGCTTCTCAGATATAATCTCGACGCATCCGACCTCGTAATTCTGTTTATCTCCTTCTTCCTTACCGGTTGGACGGGAATGGCAGGACGTACGAGAATGCAGTTCTACCGCTTTAAGAATCAGGAATACGTTTTGGTTGCAAGAACTCTCGGAGCAAAGGACTCCAGAATCATGTTCAAGCACATTTTCCCCAACGCTATTGGTACTCTTATCACCAGCTCTGTTCTTGTTATCCCCGGAGTTATCTTCTCCGAGACAAGCCTTAGCTACCTCAATATTATCAACCTTAACGGTGACCAGATGACCAGCGTAGGTACCCTTCTATCTATGGGACAGGATAAATTGTATACACATCCTCATATCATTTTGTTCCCCGCGATCTTTATCAGCTTGTTGATGCTCTGCTTCAACCTGTTCGGTAACGGATTGCGCGACGCGTTCAACCCGTCCTTGAGAGGAAACGAAGAATAAGGAATTTACCAAAATATTTCTATATACAAATAAGATTGAGCCGTTGCGGCAGGGAATTGCTCTCTGTGAGCCTCGGCAGAAAGGAATGGTCTATTTATGGATGAGAAATTAGAAGTAAAGAATACGCCGGTCTTTACGGACAAGAAATTGGAAGTAAAGAATCTGCAGATATCATTCCGTACTCAAGGTGGAATTGTTAAGGCCGTTAGAAATATCTCCTTTGATCTTTACAAGGGAGAAACTTTGGCGATAGTTGGTGAGTCCGGCTCCGGAAAATCCGTAACCAGTAAGGCTGTTATGGGTATTCTGGCGGGCAACTCTATCGTTGAGGGCGGCGAAATACTATATGACGGACAGGATTTACTGAAAATTTCTGAGGAAGATTTTCACAAGCTCCGCGGAGATAAAATTGCGATGATCTTCCAGGATCCCATGTCTAGCTTGAACCCCATCATGCGAATCGGCGAGCAGTTGACCGAGGCGATGATACTTAAGGCTAAGACGGGAAAGAAAAACGCAAAAAATGCGTTTAACTCCAAGCTCAAAATGCTTGGCGACAATATAAAGGCGGCTTATGCCGCAGAGGGAACCAATGCAGACGCGGAGGTTGCCGAAAAGCTCAAGAGATTTGATGCCTTCTGTGTTGAGGCGACACAGATCGAACAGAGCTTTAATGAAGCTTACGGAAATGCAGTTCAGCTCGAAATGGATGCTGACAATGCGCTCCTCATGCTTCAGAGACGTAAGAAGTTCGACGTAGCTTCCTCTATGAAGCGCCTTCGCAAGTTCTTTGTTCAGTCCTACAATCCTTACGTTATCGTAAAGGATTCCGTAGCAGCTGACCTTGAAGGCAGAATGGGTGCTGTCATCTCCGCAGGAAAGAACGTTGATTATGAAGCAACTCTCGCTCTTGTTGAGGAGCTTCTTGCATTTGTTAAGGAAGCACTTAACAAGGAAAAGCCCAACTTCTTTACAATGAGCTTCTACGTTATGTGCAATCCCGGTGCTGACCTTAGCACTATGTCGGTTGCAGACATGAACAAGATGACTCGCGAGTATCTCGACGAGAATTTCATGTTCGATTTCATCGCTACTGCCGAGAAGGGTGTGGCTTATTCTCACAATAAGGCTGTTGCGCTCAAGAAGGAGTGCATCCCCGAGCTTCTTGAAGCTATCAACTACTTCAAGGAGAGCGAGCTTTCCGAGGCAGAGGCAAGCAAGTACCTTAAGAGCCTCTCTGTTAAGGTTGCTAAGGCGATCGATCACCTCAGCATCAAGAAGGAGAGCGTAGAGCACGTTTTCAGCTCTGCTTTTGAGAACGCTATCAGAGAATACTTCGATGGAATTAAGAATAATCCCATTCAGGAGAAGATCTATCTCAAAAACAAGGCTAAGTACGACGCTATCGTTCAAAAGGGACGTCATCCCGACTGGGTGCTTACCCCTCAGATCGTAGTGGATCTCGACCTTAAGCGCGCTAACATCTGCAAGGTTCTTGAGGCGGTTTATAATCACTATATGACCGTTATTGAGAATGATATGTATTTCGACGTTAACGCGGCTGTCGTTGATATCATCGACTATCTTAAGGATCAGGCGTCTAAGTTCGTTGTTAAGATGAACAAGAGTATCGCAAAGGCAAAGGCGATCAAGCTTATGGAGGAGGTCGGTATCCCCGAGCCTGCTACCCGTTTCAGACAGTATCCCTTTGAGTTCTCTGGCGGTATGAGACAGAGAATCGTTATTGCGATTGCTCTTTCCGCTAACCCCGATATTCTTATCTGCGACGAGCCTACCACCGCTCTTGACGTTACCATTCAGGCTCAGATTCTTGAGCTTATCAATGATATTAAGAAAAAGAGAAATCTTTCTGTAATATTCATTACCCACAACATGGGTGTCGTTGCTAATATGGCGGACAGAATTGCCGTTATGTACGCAGGTAAGATCGTTGAGCACGGAACCGCGGAGGAAATCTTCTACGAGCCCGCTCATCCTTACACCTGGGCGCTTCTCAGCAGTATGCCTGACCTTCACACAACCGAAAGACTCGAGTCTATCCCCGGTACTCCTCCCAATATGATCTATCCTCCCAAGGGTGATGCGTTTGCGGCGAGAAACAAGTACGCGCTTGAGATCGACTTCGAGCTTGAGCCTCCTCTCTTTGAGGTCACTCCCACCCACTATGCGGCAACTTGGTTGCTCCATCCCAACGCTCCTGCTGTTGAGATGCCCCAGCTTATTAAGGCCCGTATCGAACGCATGAAGAAGGAGAGACAGTAATATGGAAAACAAAGAAGTATTATTAAGTGTTCAAAATCTTCAGCAGTACTTTAAGATGGGTAGACGTGAGCTTAAGGCGGTTGATAACGTAAGCTTTGACATCTACAAGGGCGAGGTTTTCGGTCTTGTTGGTGAGTCGGGATGCGGAAAGACCACTACCGGTCGTTCCATTATCCGTCTTTACGATATTACCGGCGGCTCCGTATACTACAAGGGCGAGCGTATTTGCGCAGGAACACGTAGCTATAAGGACGCAATTAAGAATGCTCGCATAGCTTATAAGAACGGCGAGATCAGCAAGGAAGAGCTTAACGAGATCGTTAAGACTAACCGCGCAGAAATCAAGTCTGCTATGGCAGATCACGAAAAATATTCTCGTACAAAGGGCAAGAGCCAGATCACAAACGAGATCCAGATGATCTTCCAGGATCCTATCGCATCTCTCGATCCTCGTATGACTGTAAGAGATATTATCGCAGAGGGACTTGTTATTCGTGGTATCAAGGATAAAAAGTATATTGACGAGCAGGTCTATAAGATCCTTGAGACCGTTGGTCTCGTTCAGGAACACGCTTCGCGTTATCCTCACGAGTTCTCCGGTGGACAGCGTCAGCGTATCGGTATCGCTCGTGCGGTTATTATGAATCCCGAGCTTATCATCGCAGACGAGCCTATCTCCGCTCTCGACGTATCTATTCAGGCGCAGGTCATCAATCTTCTTAACGAGCTTAGTGAAAAGATGGGTCTGACCATTATGTTCATCGCTCATGACTTGGCAGTCGTTAAGTACTTCTCCAACAGAATTGCGGTTATGTATTTCGGTAAGATAGTTGAGCTTGGAAGTAGCGACGAGCTTTTCGCTCATCCCTTCCATCCTTACACGAGATCTCTGCTGTCTGCAATTCCTCTCCCCGACCCGATCACGGAGAAGAACAGAGAGAGAGTTCTGTATAATCCCGTATTGGCTCACGACTATTCGGTTGAAGGACCTACTATGAGAGAGGTATATCCCGGACATTTCGTTCTCTGCAACACCGAGGAATACGAAAAGTACCGTGAGGAATACGAAGCATCGAAGATATGAAATCGTTGAAAAAGTATCTTATAACTCTTCTTATAGGTTTTATAGGAGTTGGCGCAGTGCTCTTGATTAGAGACGTGTTCTCTATGACAGAGGCTGCCGCCATCTTCCACACCTTAACCGATGCGTTTTTCATTTCGGGTGTTTTTATAACGAGCGCAGGAGCGATCGTTTTCACCAGTAATGAAGGCGCGTTCGACATGCTTGCTTACGGACTGTCCTCTTTTGCGGATATGTTCAAGAAAAAAGAGAACCGGAAATATGAAAGCTTTTACGATTACAAGGAGAGCAAAGCAGACAAAAAGGCAGGATTTGGCTTTTTGCTTATCTGCGGAGCATTCTTTTTGATAGTATCGTTCGTTATGCTTTTTCTATATCATCAGTATAGCTAAAAAATTATAATAGCAAAACGTCCTCTATCCAATTTTGGGTAGAGGACGTTCTTTTTTTGTGTTAATGTAGGCAAAATCGTTATATATAAGCATTAATAATAGGGCATGGACATAAAATTTTAAAAAGATACGATGAAAATGACATTGTTTGACAAAAAATTCGTTAAATGCTTTTATGGATAAAAATTTAAAATTCAGTTTACAATTATTTGATATAATAAACGTGGATTGTAGGGTTTTCACAGTCCCAACTTATTAATTTGCAGAAAGGCAAGATTATGAGAAAAGTTAAGATCATTACCGACTCGTGCGCTGACCTTACCGGTGAGCTTTTGGAAAAATACGACATTGATTACGTAAAAATGAGTACTGTATATGAGGGCGTTGCAAGTCCCGCACTTCTTACATGGAGCTACGATGAGGCTCACGCTCTTTACAATCTTATCAGAGACGGCAAGAGAGTTACTACCGCGCAGGTTTCCGTAGAGGAATTTACCGATGTGTTTACCAAATACCTTGATATGGGTATGGATATAGTTTACGTTGCTTGCTCTCAAAAGCAGTCCGGATCCGTAAATACCGGATTCGTAACCGCAAAGAAGGTTTTGGAAAACTATCCCGATGCAAAAATCATCTGCATTGATTCTCTCAATTCCACCATTGGTGAAGGTCTGCTTGCTATCGAGGCGGCTAAAATGGCGGCTGACGGCATGGGCGCTGATGAAATCGCTGAAAAGATCATGGGCATGAGAAATAACGTTCTTGAGTTCTTCACCGTTCATTCTCTCGATACCCTCAGAAGAAGCGGAAGAGTTTCTGCGTCCAGCGCGTTCTTCGGAAATCTCTTCGGAGTTAAGCCTATCCTTGTTGCAGATGCTATCGGTAATCAGGCGGCTTACAAAAAGGTTAAGGGCAGAGGTCCTGCTATTAAGGAATGCATCAACCTTTTGAAGGAAAATATCATTGACCCCGAGAACCAGACTATCTATCTCTGGCACTCCGACTGTGATATGGAGGAGGTCAAGGAGGTTGAGGCTATGCTCCGCGAGGCTATTCCTTGCAAGGACGTGTATATCGGTCTTGTAGGTCCTATCGTCGGCGCATCCGTAGGCCCCAGCGTTATCGGCTTCTGGGCATTCGGTAAAGAGGTAACCTTCGTCAGCGAGGGCTGATAAATCACTATTAGTTTTCCCAAAAAAGGAAGCGGATTTCGCACCGTTCCGACGTCTGTTTAAGCCGACGAATCTTGCGGAAACACTTACTTATTTTTCAGGAGAAATAAATGACTACGAATTTTGACGAAAAAATTGACAAAAATACTTTTGATACCGTAAATGCAGTGACCAGCGAAAGGGATGAAACTGTACTTGACGGCAAGATGTACACCGAAATGATCAATGCCGGCGCGGCTAACCTTAAGGCGCACGCTCAGGAGATCAACGATCTTAACGTTTTTCCTATTCCCGACGGTGATACCGGCGATAATATGCTTTCCACCATCATGGGCGGCGTGTCCGACGAGGAGAGTGCCGAGGAGAGCATAGGTGAGGCGGCAAGAAAAGCGTCTGACGGTATGTTGCTTTCCGCAAGAGGAAACTCCGGAGTTATCCTGTCCCAGTTCTTCGAGGGTATGGCAGGTAGCTTTTCTGGTCTTGAGGCTGCCGATTCAAGAGCTTTTGCCAAGGCTTTCCAGGGTGGCGTTACTCAGGCGTATAATGCGGTAATGCAGCCTACCGAGGGTACTATCCTTACGGTTATCCGTGAGGCTACCGAATATGCCAGCGCAAAGAATACCGAGACTCCCAAGGAATTCTTGATGGAGTTTATCGAGGAGGCGAAGAGATCTCTCGAGCGCACTCCCGAACTGCTTCCCGTGCTAAAAAAAGCGGGCGTAGTTGACTCAGGTGCTGCGGGTCTGGTTTACATAATCGACGGAATGATTCGCGCGGTATGCGGTGAGACCGTTGAGCTTGTATCAACGGTTGTTGCGGAAAAGACCCAAAAGATAGACCTCGATGCATTTGGTACTGACAGCATTCTTGAATTTGGTTATTGCACAGAGCTTTTGCTCCGTCTTATGAATGCAAAGACCGACGTTGAGAGCTTTGACGTTAAGGTGATAAGCGATTATCTCCAGAGCATTGGTGACTCTGTGGTTGCGGTCAAAAACGGAAGCGTTATCAAGATCCACGTTCACACTATGACACCCTATAAGATGCTTGAATTCTGCCAGCAGTACGGCGAATATCTGACTGTTAAAATTGAAAATATGTCGCTTCAGCACAATAGCAATAACGAGGAGGAGCACCCCGCTGTGGTTGAAAAGGACCACGAGGCGCACGCCGAAAGAAAGAAGTACGGTGTTATCGCCGTGGCTTCCGGTGACGGTCTTAAGCAGACCTTCCTTGACCTCGGTTGTGACGTAGTGGTTGACGGCGGTCAGAGCATGAACCCCTCTGCCGAGACCTTCCTTGAAGCGTTTGACAGAGTAAACGCCGACACGATCTTTGTTTTCCCAAATAACGGAAACATAATTTTGACCGCTCATCAGGCGGCAAAGCTTTATCCCGATTCTGATATTCGCGTTATCGAGAGCCACACCATTGGCGACGGCTATGCGGCGCTTTCTATGCTTGCTCCCGAGGCGGGCGACACCGACTCGATGGTTGCAGAGCTTAACGATGCAATGGCAGGCGTTGTTACCGCAGAAATCTCCCGTTGTGTGAGAGACGCAAATATGGACGGTACGGAGCTGAAAACAGGGGATTTCATCGGATTTGCGGGCAAAAAGCTTTTAGCTTCGGGCGTTGACAGACTCAAGACGGTTTGCGACACCGTAGACAATATGGGTGTTCGTGACCATGAGATCTGCATAGTCGTATGCGGTAAGGACGGCACCGCCGAGGAAGCAGAGGCTATCGAGAGATACGTGAACTCAAATTACAGAGGCAAGGAAGTTTACGTGATCGACGGCGGTCAGGACGTTTACGACTATATAATCATTCTTGAATAAAAGGTTAGATTTATGAAATTTGAATTTTTAACTGTAGCGATATTCGCTCTGGCGGCAGTCAGTGCATATCTGATTTCGGGTATAAACCCTGCCATAATTCTTTCAAAGGCCATTTACGGCAAGGATATTCGTACACTTGGCAGTAAAAATCCCGGATTTACCAATTTTAAACGTAATTTCGGTATGAAATGGGCGATAGTTGTCATGATACTTGATCTGTTGAAATCCGCTCTTCCTGCGGTGGTTTTCGGTATCGTGTTCAATAATCTCTGGGGAGAATGGCATCTTGGAGTAACATTCACCTGCCTCTTCTCGATGCTTGGACACGCCTATCCCGTGTGGTACGGCTTCCGTGGCGGAAAAGGATTTTTAGTTTGTTTGTCGGCTATGTGGGCAGTGGACTGGAAGGTTGGACTTATAGCTACGTCTTTGATGGTCGTGCTTCTTCTGATTACCGAATATATGTCGCTTTCCACGACGGTAGCTATGCTAATCTGTCCTTTTGTGCTTTGGGCTTTCGGAGCTTCTGTACCCGCTATACTCTTGTGCGCCGCTTCGGTGTTATTTATGGCATGGAGACATAAAGCAAACTTTGTAAGGCTTGCAGAGGGAAAAGAGTCTAAATTTCAGCTTTACGCATCTAAGGGCAAGAAGAAAAACAAAAATAAATAATCCAATATCACGATCGGTCGTTGGTCTTGTCCAATGACCGATCAATTTTTGTCGAAACAAGAAACGAATTGTAGAAAATTCAATTAAAAATTAAAATTAATCCTATGAAGTTAGCTCGAAACATCTTGTTCGTTTGAATGTTAGAGCATTATTTTTCCTTGACAAAGTTATTCTAAAATGTTATACTGTTATTATGATTATATATAACGTAACACCAGTTTGGGAGAGTAATATCTTGAGAAAAAGCACGCAAAATTTCGGATTTAAGCATAAGTGTGGCATCTTGATGCCCATAAGTTCCTTGCCCTGCGCCTATGGAATCGGTTCATTTGGCAAGGGGGCATTTGATTTTGTTGATTTTCTTGCCGATACAAAGCAGACTTGTTGGCAGGTTCTTCCTATGAACCCCACGTCCTATGGCGATAGCCCTTATCAGTCGCCTGCTTCCTCGGCGGGCAACCCCTATTTCGTTGACCTTGATATTTTGGCAAATGACGGCTTGCTTACTGCAGACGAGCTCAAAAGCGCAAGAAACAAGGCGAAAAGAGTCGATTACGGTTGGCTTTTCAACGTAAGATATGATATTTTGCGCAAAGCCTATTCAAGATATAAAAAAGGCGGAGAATTTTGGTCGTTCTGTCGTAAAAATGCCGATTGGATCGACGATTATTCGCTTTTTATGGCTCTAAAGATCAAGAATAGTTGGAGATCGTGGACCGAGTGGGACGAGTGTGAGAAAAATGCACGCAATGCTCGCATGAATGCTGACAAATATAAGGACGAGGCTGATTTCTGGAAGTGGATACAGTTTGAATTCTTCAAGCAGTGGAAGGCGGTCAAGGATTACGCCCATAAAAAGGGAATTTCGGTCATCGGTGATATTCCGATCTACGTTGCACACGATAGCGTTGACGTTTGGGCGGCGCCCGCACAGTTTTTACTTGATGACGATTATAATCCCCTTGAGGTTGCGGGATGTCCTCCCGATGCCTATTGCGAGGACGGTCAGCTTTGGGGTAATCCCATTTACGATTGGAAGAAAATGGAGAGGGAGCATTTTGAGTGGTGGATAGCGCGTGTTCGCGCGGCTTTCTCTCTCTATGATATACTTAGAATCGACCATTTTAGAGGATTTGCAAGCTATTATTCGATTCCTTACGGCGATGAAAACGCTCGACGTGGTGTATGGTGTGATTCTCCCGGTCTTGCTCTTTTTGAAGCGATCAGAGGAGCTATGCCCAAAGCAAAGATAATCGCCGAGGATCTCGGATTTATAACCGACGACGTACGTGAGCTTCTTGCCGCTACTGGATTCCCCGGTATGAAGGTCATGCAGTTCGGATTTTATGACGATGACTCGGAATATATGCCCAGAATGTTCAAAACCGATAATTGCGTCGTATATTCGGGATCTCACGATTCCGATTGCACCGCTTCGTGGTGTAAGACGCTCAAGGGCGCGAGCAAAAAGAGATTTTTGCGCGAGTGTCCCGTGCGTGAGGGGCAGAGCCTTACATACGCCACTATTGAGGCGGCTATGATGAGCCGAGCAAATTTGTGCATCGTTCCCATGCAGGATTATCTCGAGTTGACAAATGCAAAAGGAAGAATGAATACTCCGTCGGTGGCGGAGGGCAACTGGCAATGGAGACTTGACGAAAAGAGCATCACTCCCGAGTTGAAGGAAAAGATCAAATCAATGGCAGAGCGCTGCGGAAGATAAGTTTTTGTGAATAGAAAATAAGGTCGTTCAAGCGATATATTGCAAAAGATAGGATTCGTGATATAATTATTGTAAGGCGGTGATTTTGATATGAAAACGACGGATGTAGGATATATTAACAAAAACAATCAAAAGAATTTGGGATATAAGGGAGTTTCTCAAACGCATTTCAATCAAAAGTTTTTTGAAATGGAGTGTCTTGACTGTGGGCATAAATATCTAGCAAACGGTTGCGATATTTGGTTAAGAAAATGCCCAGTATGTGGAGTGAAAGTTTCAAAATCTCGCACAAATGATGCAAATAAAAGTACGCGAGTTATCTCTAATAAGCTTAGATATAAGGTTTTAAAACGTGATAATTTTAAATGCTGTGCTTGCGGAGCATCACCAGCAAAAGATCCGTCTGTTGAATTGCATATCGATCATATAACACCATGGTCAAAGGGAGGAGAAACCACTTTTGAAAACCTACAAATATTGTGTTCTAGGTGCAATATAGGAAAAGGTGATTCGTAGTGATAGGAGTAAGCTTATGAATAATGACGATAAGTCCTATGAGCGATACAAGCAGTATCGCCTCAATAAATACAGATATGAACAAGAGCAAATTTTATTTCCAATTTATATTTTAATTGGATTGGCAATTTTAATTAGCCTTTGGAAATACATTCTGATTGGAATAGCGGTCGTTGCGGCTTTAACGGTAGTGATGTTGATAGTTTGGCGATATATGAAGAAGCAGGTGATTGTAAGCTCCCCTATAATAATCACAGAAGAAGAGGCCAACGATGGCGTAGAAGCAATAATACGCTTAACATATAACCAAAGCAAAGTAACACTTAACTTGGACATTCCGCCAAAGGTCAATGATGGTCAAAAATTCGTTGTCAAAAATGTTTTGTTTAAAAACGAAAAAGGCAAAAAAGTGAAGAAAAGAGTTCATTTTAAGATTAAAATATTATGATAAACGAAAATTGACCTCGCTGAATAAGCGAGACCAATTTTGCTATCTATATGCCGTAATTTCCGGTCAGGGGATCTTTAAATATGCCGATCATGGGGGGAGCGAAAGTGAAGATCACGAATAGGATTGCTATCACGCAAAGTGCGGCGACGGCGATTTTGGGCGACTTGCATACGGTGGTTTTATTATTAAACTGTCGCGTTTCGTAAATGTATGAAACTGCCGCAGAGATAAAGAAAATTGCGATGTTGAGCCAGTCAGGGGATTTGCCGATCGCACCATTGTAGGTGTAAAAAATAACGGGAATCAGTACAAGACCCAAAAATATTCCTTTGAGCTTGACGCACCAAAAGTCGCCCCTTTCGCGGAAGAAAAAACTCTGTACGATGGCGAAGATAAACATTGGAAAAAAGAGTAGCTTCATGTGTTCCCAAGTCGATTCGTTTACGCCCGAAATTGGTGCAAACAATAGCGACTCGCCTGTCCAATCGTATAAGAAGTGCAATAACGTGCCACCGAGCGACGTCACAGCAAAGCCCATCAGTTGCCATAAATTAATTGATCTTTTCATAATCCTACCTCGAATATATTATTACAAAAAGTATATTCAAGGTTGATGATTTCTATGCGTTGCCGGTTTTTGCCGTTTTCTTGAATCAACGTAATCTTGTTGCCCGAATTTCCATACGAAAACAAAAACAACCTCGCAGGCTGAATAAGTCTACGAGGTTGTTTTATTGTCAGTCTGCTTTAGCGGCAGACTTTGCAGTATAGGTTGTTACACCAAGGACGGTTTCGCCGTCGATCTGGAGAGCGCAGGGACGGTCAAACTCAACAGTTATTTCGTGTCCCTTTATGACCTTTATCATCTTTGTTTTCTTTACATGCTCGCCCTTGAAGATAGAGGGGAATGCCATAAGGGTTGAAAGCTTACCCGAACCGTGCCAAACAACGAGGGTGTTCATTTTGTCCTCTGCAAGTCTATCCTGCTCGGGAGCGCAGTTCATTCCACCACCGTAGAATCTGCCGTGCATGGTGGGTGCGAGCCAAACCTTCTTGAAGTTATATTCAACGCCGTCAACGGTGATCTTTGCGTTTGCCGGCTTGAATTTTCCAAGAAGACCCTTGATTGCAATGCCGGTATAGTTTACGGGCTTGCCGGGATTTTCTGCCTTCTGCTGATCACCAACCTCGCAGCAATAACCATCAATTCCGTAGCCTACTCCGTTAAGGAAGTAGGAGGTGTTGCCGTTTACGGTGACGGTGGGGAGATCGCTCAGATATTTTTTAACGGAGAAGGGTGCGTCCTCGCGAGTCTTACCGAGATCGGCAAGGAAATCGTTACCGGTTCCGGTTGCGGCGAAAAGAACGTCGCATTTGTAATCGATATTGTAGGTGGCATTGGCAAAACGGTAAAGTGTTCCGTCTCCTCCGCAGATAACCACTGCGTCGTTCTCGGTTAAAGGAGAGAGAAAATCTTCGTAGCTTTCGATGGAGGTAATGTCAATGACTTCTGCTTCGCCGTACTGTTTTTGAAGCTCCTCGGCTCTTGCTTTTGATCCGCCGTTGCCCGAATATGGGTTAAACAAAACATAATACTTCATAAAAATGTCTCCTATTCACCTGTTTAGGCTATAATTCAACAATATTTTATCAAAATTAGTAAAAAAATGCAAGAGGATGAATGATTTTTTGAATAAAATTTTAAAAAACGTCAAAAACTTAAAGTTTGGTTAACATTGCCAAACCAATGGATTTTGATTTTACCAATAAAGCTTCCAATCGGGGTCGAGCATTCTGTGGAGCGCTTCCATGAAGAAGTAGCAACCCCAGATATTCATTTCGTCAACTCCTGCGTTACCCGCCTTGTAATATACGGCGTGGAGAAGCAGACCGTTAGCCTCGAGGATGTCCTTGGTCAAGTACGAATCGATGAGCGAGTTCATGGTTTTGTTGCAGGCGCTTACATAGGTTGCGCGGAGAGGATCGTTTTCGTCCATGTGCTTGATACCCTCAAGGATACCGCAGAGCGCGATAGCCGCCGCGCTGGAGTCCTTAGGCTCGCCGTCGCCGTCCTTGAAAATGAGATCCCAATAGGGGATGTAGTCCTCGGGGAGATTGTTAAGATAGAAATTGGTGGTTGCTTTAAAGGCCTGGAGCGCTTTTTCATCCTTTTTGTAGATGTAGGTAAGCATAGGACCGTAGATGCCCCAGCCCTGTCCGCGCGACCATGCCGAGTCGTCGGATGCGCCCTGCTTTGTGACGCCCTTCTTGGGAAGTCCTGTCTCCATATCAAAATAGAAGGTGTGGAAGGTACTTGCATCCTCGCGGAAGCAGACCTCAACAGTGGTCTTAAAGTGGTTGTAAGCTATCTCCTCAAAGCGCTTGTCGCCGGTGACTTCTGCTGCCCAGTAAAGGAGCGGAATGTTGAGCAGACAGTCAACTATTAGACGGTATGCGTCGGGATCGCCGACCTTGCCCCAAGCTTGGATAAACTTGCCACTTTCGTGATAACGAGTGCAAAGATGCTTTGCCGCCATGATAGCCGCCTCTTTTGCCTGCTCATCTCCTGCAAGCTTATATGCAGCCACGCAGGAGGGGGTGTAAAGGAAGCCCATGTCGTGGTGAGCAACGCCGATCTTTTCGTCGATTCTCTTGTAGAAGGTGGGGACATGAGCAAGAGCGCGTTCCTTGTATTTTTCGTCGCCCGTCAGCTCGTAAGCGTGCCAAAGAATTCCCGTATAGAAGCCGGTACCCCAGCCGCCGACGTTGCTCGATCTGACGTAGACCTGTCCTACGCTTGCTTCTGAAGGAAATTCCGTAGGATTGAAGTACTCTATCATATAATCGACCTTTTTAAGAGTCTCGGAAAGAGCGTATTCAAGCTTTTCGCGAGAAAGGTCAAATGACTCAAAGCGCTCGGGTTGCGCTATATTCGGTATGTTGGGTATCATTTTTAAATCCTCACTTTCGTGTGTTGCGGTTATCCGCTTTTTATCATTATAACACTATTTTCAATGATAAACAAGGGGCATTTCACAAAAAAGCGCCAAAAATGTGGCAATTTTCACCATTTTACTAAAGCTTCTTGTTATAAAGGCATTAAAATTGTAAAACTACTTGACAAGAGGAAAATATTGTGTTATAATTCGCTAAGAATAAGGGAGTAGTCGGCGCGTGGCGCGGCAAAGTCAACATAATGAGCGAATATGCTCTGGTTTTGCCTTTAATGATGAGACTTATCTGCTGTGGGGCAGGTAGGTCCTTTTTTGTTGCGATGCGCGGTCGGGCTGATTTCGTGAAATTTTAATTTGTATAAATTTTATTGAAAGGATTTTTCAAAATGCCTATTGAAGTTATTGTTTTGACAGCTATTGGACTTGGATTTGGTCTTGCTATGGATGCTTTTTCGGTCTCTTTGGCAAACGGTCTTCACGAGCCTAAAATGAAGTTTCCAAGAGTTGCTTTGATTGCGGGAACCTTTGCGATCTTTCAGGGACTTATGCCTATGATCGGCTGGGCGTTGATTGAAACTGTGGCGCACTTCTTTGGTGCGATCGAGTGGATAATTCCTTGGGTTGCTTTTGGTTTGCTTGGATATATCGGCGGAAAGATGATATTTGACGGTATCAAGTGTGCAGATAGCGAGGACGAGAACTGCGGTAAGCTTACTTTCGGTCTGCTTATGGTGCAGGGAATTGCAACCTCTATTGATGCTATGTCGGGGGGCGTTACTATGTCGGCAGAGAATTATATGTTCTCTGATGTTGCCATAAGCGTTGCAATTATTGCGGCTATGACCTTTGCTATTTGTGTGGCAGGAATCTATCTCGGCAAGGTTTTCGGCACCAAGCTTGCAAACAAGGCGTCTATTTTCGGCGGATCTATATTGATCATTATAGGAATCATTATTCTCGCCAAGTCCTTTATGGGAGTATAATTTAAAAATTTCATTGAAAAGAGCGGAAAAAATCTGCTCTTTTTTGTTTGCTTTATTGCATTTCGAAAAAGAATATGATATAATGTTAATTGAAAGATAATATTTGCTCTTGGGGCAATAATCAGAATAGGAGATAAAAACTATGGATGCTAATGCAAAGCTGCAAAAAATTCTGTCCTCTTGCGACCACACTCTTTTGACGCAGACCGCTACTTGGAACGATATTCGCGAGATCTGTAACGATGGAATAAAGTACGGGACCGCTTCTGTGTGCATTCCCCCCGCATTCGTTAAGCGCGCAAAGGAATACGTTGGTGACAGACTGAAGATCTGCACCGTTATCGGCTTCCCCAACGGTTACCAGACTACCGCTGTTAAAGTTTTTGAAACTCGCGACGCTGTCGAGAATGGCGCCGATGAGATAGATATGGTTATCAATATCGGAGAATTGAAGGCGAGAAACTTCGGATATTTGATGGATGAGATCTCTGCCATCAAGGTGGCTTGCGGCGATAAGATACTCAAGGTTATTATTGAAACCTGCTTGCTGTCAGAAAGCGAAAAGGTTCAGATGTGCCGCGTTGTAAGTCTTGCAGGAGCTGACTTTATCAAGACCAGCACAGGCTTCTCCACCGCCGGCGCGACGGTTGAGGACGTAAAGCTTATGCGCGATTCCTCTGATCCTGCGGTCAAGGTCAAGGCGGCAGGCGGTATATCCAGCCTTCAGGACGCTTGGGATATGCTTGAGGCGGGAGCTGACAGACTTGGCACCAGCCGTGTTGTTAAGATCGTTAAGGGCGAAAACGGAAAAGGCTATTGATCTGAAAATAGGAGAATTTTTATGTATAACAAACTTCAAAATGCAGTTAAGAGCATAAGAGAAAAGACAGATTTCGTACCCGAGGTGGCTATTATTCTTGGCTCCGGTCTTGGCGACTTCGCCGATCAGATAGAAAAGGTTGCTACCGTTGAATACAGCGAGATCGAGGGCTTCCCAATTTCCACCGTGGCAGGTCACAAGGGTAGATTCGTTTTCGGATACCTTGGCGGTAAGGCGGTCGTGGCTATGCAGGGAAGAGTTCATTATTATGAAGGATATTCCATTGGCGACGTTGTTATGCCTACCCGTATCATGGGCTTGCTTGGTGCGAAAAAGCTGATACTCACCAACGCGGCAGGCGGTGTGAATTACAACTACCGACCCGGTGATTTCATGATCATTACCGACCACATATCTAATTTTGTTCCCAGTCCTCTTATCGGTGCTAACATCGACGAGCTGGGTGTAAGATTCCCCGATATGAGCGAGGTCTACAGCAAGAGAATGAGAGCAATAATTGCAAAGTCGGCAGTTGAATGCGGCATCTCTATAAAGGAGGGCGTTTACGTTCAGCTTACTGGTCCTAACTACGAGACTCCTGCCGAGATCCGTATGGTAAGAACTCTCGGAGCTGATGCCGTTGGTATGAGCACCGCTTGTGAGGCAATGGCGGCTCGACATATGGGACTCGAGGTGTGCGGAATTTCCTGCATTACCAATATGGCGGCAGGAATGAATAAGGAACCCTTATCCCACAAGGAGGTTCAGGAAACCGCCGACAGAGTTGCAAAGGAATTCTGTGCTCTTGTAACTCTTATTGTTGAAAAGGTTTAAGCTATGAATAAAAGAGTTTTTTTGATAGTTCTGGATAGCTTCGGCGTTGGCGAGCTTCCCGACGCAGCAGACTTTGGTGACGAGGGTAGCCATACTCTCCGCAGCATTGCAGAGAGCGAGGAATTTGACTGTCCTAATCTCTTAAGCCTTGGATTGTTCAATATCGACGGCTGTGCAGTGGCAGGCAAAAAGGGAGTTGATTTTCCCCGCGCGGCGTACGGCAAGATGGCGGAGAAGTCCAGTGGCAAGGATACGACCACGGGTCACTGGGAGATCGCGGGACTTGTCTCCAGTCAGCCCATGCCCACCTATCCCGAGGGATTTCCACCCGAGATAATAGAGGAGTTTGAGCGTCTCAGCGGTAAAAAGGTGCTTTGTAACAAGCCCTATTCGGGTACACAGGTCATCGCAGACTATGGCGAGGAGCATCTTGCTACCGATTCGCTGATAGTTTACACCTCGGGCGACTCGGTTTTCCAGATAGCGGCGCACGTCGGCAAGGTATCTCTTGACGAGCTTTACAAATATTGCCACATAGCAAGAGAGATGTTGACGGGCAAGCACGCGGTTGGCAGAGTTATTGCCCGACCCTTTAGCGGAGAGCATCCTTTTGTGCGCGTTCCCGGAAGACACGACTATTCTCTTGAGCCTCACGGCGAGACTATGCTCGACCGCTTGAAGGCAAGGGGACTTGACGTTATCTCTGTTGGTAAGATCAGTGATATTTTCGCAGGACGAGGTGTTACCGAGAGCTTCCCGACAAAAAGCAATCGAGAGGGAATGGAAAGAGCAATCGAATTGGCAGAGAGAGACTTTTGCGGTCTGTGCTTTGTAAATCTTGTTGATTTTGATTCGTCCTACGGGCACAGAAACGATGCCGACGGATATGCCCGCGCTATGACCGAGTTTGACCGTCAGTTAGGCGAGCTTTTGCCCAAGCTTGGCAAAGAGGATATGCTTATAATCACCGCCGACCACGGATGTGACCCCAAGACTCCGTCTACCGATCATTCGCGTGAATACGTGCCCGTGTTAGTTTGCGGAAGCTCGGTAATTCCTCACAATATTGGCGTTACGGAAAGCTTTGCCTACGTTAGTGAGGTCGTGGAGAATTATTTGAAATAATTTGCATTTTTATAAAAAAAGAAAGAGTCTTTAAATTAGGCTCTTTCTTTTTTGTCATCTTAAAAGCAAATGTGCTAAATGCACAAAAAACGGCATGGTTTTTTGTGCAAACAAGAGAAACTTAAAAAAGAGGGCTCTCCAAAAATCAAAATTTAAGGTATAATAGCGTTGAGGTTAAGCAACCTTAACAAATTAATAAGCTTTTGGGCAAAGAAACGATAAAGCTTTATTGATTTGTTGTCCTCTTGCTTCTATGAGCGCGGCGAGGGGACAGATATTGGGGAATAAAATTTTATGGAGGAAAAATGACAGAGGTTTCAAGAAAAATTACTGTTGATCTGTCAAGAAAAGGCGGTGTGCGTCCTGTTTTTGCCGTACAGAATGACGTCGGGGCGCGAAAATTGACCGTAAGGATCACCGATGACGGTTTTCCCTACAAGATCGAGGTGGGAACGACTGCTTCTTTGAATTACAAGCGCCCCGATGGGGTAAGCGGCGCTTTGATGGCGGCGATAGTCGATGGAGAGGTATCGATCAATCTGTCTCCCGTAGTTATTGGGGTTGTGGGTTTGACCGTTTGCACGGTATCTCTTTTTGATTCGAACAAGAACAAGCTGACAAGCTCGGAGTTTTGCCTTGACGTCAGTGAGGAGCTTTATTCGGGAGAGGCTATTGAGGTTCTTCCGGAATATGCGCTTTTGGAAAGTATTTTTGCCAGGGCTTCGGAGATCGAGCTTGCCGAAGGCGAACGAGAGGCTGCTGAAAACGAAAGAAAGTCGGCTGAAAGCATGAGATCAACCGCCGAGAATATGAGAATAGAGGCAGAGACTGCAAGAGAGAATGCTGAGTCGATTCGAGAGAAGCGTTTTAACGGACGAATCGGCGACACCGGTAAGGCCGTACTTTTATCCGGAAATTGGTCAAGCAGTTTTGAGCAGAAAGTGTCGATAGCGGGACTTATGGAAGACGACCTTGTGATCTTTTATCCTACTACAGCCAACGACAGAGAATATATGGGGTATTACGGAGTCTTTATCTTGCCCGATTCGATAGACGGAAGCTTTACTGCCGTTGCAAGATCAAAACCCACGGGAGATATATCACTCAAATACTATATCATTCGGGGCAGACTTCCCGAAATAGAGGAGGTTGAGTGATGGCTCAGGGATTTTTGGACGGGGCTGTTCTGGTTGACAAAAACAGTACGAATGTGGCGCTTTTGGTCGAGCGAAGCATTACGGAATTTGATGTGCCTGTCGGGGTGACGGCGATAGGTCCGTATGCTTTTTGCTATTGCGCAAGTCTTACAAAAATAACTATCCCCGAGGGGGTCTTGTCACTGGGTGCGAACTCGATGGAGGGAACCGGCATTACTGAATTG
>JAZUAS010000144.1:0-13893 GCA_045638125.1 Eubacteriales bacterium | reverse complement strand
TGTCTTCCTAAGACCGCTTGGCCTCCGACTTGGAGTAAACGCCCTTGTAGGACTCACCGGGAATATTCATGAAGTTAGGAAGACCTGCGCCGCTTCCTACGAATACAGCCTCATAGCCCATCTCGAAAAGCTCGTCGATGGTGAGAGTCTTACCGATAACTACGTTGGTTTCAACCTTAACGCCAAGCTGCTTAAGGGTTTCAACTTCCTTTGCAACGATCTTCTTGGGAAGACGGAACTCGGGAATACCGTAAACAAGAACGCCGCCTGCGGTATGAAGTGCCTCGTAAACGGTTACTTCATAACCCTTCTTTGCAAGGTCGCCGGCACATGTAAGACCGGAAGGACCGGAGCCTACGACTGCAACCTTGTGACCGTTGCTTTCGGGGCGTACGGGAGCCTCGGTGCAGAATGTGTTGTGCCAGTCAGCAACGAATCTCTCAAGACGACCGATACCAACGGATTCACCCTTGATACCACGAACGCACTTGGACTCGCACTGTACCTCCTGAGGGCATACACGGCCGCAAACTGCGGGGAGAGAGGAGGACTTGGAAATTATCTGGTATGCGCCCTCGAAGTCACCCTCCTTGATCTTGGTGATGAACTCGGGAATGTGGATCTTAACGGGACAACCGTTAACACAGGGCATATTCTTACAGTTGAGACATCTATTTGCCTCGTCGATTGCCATTTCCTCGGTGTAGCCGAGAGCAACTTCATCAAAATTATGCGCACGAACCTGGGGGTCCTGAGTGGGCATTGCGTTTCTTGTAAGAGACATATTAGCCTTTGCCATAATTACTGTACCTCCTTCTTGAAGAGATTGCAGGCTTCGTCGTGAGCGTGGCGCTCGAAGTCGAAGTACATTCTGCCTCTGGACATTGCTTCGTCGAAGTCGATCTCATAACCGTTGAAGTCGGGACCGTCTACGCAAGCAAACTTGGTAACCTTCTTACCGTCTATGTTAAGAGTGAGTCGGCAACCGCCGCACATTCCGGTACCGTCGATCATAATGGGGTTCATGGAAGCGGTTACGGGAGTGCCAAAAGGCTTCGCGGTAGCAACAACGAACTTCATCATGATAAGAGGACCGATAGTGATGATCATGTCGAACTTTTCGCCTGCCTCGAGCATTTCCTTCAAGGGCACGGTAACGTTACCGTGCTCACCGTAAGAGCCGTCGTCGGTCATAATGCGAAGAGTGTTAGAGCAAGATCTGCACTCGTCCTCAAGAATAAGAAGATCCTTGTTTCTAAAACCGATAATGCTGGTTACGTCAGCGCCCATCTCGTGAAGAGCCTCAGCGATAGGCATAGCGATTGCGCATCCAACGCCACCGCCAACGATACAGACCTTCTTAAGTCCGTCGAGGTGAGTTGCAACACCGAGAGGACCTACGAAATCCTGAATGTAATCGCCCTCTTCCTTGTGAGAGAGCTTTTCTGTAGTACCGCCAACGACCTGGAAAATGATCTTGACAGTGCCCTTTTCCTTGTTAACACCGGCTACGGTCAGAGGAATTCTCTCACCTTCCTCATCAACGCGAAGGATGATGAACTGGCCGGGGCGAGCCTTGTTTGCCACAAGAGGAGCTTCGATCTGAAGCTGTACAACTGTGGGATTCAAAACTTTCTTTTCTGAAATCTTGTACATGCTTTGCCTCCATATTTGATTTGTAATTAATTTATTTTAACAAACGCAAGATGTCGGGCAAAATTCATGCCCAACGTCTAATTATAACACATTTTTCGCAAAATTGCAAGCGTTCTGCGAAAGAAACGAGCCTAAAAACCAACTCTTTACTACAATTTTGTGAAAAAGGTGTTCAAAATTTCCATTTTTCCAATCTTTTAACGATCATTCCCGATATAAGACCGATCACAGCACCCGCAACCGTTCCGCTGACAAGCAGCACGGGAAGGTAGAGAGCGACCTGCGCCGTTTGAGTCCAAAAGCACGCAGCAATGATCTGACCGACGTTATGGAATATTCCGCCAACGATGCTGACGGTAATGCAAGAGAACCAATTCAGCTTTTTGAGCAAGATCATGCTAATCAAGCTGAGTAAAGCTCCCGCTACGCTAAATGTCAGCGTCTGAACGTTGCCAAACAGCATTGATACAAGCAAGATTCGTACAATGCTTACGATCACGGTCTCCTTCCACCCCACTCTGTAAAGCAGAAAGACCATGACTAGATTGGGAAGTCCCACCTTGATTCCGGGTATGGCAACAAGTGCGGGTATTTGGCTTTCAACAAAGGAAAGGATCATCGCAAGCGCAATAGATAAACCCAAAAAAGCAACCTTTTTAGTTTTCATACGATCCTTTCCTTTCGTTTGATTTTATCCGACCAGCTCAACTTCGCCGTCATCCTCAGCCCCGTATACAGTAACGGTGAGCTTGTTGGGAAGACAGGTGATAGTCTCTCCGGTCTGATCTATTTTTCCTTGATTTACACAAAGATGGTCGGGGCAGCTTGCATCTGTGAGATACGCCTTGCCGCCTTCGATTCGAAGGATGTTAGTTCCTCCGTTAAGCTCATATTCGCCCTCCTCGCCGAGAGAGTATTTTGCAACCTCTTGTCCGTTGACCTTAACCACAACGTACGCTCCGTCCTGCTTGGTCAGAGTGATAACGGCAAAGGCTATAAGGATCACGGCGAGAATAGCGCCTATGAGTATAAAATCTTTTTTCTTCATTAGCCTACGTTGAAGCTAAGTGCGAGGAATGCCAACACCATCATGCCGGCAGTAAGAAGCGCGATAGGAAGACCGCGGAAGGAAGCGGGAATAGCCTCCTCATCAACGGGAACATCCTTGAGCTTTGCGTAAACGGTCATGGTGAGCATGAAGCCGATACCAATGCAAATAGCGGTAACGATAGCTGTGGGGAAATCCTTGTGAGTGTTGTGGATACAGAGACCGAGAACCGCTCCGTTGATTGCAAACTTGACAAAATCAGATTTGCAATAGTTGTCAAGAACTCTTCTTGCAACAAGGTGAAGAAGCTCAACAACAACTAAAACAACGACAACGAATACCATAGTCTGGAGATAAGGAACCTTCTCAAGAAGATAGGTATTGATAGGCCATGTGATGATAGTGGAGATAAGCATTACGAGAGTAGTGCCAAGTCCAAGGGTAAGAGATCTTCTGGAGGAGCGCTCGTTTTCAAGAACTGCGCCTGTGCCGAGGCACTCAATAAGTGCAATGTTTTCTGTAAAAATGCTTGCAAGCAAAATCGCAAGAATAGTATTGAAATCCAACATTATCAGTTACCCTCCTTTTCTTCGTTTTCGTCAAGATGGTGATGAAGTCCTGTAAGCTTGTTGATAACTGCCATTACGATTGCGAGAACGAGATAACCGCCAAACGCACCTGCGAGAGAGGAGATCTTGTAGGGCTCAAGCCACTCGATAGCGTTGCCCCAGATGGTAGCATTACCAAGAACCTCACGAACGAGTGCGCAGACAACCATAACAACGGTCAGGAACACGCCTGTTACAAGCGCGGTCTTTACGCAGAATCTCTTTCCGTTGTGGTCAGCTACCTCTTCAGCATCACGGTAGATAACCGCGCTGACCGCAAGAGTAGCAAGGTGTACGCCAAGCATTTCAACAACGTCGGGGAACCAAGCCTGCATAAGCATACCGATAAGCGAAACAAATCCGGTAATGATAAGAAGGTATGCGGGAAGCTTAGCATATTCGGGAATCACCTTGTGGAGAGCCGAAATAATAACAGAGCTGAGAAGCATCGAAAGAAGTACTGCCGCGCCCATACCGAGAGCCGCGCGAATGTCAGCACTGGATGCCATTACGAATCCTGCGCCAAGCACAAGAAGAATAGAGGGAGTACCCTTGAGGAGATATGAAGTTTTAGTCTTTTTCATTACTGTGCTCCTCCTTTGATAGATTCAAATGCCGTAAATGCGTCATTAATTGCCTGCTTAACACCGTTGGTAGTCATAGTAGCGCCGGTGATAGTAGCCGCGTCGCCGTTCCAATCTTCGGTCACTCCGATGAAGCCATCGGTATATCCACCGGGCATTCCGGTGTAGCCGCTGTGACCGTACTCAAGGAAGTCGCTTTCAAGGAAGATGAACTGCTCGGCATCCATCTTTGCGATTGCGCCGTTTTCATCGATCACTACGAATACGTTCATCTGGTCGAAGCCAAAGCTTCTGGAATAGAAGCCGTAGAAGGTAGCACCGTCAAGATTGAAGCTTACCGCAGAAACAACGGTGGTAAAGCTATCAAGAACGACAGGCTCAATCTCGGTAGCACCGGGCATCATAGCCTCGATCTCAGTCTTGAAGGAATCAAGATATGCGGTCTGGTTAGCTGCTGCGTGAGCCTTTGCTTCATCTGCAAGCGCGGAATGATCCGCAGTAACGTCAGCGCCTTCAACATTGAATATCTTGCAGCCGCCGGTTGCGTTTACAATTGCAAGATATGTGCCGTCGCCCTCGGACATAATATAAGCAAAGCCTGCTCCGTTTTCAGACTTGAGCGCCTTCTGGATGTTACCTGTAGCGGTCTCGTCAAGAAGCTTAGTGAAGCCGGGAGCAACAGAAGGAATAAGCTCCTCAAGAACCTGCGCGTCGGACTTCTGACCCGCGGTTATCATGTTGTTAGCAACAAGCACCTCAAATGCGTGCGCTACAGCAGAACGGAATGCGGTGGAGGAGTGGGTGCTTCCCGCTACAAGACCAACGTCTGCAAGAGCGGAATCCTTACCCTCGAAGCTTGCCGCATAGTTAGGATCTTTATTGAAAATGTTGTAGTTTGCGGTGTCGCTGTAAGCCTCGTTATTAACTTTAATGATCTTACCGTCAGTAGAAACACCGACAAGAACAAGGTTAGCATCGCCGTGAGTATCCTCACTGGTCCATGCAACCTCAACAACGTATCCGAGACCGCTAATCTCCTTATGAACCGCAACGATGTCAGCAGTTCTCTTTTCATTAGCGGAGGAAACCAGCTTTCCGGGAATGGTAAGGGTTGCGGTTATATCCTCATAGCCCTTAGTTCCCTCGGGCATTACTGCATCAAGACGAGCATTTGCTTCGCCTGCGCTGTTCGCCTCAATAATGGGGCCCGTGTAAAGGTTAAGCGCGAACATTGCGCCGCCGAATACGGCAACGATTATGAGAAGTATTCCTAATGTTTTCAAAAGCTTCATTATTTAACACCTCCCAGAGTCTTTTTCTTTGTCCAATCAGAGATGAAGGGAGTAAGAAGGTTCATAGTAAGTATTGCGATGGAAACGCCCTCGGGGAAGGAGCTGAACTGTCTGATTGCGAAGGTAAGAAGACCTGCGCCAACGCAGAAGAATACTCTGCCCTTGCCGGTGGTGGGGGTGGTAACGTAGTCGGTAGCCATAAAGATAGCGCCGAGGAGAAGACCGCCCGCAAGCACGTGCTGGAGAGCGAAGGTGACGTCAAAGCCACCGAAGAGGAAGTAGCAAACGAATACGGTAGCAACGTAGGAAGCGGGAACGTACCACTTGATAACCTTGCGAGCTACGAGATAGACAAAGCCGATGAGGAGCGCGATAGCGCAGGTTTCACCGATAGTACCGCCGTGAACACCAACGAGAAGCTGGAGAACAGAGGGAGCGGATTTAGCGGCAATCTCAGCACCCTGATTGAGAGCCGCGAGAGGAGTCGAGCCTGCGATAAGCTCGGGAGCGGCAACAGCCTCACCCAAAAAGCCGAGGTCGAAAAGGGGCGCGATTGCAACTGCGCCTCCGACAGAAGCGAAGGTAAGAAGCATAAATACGCGAGCCGCGATAGCGGGGTTTACGATATTCTTACCAAGGCCGCCGAAGAGACCCTTTACAACAACGATAGCGAAAACAGAACCGACAGCACACTGCCAGAGGGGCACGTTAACGCTGAGGTTAAGTCCGAGAAGGAGACCGGTAACTACTGCGGAGAAGTCTCCGACGGTCTGCTTTTTACGAACACAGAGATTGAAAATGAACTCTGCGAGCACTGCACTTGCAACGCAGGTGAGAAGCACCCAGAGAGCCGAAAGTCCAAAGATAATGACACCTACGACTGCAGCGGGAAGCATTGCAATAGTAACGTCAAGCATTATATTGCGAGTGGACGAGCCCTTCTGGTGGATATGAGGAGTTGAGGAGATATGAAGTTTAGACATTATTTTTCGCCTCCTGTTTTTCTTTCTGCTCTGCCGCATACTTCTTGAGGAAGGACTTTGCAGCCCAGTTGATCTGGAGCAGAGGACGATTAGCGGGACAAACGTAAGAGCAGCAAGCGCAGTCTACACACTGACGAACACCGGTGTCGATAAGAAGCTTTGCCTTCTTGTCCTCGTTCTTGATATTCATTACGCGGTCAACCATAGCAACGCTGATGCCTACGGGGCACTTCTCCATACATCTGCCGCAGTTGATACAAGCGGATGCCTCGGGGAGAACTGCGCTCTTCTCGTCGAATACGAGAACCGCGTTGGAGACCTTAACGATAGGATCGTCAACCGAGTAGATAGCAGTACCGTTCATAGGACCGCCCACAACTACCTTGCCGGGCTCACTCTTAAGACCGGTGATCTTGAGAAGCTCGCTGATGCGAGTTCCGATGGGAGCGATAAGGTTCATGGGCTTGTCCACAGCGGGACCGTCAACGGTAACGATTCTCTCAACGAGGGGCATACCTGTGTTGAGGTACTCTGCCATCTTTGCGAGAGAAGAAACGTTGATGATAAGTGCGCCGAACGAGGGGAAACGTTTGCCTGCAACTGCAACTCTGCCGGTCGCATTGTAAAGCATTACCTGCTTAGCACCCTGGGGATAAATAGTCTTAAGCTTGTGAACGACTACGTAATCCTTACCCTCAAAGGTCTTTTCGAGAACCGCGATAGCGTCTGCCTTGTTGGTCTCGATACAGATCTTAAAGGTAGCCTCTCCAAGATACTCGTTCATGTACTTGCGGAGATACTCGATACCGTCAGCGATAAGCTCGGGATGCGCAAGCATCATTCTGTGGTCACTGGTGATATAGGGCTCACATTCAGCCGCGTTGATAAGAACGGTGTCAACCTTGTAGTCGGGGTTCTTAGCCTCGTTGAACTTTGCCCAAGTGGGGAAAGCTGCGCCGCCAAGACCGACGATACCGCCGTCTCTTACAGCCTGAAGAAAGCTGTCGCAATCGGTGATCTCGGGAGCCTTAACACTCTCGGAAATCTCCATTTTACCGTCACTTTCAATACGAATAGCAACAGTTTCCTTGCCACTTGCGGTGGGCATGGGAGCGATCTCTACGACAGTTCCCGAAACGGTTGCGTGAACAGGAGAAGAAAATCTACCTTCTTCTCTTGCGATAAGCTGGCCAACCTTTACATAGTCGCCAACGTTTACAATAGGCTCGGCATCGTGACCGGAATGCATATTCATGGGCAGGATTACTTCCGCAGGTGTTTCGATACGCTGGGGAACGCAAGCCGCAGTATGCTTATTGTGGGGCACGTGCAAAGATGAAATATCTTTTTTCAAAACCATTTCCTCCCGTTTTTTTATTTTCTTTTATATTTTTAAACTAAAATTGTTTTCAAATTCATGCGCCGATCATTTTCTGATCAGCTCTTCAATTCCATCGGTGTAATACATCTCACCGTCGGGTGTTATCCAGATAACGTCAACGTTACCGAGATCTTCAACTATAGCCCTTCCCTCCTCGTAGCTCATAGCAAAGAGCGCGGTGGAAAGTGCGTCTGCAAGACCGCTATCCTCGGTAAATATCGAAACCGAGCTGAAATAGGTCGCGGGCATCAATGTGTCCTTATCGATAATGTGGTGATATCTCTGACTGCCAACCGAAAAGTATCTTTCATAGTCTCCCGAAGTAACGCAGGAGGTGTCGGCAAGAGTCAAGGTTATGGCATATCTGTCGGTATCGGCAGGGTCCTTTATTCCCGTTCCCCAACCCGAACCGTCGGGCTTATGACCGATTATGCGAATATTTCCGCCGATGTTGAGAACGTAGCTCTCAGCTCCGACCGACTTAAGATATTGCGCCGCCTTTTCAGTGGCATATCCCTTTCCCAAAGCTCCCACGTCGATCGACGCGCGAGGATCGGTTATACGGACCGTATTATTCTTTTCGTCTATCTCCAAAAAGGACATGTCCGTGTATTTATTTGCCTCCGCAAGCTCTGCTTCCGTTGGGATGCGTGCGCTTTCGGAATTGTTGCTCGCCGCTTCTCTGCAATCGTGCCAGAGACGAAGCACCGAGCCCATCATAATATTCATTTCGCCGTTTGTAGTCTTATACAACTCCTTGGCGTAAAGCAGGAAATCGATGAGCTTTTCGTCAACGACCATAGGCTCACCACCCGCATTTTTGTTAAGGGTGCGGAGATTAGTTACCCCGGTGTGCTCGTAGTAGATATCAAAAAGTCTGTGGTATTCCCCAAGCAGCTCAAAAGCGGCGTTGGCGTTAGCGTCAAAGGTCTCTTGCGAGTCTCCCGCATAGCTGTAAACGTAAGATACGGTGTCAAAATAGGTAAAGTTTACCTTTCCAAGGGGACTTTTTGTTTCCTCCCTATTCGCAACTGTAGGGCAGCCCGTCAAAATGACGAGCAGCCCTATAATTGCACCTAGGGAAATCAGAGATTTGAATAACTTCAAATTCTTATTCTCCTATATAAAGTATTAAATTATTTTGCGTAATTTGCAGCCTGAGCTACTACTGCGCAGATGCCGGTGATCTGCATGGTGCAGCCTGCGGAAAGAAGATCCTCGTCAACAGAGATGTAGTGGTTGTTAACGAGCTGGGTCTTCATGCCTGCGATATCAGCAGCGGTCTTACCTACAACGAACTTGGAGAACTCAGCAGACTGAACGTACCACTCAAGAACTCTCTCGTCGCCGTCATTGTCAGAACCGTAAGCAGCCATGTTGTAGCCTTCCTTAAGCTCTCTCTTGGTAGCCTTGAAGGTCTTCTCAACGATCTCGCCTGCAGCGTTTACAGTGATCTTGGGCTGGATTGCATCGTTAAGAGTAGCAACAACCTTACCGTCAACAACTACTGCGCAAGCAAAGTCGGTGTACATAGCAACGGTGCCGTTCTCGGTCTCGGTAGCAGCCTTGTTAGCAGAGTCGAGGTTGGTCTTAGCAGCAACACCAAGGGTGAAGGTGCCTGCAACAGCCTTGAAGCTCATGCCCTGCTCGTCCTTAATAGCCTTGATAGCAGCCTCACAGAAATCACCGATCTCGATGGTGCAGCCTGCGGAAAGAAGAGCCTCGTCAGTGGAAATGTTGTGATCGTTAACGAGCTGAGTGTTGGTCTTGAGAGTCTCGAGGTCTGCAACGGTCTTGCCGATTACAAAGTTCTCGAATACTTCTGCCTGCTTGTACCACTCAAGAACGGTGTCGCCAACGTTGGGCTTACCGTAAGCAGCCATGTTATAACGCTCCTTGAGCTCCTTCTTGGTCTCGAACTTCTTCTCAGTGTTGGTGAAGTCCTTAGCAAGGTCGAACTTGTTCTGAGCAACGTCGATGCGGCAAGCAACGATCTTACCGTCAGCATCGGTTACTACGGTTGCAACGGTTGCGTCAACCTGTGCAGTGCCGGTCTTGGAGCTATCCATGCTAACTACTACGCCCATACCGAGCTTGTAATCAGCTTCTGCGGGGGTCTGCGCGTTATCACATGCAACAACTGCAAATACCATGATAGCGCAGAGAAGAATTGCGAAAAACTTTTTCATTTTTCTTTCCTTCCTTTTTAATAAAATATTTTATTTACGATCTCCACTCATATGGTTAATCTTCAACTTGAACTGCGATATCCGCTCAAATTGAAGATTAACCATATGAGTTAAACCGCATTCTATAACATTATACCACAATGATATTTTTTTGTCAATACCTTGATGCCATTTTGTTGATCAAATTGTGGTTTTTGTTCAATCTGCATTCAAACGGAGTTGTTGAAATACCAAACAATGGCGTTATTCACAATAAATGCCATTAAAAAGCACAAAAAAGCATTGAGAGTTTGAGTTCTCAATGCTTTTTAATATCTAACCTTTTTATTTGCCCAATTTTCTCTTGATTCTCGAAGCAACAATGTCGAGAGCTACCGTGTTTCTGCCGCCGTTGATAATTATATCCGCATACTTCTTTGTAGGCTCAACGTAGATGCCGTGCATGACCTTAACCGTGCTTATGTACTGATTGATAACACCGTCAATATCACGACCTCTCTCTGTTACGTCTCGGCGGAGTCGACGAAGAATTCTCTCATCCGCATCCGCATCGGCAAAGATCTTGATATCGAACAGTTCTCGCAATCTCTCGTCGTGAAAGGTGAGAATGCCATCAATAATAATGACGGGAGTCGGACACAGGCTGGTAACCTCGGGACATCTTGTGTGTTTACAAAAATCGTAATTCGGCACGTCAACGCACTCACCTTCAAGAAGCTGGCGGAGATGCTTTACAAGCAGATCTGTATCAAGTGCATCGGGACAGTCATAATTCGTCTTAACTCTCTCCTCCATAGTAAGATGGTCCTGCGCCTTGTAATAGTTATCGTAGGAAATAATGGTTATATCATCAGGAAAAAGCTTTTTGAGCCCGTTTGCAAAGGTAGACTTACCGGAACCCGTACCGCCCGCAATTCCTATCAACATTGATTTTGCCATAATGATCCTCCCATCATCTTTTGTATAATTGAGTATAACATATCTCTGCCGGCTTGTCAACCAAAACCACATCTCCGGCGCTTTTATGATCTACAATTCTCAATGCAGATTAAGTGATGTCTCAAAGCCCCTTTCCGCCGGAAACCTTGATGACTTGGCCCGTAATCATTCTCGCCTGCTCGCTTGCAAGGAACAGAATTGTTTCGGCGATGTCTTCCGGCTCAATTAAACTGCCCATTGGGATCATCGGAACAACTATCTTTTCAAAATCCTCGTCGATCCAGCCTGTTTGAGTCGGGCCGGGGGCGATACAGTTAACGGTAATGCCATACTGCGCCACCTCAAGCGCGATACTGCGCGTCAGCGCCTCAAGGGTTGCCTTGCTCGCGCCGTAGGTGATCTGCCCTACAAACACCTGCGCCGCATCGGTGAAAATATTTTTCTCCTTTACGGAGCATAATCCTCAATAATTTCCATAATATCGCGCTTGTAAACGTTGCCGCCAAGAACGTCATCGTTCGATGAGAACGACACACAACGCACGTCGCGCGGATCTTCCACATAAGGATTTTCGGGAAGAGTGTCCGTGAAATATTCTGCGAGATATTTCAGCGCATTTCCTTCGGGGAAAATGACGTTTCCCTCTCCCTCCGGGATATCCATATCGTCAAAGCTGTCGAGAATCTCCCTCGTTTTTCTGTTGTAGGGATTGTCATCCACAGCACTTACAAGCCACGTGGGCTGGAGTCGAATCGGTATGCCGCACGTCTTTACCTCGGCGGCAAATATTTTGACTATTTCAAGCGGAATGGTTTCTTGATGAAATGCGTCTACCGACAAAAGCAGGTCATTTACACCGCACGAAGCAAGCTGCCCCGCGACCTCGCGGATTTTGTCGAAATTCTTTGAAAAATAGCCGTTGGTTATGAGCTGACGTTTTGGAATATTCAACTCCTTGGCTACCGTCATGATTTGCTCGACCGCGTCCGTATGCAAAAGCGGCTCGCCGCCAAAGGCCATCACGGTTTCGATATCGTACACCGTCGCTATCTTGCGCACCGCATCTGCGGCAATTTGGGGGTCGATCCGCTCGCCGCATGACCTGTGCTCTCCCTCGGAGCAGTGCTTGCACCGCCCCGTGCATGCGTCAGTTACGACAAACTCGATCTTGTTCAGATTGTTCAAATATTGATTTTTCATTTTTCCTCAAGCGTCCAGCCGAAGTCGCCGTGGTAAATCATCTGCTTCGTCATGCCGCCGTCAATGCAGATATTCTCGCCGGTAATGAATCCTGCCATGTCCGAACAGAGATATAGCACCATATTGGCGATATCATGGGGATTTCCTACTCGGCCACATGGTTGCTGAATAGCATCCGCGCCCTCGTAAACGGTGTAATTAGTGTCTATCCATCCGGGCGAGATCGAGTTCACTCGAACCTTACCCGCAAAGCTCACCGCCATCGCGTGCGTAAGCGCGGCAATACCGCCCTTCGCCGCAGTATAACTCTCGGTTTCAGGCTGGCTCATGCGATCGCGTGACGATGAGATGTTAATAATACTTGCGCCTTCCGCAAAATACGGTGCAAATAGTTTGGAAAGATAAAACGGCGCGGTCACTCCAACCTTTAAGGCATACTCAAAATCCTCATAACCGCCGTTTGTAATTCCGCACATTTTCGGCGCGGCATTGTTTATGAGGTAGTCAACGTGACCGTGATCGGAAATAACCTTTGACGCAAAACGTTCCAGAGTTGATTTTTCGGCAAGATCGCCAACGAAGTAATCGTTTTGAAGCAGGTCAATAACGCAAACAGTCGCACCTGCCTCCCTGAATTTTTCAGAGATGCATTTACCTATCCCTCTTGCGCCGCCCGTGACAACAACGACTTTATCTTTGAAATCAAACATATCATTCGCCTCTCTTTTTAATTTTCGTCTTAGTCGCCTCAAAGCTGACGTCCACAAGGAACTTGATAACATCTTCAGGCGCATCTTGTAAAATCACCGAAATCCAGTGAAGCTTGTTCATGTGGTAGGCAGGATAAACACCGTCTTCTACCCCGAACGAGCCGAACATCTCGGTCGGCACCTTCAGATTGACCACGTCAACCATCTCATCGCTGTCGATCCCTAACTTGCTCCGAGGTATCCTCATCACAAGAGCATACCACTTTTTGGTGTCTCCGTGCCGAAGCACCGCAGTTTCAAAGTCCTCGTCGAAGGGGTAGTCCGGTGATGTGGAGTATGTAGCCAGGCAATATTCAAAAAAAGATTGTTTGTTCATCGTTAAATCTCCCTTTGCAATACAGCAAGCAAAAGCACCAGTCTTTGCAATATCCATCTTACTCTTATAATATCATCAAAATTATCGGATGTCAAGCCAAATCTAATCTTATATAATTGTTGGGTATTGTGTCCAATGCACACAAAACAATTATTTCACACGCCACAATCACTCCTTGTTTTGGGGTGGTAGAGGCCGCAAGTTCAAGTCTTGTCACTCAGACCAAAAATCCGTGAGAATGTACAATTCTTGCGGATTTTTTCTTTTTGTTTTTGTTCATATTCAACACATTTCAGAACTTTTCCCTTTTTACAACCTTTTTAGTACATACAAAGTACATACAACCAAGGGTATGTACACGATTTACGAAAGGTATGTACTAAATCAATGCACGAAGGCCGAAAAAGCCTTATATATCAAGGGCTTTCGGCTTTTCACCTCTACATTCCGCGAATGGTAGAGGTTTTAACTTGCGACCTCTACTCAAATTCCCATGATAAAATTTATTTGGCTCCAATAGCAATATTTTTTAAGAAATTGAGAAACATTTCCTTAAACGTCTTCTTTTCCATTCCCTGTCCACTTTTATATGAAAACGGTGACTGTCCTTCCCGAGGTTCCCTCGGCAAATACAATCACCGTTTTTTGTTTTTATTGCTATCAAGGTCCAATGAATGAGTTTCGTGATTGAGAGAAAGTCCAGCGAAATTCGGAAAATAATCATTTTATTAATTCGGCAATTTCGTCAATAAAATCATCATTTAGTTAATTATATTTACAACAACTTGCAACATTTTTGCAAATACTTGCCCTTAGGCATTCGCAAAATCAAGTATTTTCGCTATAATTAAATCAGTTCCAATCGGACTTCCAAAAGCATTTCCAAAACGCAGGGTTTCGCCACGCGAAAAGCAGTGGAAGCTTCCA
>JAZUAS010000143.1:0-3803 GCA_045638125.1 Eubacteriales bacterium | reverse complement strand
CATTGATATAGATAAATGCAGGGGGAGAGGACCCTTTTTTGAAAAAAATGTTCCTCTCCCCCTGCACCCCCTCTCTTCCAAAAAACTTCCACCAAACGGCTGAATTCAGACGGAATTACAAATTTAGGACATAATAATATTAAAACAGGCAAAATTATTGACAATTCAAGCAAGATATGATATAATTTTTGTGAAATCTCGTAGCGGAGGATCAAAAAAATGAGAATAGAAGAACTCGACAAGAATTTTAAACTTGAAACAAAGATAAAAAGAGAGGGTCTGCGTTTTATAAACGCTTTAGAAAAGCCCTTTTCGGTACACGGTCTTATCCGTATATCCGACAGATGGGTAAGAATGCCCCTTGACATAGCGCAAAGCGCAAGCCCAAACGTCTATATGTTAGCAAAAAATACGTCGGGAGGTAGAGTGCGTTTTACAACCGATAGCCCCTATATTGCAATCAAAGCAGTTCAGCCGCTTGCGACGATTATGCCTCATATGCCTCTTACGGGTCACATGGGCTTTGATCTTTACATGGGCGAGGGAAGTGAGTCAACCTATTACAGCTCCTTTGTTCCGCCGTGGGACAGATCTTCGTCCGAGACGTATGAATCAACGTCTGCTTCGGGTGGATATGAATCGATAATAGATCTCAAGCCTGAGACTCTTTCAAAAGAAGGGCTCAGAACTTTTACCATCAATTTCCCCCTGTATCACGGCGTTAATGAGCTTTATATCGGTATTAAGGACGGTTGTACCTTGTGTGAAGCCCCCGAATATTCTGTTAAAAAGCCTTTTGTTTTCTATGGTTCGTCAATAACTCAGGGCGGGTGTGCATCTCGTCCCGGAACCTGCTATCAGGGCTGGCTCTCGCGTTGGTTCGACGCTGACTTTATAAATCTCGGATTTTCGGGAAGTGCCTGCGGCGAGGATGAGATGGCAGACTACATCGCAGGCCTTGAAATGTCTGCTTTCATCTATGACTACGATTATAACAGCCCTACATACGAGACTCTTGTGGAGACGCACGACAAGATGCTCCGAAAAATTCGTGCCGCTCACCCCGACATACCGATAATCGCCGCAAACCGTCCCCGTGTAGAGCTTAACGCGGAGGAGACTGCGCGACGCGAGCTTATACGTGCCAACGTCGAAAGACTTCGCGCTGAGGGTGACGATAAGATCAGCTTCATTTCGGGTGAAGAGCTGATGTCGATATGCGGATGCGAGGGAACTGTTGACTATTGCCATCCCACCGATCTCGGATTTTACAGTATGGCACTCCGTTTTGCAGAGGACCTTGAAAAATTCGGTTTTGTTCGCAAAAAATGACTTTTTGATCATGTCTCTCCCCATTGAATACGCTTTGGGGAGAGATTTTTTTAAAATTTTTATCTGAATATACAAATATATTTACATATTGCACAAAAAGCGGCGAAAAGAGCCGAATTTTTCATAAAAAATTAACCTTGAATAAAAAAGTCGGTTGTGATATACTTTATTCGGTAAAAAAAGGCGTATCATGCCAAAAAAAGAAAGGAAAAACAAATGAAGACAGTAAAAAAGTATCTTAACCGCTACTTTATAGACGCTATGGGCGGTATGGCTCAGGGCTTGTTTGCCACACTTTTGATAGGCACCATAATAGGTACAATCGGTGGCTATATTCCTTGGGAGCCTGCTAAAAACTTTTGTCTTATGGTGGCGTCGGTATGCAAAAATGACTTCGTTGTGGGAGCGGCTATTGGTGTAGGTATGGCACGTGCTATGAGCGCATCGCCTCTTGTTATGTATTCCTCTGCGGTCGTCGGAGCGGCAAGCTATTCAATAGGCGTAATTTATAACAAGCTATCAGATGGTCTTGAAATTATCGGGAATTATTGGCCCAACACTGTTCTCGGTGAAGCTGAGGGCAAGCTTATAGCTGGTCCGGGCGGGTGCTTTATCGCGGTTATTCTGGCAGTCGAGCTTGGTATGCTGGTCTCAAAGAAAACCAAGGTTGATATTATTGTAACCCCGATAGTTTCAATAATCCCTGCGGTTTTGATTTCTATAGCGACCTCGCCTATCGTTGCGTATCTTATGGCACTTCTCGGCAGATACATAAACAGCGCGACAGTCTATGCACCATTTGCGATGGGAGTTGTCATCGCTGTAATAGTCGGTATAGTTCTTACACTTCCAATATCCTCCGCGGCAATATGCGCTATGATAGGAATATCAGGTCTTGCGGGCGGCGCAGCGGTTGTTGGCTGCTGTGCGCAGATGGTAGGCTTCGCGGTCGCAAGCTTCCGTGAAAACAAGTGGGGGGGCATCGTGTCCCAGGGTTTGGGAACGTCGATGCTACAAATGGGTAATATTTATAAAAATCCTCTTATCTGGATTCCGCCTACATTGGCTTCGGCAATAGTGGGACCGCTTTCCACTATGGTGTTCAAGCTTGAATGTACGGGAGTTTCCGCCGGAATGGGTACCTGCGGTCTCGTAGGCCCTATCGGCGTTATCAGCAGCACAGAACGGTCTCCTATGATGTGGATAGGACTTGTGTTATGTTGTTTTGTGTTGCCTGCCGTTCTGTCGCTTGCCTTCAGTGAGATAATGAGAAAGCTTGGTTGGATAAAAAAGAACGATATGCTTCTTTCCGAATAAAATAAAAAGGTCGATGCGACGCATCGACCTTTTTTGGTGCTTTTTCTTGACATATACGGCGTATTGTGCTAAAATTATAATTGAAAATACGTATGAAAAGGAGACCCTTTATGAACTCCAACGAAATTATGACTCTGCTTGAGGGCAGACGAACCTACCGCCGCTTTGACGAAAGCAGACAGATACCCGACAATGTTATAGCCGATATGAAAAGAGCGGCACAGCTTTCCTCAAGCGCTATGAACCGCCAGCCTCTGCGCTATATTTACATACGCACTCCCGAGACGGTGAATGCAGTATTTGATATTACAAGCTGGGGCGGAGCGTTGCCAAACGGAGAGGGTAGACCTAAAATAGGCGAAAGACCTACACTTTTTGTAGTTCTTCTCACCGAAAAGGCTTTGAGTACAAAATTCACGGCTTTCGACGAGGGACTTGCCGCAAGCAATCTTACTTTAGCCGCATATGCTCACGGCGTAGGCTCTTGCATACTCGGAAGCGTAAAGGTAGATAGTCTTCGCGAGATGCTTTCGGTTGATGACGCTCTTGATATAAGCTGCGTTATCGGTTTCGGATATCCTGCTCACAAAAGCAGTATAGTCGAGGTGGAGAATGGCGAAAGCACATCCTACTATTTGGACGCAAATCGTGATTTTGTAGTCCCCAAAAAGAAAACGGGAGATGTTTCAACCGATATTTAACGTTTTTTGCATCTAAAGGTGTAAAACGCAAAACAAAATATGTTAAATTTTTAAAAAGCTATTGAAAAAAGCAGACAAATCTGTTATAATATTAAGAGCCTATTGTGGGCATAATTAAAAAGCAGTCGTGTGCTGTGAAACAAGGCCATACCAGCCGGGGATTTAGCGGAGCCCTGTACCTGAAATCCGCTACAGCAGGGGTAGATCCCGCACATGAGGGCAGATTCTTTACGAATGAGTCCTATCCTCTGTGTTGATAGGCGGGTCTTGCGCAATTGGGAGCTGTGAACCATGTCAGATGGGGGACCAAGCAGCATTAAGCGGTAAACTCAATGTGCCGCGAGGGTGCCTGCCTTGAGCAGAGGGTATGAAGATCGCGTGGAGGTGAAGTTCGACTTTGCGGTGTATGGTCTTGTTTCACGCACACGATGTTTTTTGCTCACTGAAATTTTC
>JAZUAS010000142.1:0-3445 GCA_045638125.1 Eubacteriales bacterium | reverse complement strand
CAGTTTTACAACAACGAACGTATTCAACTCAAAACAAAACTGACACCACTCGAAAAGCGATGTCAGTTCGTTGCCTAAAATTTAATGCTTTCTACCACAAGGGGTGTTTTTTGTACTGTCCGCACAATTTGGGGCAGTTCAGTCTGTCGGGGGTTGTTTATTCTGTTCGATAAATTGGAATTTGTCTAATAAATTATTACCAAACAATGTTAGGAAATAGGCTGACCGTTTTGCACTTGATCTCTATCTTCATCCAAAACTATATGCTCATCCCATAAAATTTGGATTTTTGTCCCTTCATCATAAAAGATTCCTGTGCGAGTAATTTCATTCGTTCCATATTTCATCTCGCGTACACACAAAATCCCATTACGAACAAATAATTGATAGTCATAGTTCATTCTATCATGAATCGCAAAGAGTTCTTGCTTAGTGTCAAAATCCATGATAACAATTCTTTCATCGCAAATTCCCGATCCTAAGCTCATACCGAAGCAAAGAAGTGTTTTGTTAGTTACTGTTAACTCTGCAGTATAAAAACTCATACAAGCATATCCTGATCCACCTATCAGCAGTTCGTCATTGGCATATACGGACGAGTTTTCTCTCTTAAACTCAATGTTTGGAATCGACGCGAATGTAATTGCCCATTCAGAATTTCTTTCTGAGTCATCGGGATGATGCCAGTCCCAAACTCTTATCCCTTTCATTCCTGCAATTTCATCTTTAGGTTTATTGATACTATCGGGATCTGTGTATAGCCTTGTTTCACCGCATATAGTACATCTATCTCGTGCGGTAGATTCATTATAATTACTTATTCTTTCCCAATCATGTTCACAATCTGGATTTATCGAATCGGGATCTGTGTATTGCCTTGTTTCTCCGCATTTAGTACATTTATCTTGCGCGGTAGATTCATTTAAATTGCCTATTCTTTCCCAATTATGCTCACACTCCGTATTCGTTGTTTGAGAACCAGCGTTTTGTGACAATGCATTGTCGCAGCCAACAAAGACAGAAAGACAAAATAATAATACGATTAGTATTGATAGTGTGCGTTTCATACAGGTTCCTCCATTCATCAAATTCTTATTTATCGTTCTGTTTTATCGCCAGTTTCGCCTTTGTATTACAAAGGCATCAGGCAAAGCCCATACCCCTAAAGATGCACGAGCGCGTCCAAAGGCTCCCTTGTGCAAAGGGAGCTGTCGCGTTAGCGACTGAGGGATTGTTTTTGCTTAATTTCTTCATTTCACAATCCCTCCGTCAGGCTTCGGCTGCCACCTCCCTTTGCACAAGGGAGGCTTTTACGCTACCACCATTATAACACAAATCGGCAGAGAAAACAAGTTCTCTGCCGAAATTTTGTGCTTACGAATTCTCCGTTAAGAGTATCACGCCAAAAACTCAATGCTTTTTTATTTTTAAAATCAGTTAGAATTCCACACGGCAACCGTCGTATGCAACGCGACAACCAATACGAGCCGCCTTTTTCTCCAATAAATCTTGGAGAGGATTTGCGTTGTGTGAAAAGTGATTAACGTATTTCACGGTAGCCGTATTGACCGCGCCGAGAGCCGTCAGCTTGGATATAGCTTGCTCAATATTCGGAAATCCCATATGTCCACCCTCGTCGGTGATCGGAATATCCACGTTAGTGCAATCAAGACTGATCATATCGAACACAAAACCCTTTTTAGCAATAAAATCAAAGACCTCATTATAAAAATATCCGGTATCGTGAGCATAGAGCAGAGTTTTATCGCCCTCAATAACGTATATGAAAGATCCGCCGCCCGGAATATGTCTTGCTGGGAGAGGTGTAACGCGGTAATCCCCGATCTCCACGGTCTCGTATTCTTTAAGTATTGTAACTTCAACGTTTCGAGGAGTGCTGTCGAGACAATTAAACGTCTTTTCCGAGCAAAACATTTGTAGTGTGGGTGCTCTCATATCGTGAGCAAAGGCTCCGCTTCTCATATTAAGCTCGTCCTTATAAAAATGATCGCTGTGCATGTGGGTTATCAAAAGATACTTGATCTTATCCCCTTCAATTCCGTTTTGCAGAAAATGCGAATACGTATCGGCGGGAAGATCGATCAGCAGATCTTCGCCAATAAGGCTTTGCGAGCGTGTACGAATATTTTTGCCCGCCAATGCTCTTGCCTCTCTGCAATAAGCGCAATTGCAAAATACCGCAGGGAATCCCTCTGCCGCCGCAGTGCCAAGATATGTCAATATCATAACCGTCCTCCTTTGTAGTGCTTACTGTTAATGCTTGTAAAATTGATAATTGTTACCGAGCGCGGCTACCCAATTATTTAAAATAACCCCGCATTCTGCCGTTATCGATCTCATTTAAGATCATAAGCATTCTCGGCAAGTGGAATGGACCCTTGAAAATATTCCCCTTTAGAGTTGACGAGGGCGTAGAATCATAGTGAAGATATCCGTACCATTCGCCGCACTCTTTATCTGCAAAGTGCGAAAAGGCATAATCAAGCAGAGATTCATAGCTTTCATTATATTTTTCATCACCGAATATCTCATATGCCATTCGATTTGCGATGATCCCTTCGTTTTGCGGCCACCAAAGCTTCATATCCCACTCCAGCGCCGTGGCGGGCTTACCGAGACAATCGCAGAACGCAATTATTCCTCCATGCTTTTTGTCAAGTCCCAATGGCATTGTCTGATCGATAATTTTTTTCGCAAGCGAGAGCGCCTCGTCATTCTTTTCGATCAATCCCTCGGTCATCAAAAACCACGCGGTTTCGAGCGAATGTCCGGGATTTACCACGCGCCCCGACGGAGTGTTTATAAAGCCTCCGTCAAGCGAGACACTTTCAAGCAGAGCGCCAACATCCTCTTGATAATAACCGCCGCTAATGACCTCTTTTGCGTATTCTCTTGCCAAAATCGAATATTTTTCTTTATCAGGAGCGCATTCCGCCATAGAACGGGCAGTTGACATCATTATCATGATGGGCGAAAGAGCCTTTGCAGAAAGCTTATATTTTGGCGGATTGAGGGATGGGTCGTCGAAGCATGCCTTTGCAGTATTAAAATACTCCTCTGCCCTTTGCCAAGCCTCCTTGTCTCCTGTCGCCTTATAGTATTGCGCGCAACCTATTGCCGCAAATGTTTCACTGAAGAAATAACGTCTTTTTTGAATTTCCTGCCCTTCTCTTGTCACAGTGAAGAACATTCTGCCGTCGGTGTCGGCACAACGAGGAAGGAATGAATATATTTTTCTCGCCGCTTCAAGATATTCCTCATTATTTTCAATGAGATTATAGGCTTTTGAAAAAGTCCAAAGAGCGCGCCCTTGAAACCATACGCTTTTTTCAGTACCGTACAGTGTGCCGTCTCTTTCAAGCTGGGTAAAAATTCCGCCATTCTCCTCATCAATTCCGTTTTTCAGCCAAAACGGAAGCACGTC
>JAZUAS010000141.1:0-4542 GCA_045638125.1 Eubacteriales bacterium | reverse complement strand
ACTAATTGTTTTGATTCATTTGCATATGTGTTTTTAGATAGTAGTTGTTCTTTTGTTTCTATATTGAAATAAAGACTGTTTTATGATATAATAAAAAACAAATAGTCAATAGAAGCTTTAAACGTGAGGTAAATATGGAGCTTAAGAGAATAAAAGAAAATTTTACCCTCCCGGATAATACGTATCGTGGAAAGCCATTCTGGTCATGGAACGGAGAACTCAGAGAAGAAGAGCTTGTGCGCCAGAGTGCGGTAATGAAGGAAATGGGTTTTGGGGGCTATTTTATGCATTCAAGAGCAGGCCTTATCACCGAGTATCTCGGAGACGAATGGTTTGATCTTATAAACGCCGTGGCAGATGCCGCCGAGCGAGACGGCATGGAGGCCTGGCTGTACGATGAGGACAGATGGCCTTCTGGATCTGCGGGTGGAAAGGTAACTAAAGATCCGCAGTATCGCATGAAATCGATCTACGTGTATGAATCCTTGCCCGAAAAGTTTGAATATAATGACGATACTTACTCCGTATTTGTTGCCAAGGTGGAGGGCATCAACGTATGGAGCTATAAAAAGGTTGAAATATCAGACGGCGATGATGCTTTGAACAAAGTAAATGAAGCTATTGAGCTTTTACGCGACGAGGACGATAGTCACGACGGAGATTGGAAGGTTTTAAGATTTGCGATAGTTTTAGACCCGTGTAACTCAAATTATAATGGAACTACTTATGCCGATACCTTGAGCCGTAAAGCAACTGATAAATTCATCGAGATCACACACGAAGAATATAAAAAGAGATGCGGTGACAGACTCGGACGCTCAATAAAGGGAATCTTTATCGACGAGCCACACAGAGGTCATTGCTTTGATAATTTAAGCATTTCGGACGGCGTAAGATCGTGTGCAATGTGTTGGACGGACGATATTTTTGAGGAATTTGAAAAACGCTACGGATTTGATGCATCAAAAATTCTGCCCGAATTATTCTACAGATACAAGGGAGAGCTTGTGGCACCCGTCAAGCTTCACTATATTGATCTTGCAAATAATCTGTTTCTTGAAAGATTTTTGATTCCTATAAATCAGTGGTGCGAAAACAATAATATGATACTCACAGGCCATGCTCTCCATGAAAACAGCCTCATGAATCAGACCGTGCCTCACGGTTCGCTCATGCGCTGCTATGAGTACATGGGTTATCCCGGGGTCGATTATCTTGGGGAGCATGGTAAACACTATTGGGTGGTAAAACAGCTTACCTCTTCGGCTCGTCAAATTGGTAAAAAGTGGCTTCTTTCCGAGCTTTACGGATGTACGGGATGGCAATTCGACTTCAAATCACACAAGGTCGTTGGCGATTGGCAGGCATTTTTCGGAATAAATCTGAGATGTCCGCACCTTTCATGGTACACGATGGAGGGCGAATCCAAAAGAGATTACCCCGCTTCAATACTCCATCAATCCCCGTGGTATAAGGATTATAGATATGTTGAAGATTATTTCGCACGTTTTGGACTCTTTATAAGCGAGGGAGCACCCGAATGTGACGTGCTCATGCTCAACCCCATTGAATCACTTTGGTGTCAGGCATATATCGGATGGGCTAATTGGATACGTAATAATTCATCTGACGTTGCGCCATATGAGGAAAGATACGCAAGGCTTTTCCATATACTTACCGATAATCAGATTGACTTTGACTACGGTGAAGAAGAAATGATGAGCAGAATGGCTAAGGTGACTGTTGATGATGACGGCAAGGCAGTTTTGTGGGTAGGAAAAGCAAAGTATAAGACAGTTATCGTTTCAAATATGCTCACAATACGCAAAACAACTCTTGATATTTTGCAAGAGTTTATGAAGCTTGGTGGCAAGGTTATTTTCGCAGGCGATTTGCCCGAATATGAAAACGCTGTTAAAACCGAGCGTGTCAGTATTCTTTCAACGCATGAAAACGCTGTCAACGTAGCCTTTGACGAAAGTGAGATAGTAGCTGCTGTGAGGGCCAATACCGATGCATTTGTCAGCGTAACAAAATCGGACGGCGCGTGCGAAAAAGAGGTGTTTGCGCAGGTGCGCCGTGACTTTGGCGGTAGCAGTAAGGCGATAGCCTTGCTCAGCGTAAATAAACACGAGCGCAAAGAAGATCTTGTGCTTTGTGTATCGGTACCAAAACCCTGTCACGTTCAAAGATGGGATGCAGTAAGCGGCGAGCGCTTTGATGCAGACGCAATATCAAGCTATGAAAACGGACAAATGAAAATAAGGTTTTCCATGTTGCCCGCAGAGAGCGTATTTTTTGTACTTGTTGATGAGAGGGAAGAGCTTCCTTTGCTTGCTTGCTATGATACTTTGGCACACGAAAAGATAGACGGTGAATTTGACTATAAGCTCGATGAGCCAAACGTATGCGTCCTCGATTTTGTAAAATGGAGCATGGGCGACCATACTTCGGGCGAAGAAGAGGTCTTGTGGGCGGATCGCCATATAAGAGATCTTGTGGGAATTGAGCGCCGCGGCGGCAAAATGCTTCAGCCTTGGTTTGCAAAGCTTAACGATAACAAGCATTACGGAAAGCTTAAATTGAGCTATGAATTCTTCGTTGAAACAATGCCGAGCGGCGAGGTATATCTCGCAGGCGAGCGTCCGGAGCTTAACAATTTCCGTATTAACGGAGTTTTGCTTGGCTGTGCCGATATCAATGATTTCTGGATAGACGATTGCTTCAAGAAGATGAAAATCCCCGCAGGTGCTATAAAGCTTGGCAAAAATGAGGTCAGCACAGAGGTTGATTTTATGAGAACCACAAATGTTGAGGCAATTTACCTGATCGGTGATTTCGGAGTAAGACTTGATGGCAATAAACGCACTCTTACGACACTTCCTAAAATGATCGGCTGTCAGAATTACGACACTATGGATATGCCGTTCTATACGGGATGCGTAACCTTCCGCGTTGATCCAAGTAAGTATAAAAATATACTTGCAGACACGGCAGGTACGGCTGATAAAATCGTCCTTGTGCCAGAAGGATTCACGGGCGGATGCGTCAAGGTTAGCGCGCTTGGCAAGACTTCGGTATTGGGTTTTGACCCCTATGAAGCAGATATTACAGATGCTTACCGTCAAAACGCGCCCATAGACGTAACTGTCGTTGGCACAAGACGAAATTTGTTCGGACCTCTTCATCAGAGCGTGAAGATCGCAGGCTCGTACGGTCCCGGTAACTTTGTTACACGCGGTAACGACTGGATTAATGAATACAGCCTCATTGACAGCGGAATAAGAGGACTTTCGTTCAAGGCACTCAAAAATATAAATAAATAAATATAACCGCCCAAGTCAAATTAATTTGATTTGGCCGGAAATTTGTATTTTTGTTTATACGTTTTCAGAAAAATTATTACGATTTTACTTGTAACAGAACTAAGCCCTATTTTGATAATGAAGAATAAACACTGCCGAGAGTAACTTGTTTGGTTGCTCTCGGCGGTAGTGTTTAATACGGATAATCAAAGTAAAAAAACAAATCCGAACAGTTCCGCCGTAACGAAACAGTTCGGATTTGCCGTGTTTGGTCGGAGTGACAGGATTCGAACCTGCGGCATCCTCATCTAAAGACGCCCTTTGCAACATCAAAAAATCCATCGCGAGCCGATGTTCGCTCGGTGTTTTTTGTGTTGCGGCAGCTGCTGACCGCCTCGCTTCATCTGCCAAAGGGCAGCGCTTCGGCGGCGCAACCCAAAGCAGGAACCTGCTTTGGTCGCAGGATGCCTTTTTAAAAATGAAAAAGGGAGCACCTATTAAAGTGTTCCCTTTGGTCGGAGTGACAGGATTCGAACCTGCGGCATCCTCATCTAAAGACGCCCTTTGCAACATCAAAAAATCCATCGCGAGCCGTTGTTCGCTCGGTATTTTTTGTGTTGCGGCAGCTGCTGACCGCCTCGCTTCATCCGCCACCGGCGGCGCTTCGGCGGCGCAACCCAAAGCAGGAACCTGCTTTGGTCGCAGGATGCCTTCTTAAAAACAAAAAAGGGAGCACCTGTTAAAGTGTTCCCTTTGGTCGGAGTGACAGGATTCGAACCTGCGGCATCCTGCTCCCAAAGCAGGCGCGCTACCAACTGCGCCACACCCCGAAATATGATTTTAAGGTAAAGCTGCCTCACTTATTAGCTTGGGGTATTATCGAAAGAGAGATCAACGTCTCTTTCAAAAAATACAGTCCTTATTATAGCAGAGGGGGAAGGGATTGTCAATCATTAGATTTCGATAAAAAGGGCTTATTGGGTGTTGAAAAGAGATATAAATAATGAAGGTGCAGGGATGTTTTTAGTAGAAAAATATAAAAAAACAATAAGAAAGTACATATAAATGAACTGCAAACAGATTGACATGGTGCAGTGGAATATTATAAGATAAAATAAAGTCCCTTTATTATTTTAAAAGGAGTGTGTTTTTAAAAATGATGAAACGAGTACTTAGCTGGATGTGGTGCAAATTTTGTGCAATATTCGGATCGAAAAAAATACACAATGATAAAAAA
>JAZUAS010000140.1:0-9256 GCA_045638125.1 Eubacteriales bacterium | reverse complement strand
AACGACATGGCTACGATCCGACTTAGTTCTTTGCCAAGCTTTCTTTCAAGAAAGCTTGCCGACGGAGTCCGCATCTCCTTATCTATTCTTTATCTTATAATAATTCATCAAGCAACCTGCCAGGAGAATGTCCTTTTCCTCGGCGGTCAGGCCCTTGATATAGAGGGTGATGTTCTCAATCTCACCCGACTTGCGAACTACCTTTGCGGCAAAGCTTTCCTTGCCGTCGGCAATAGCCTTTCTGATGCCCTCGACGAACACCATGTCGCCGGTCTCGTACTCAAACTTGGCATCGGGGTCAAGAGTAAAGGGCATAATACCCCAGTTGATGCAGTTGGAGCGGTAACGCTTGGTTGCAAACTCGTAGCAGATGTTACCGAAGCCGCCAAGCACCTTCTGGCAGGATGCCGCCTGCTCGCGCGCCGAGCCGTCACCGGGCTTGTTGGCGAATACGCAAGAGCCGAACTGGGTGTTCTTTACAAGTTCTGCGGCATTTCCAAGCTTTGCAAGAGCGGTCATCAACTTGTCGCTTGCCTTGCCCATGCGTCTTGCCTCTTCCTCTGCGGCAACCGCCTTGGAAAGTCCAACGTACTCGGGCACGCGGCGTGAGAGAGTGAACTCGGAAAGACGACGGGGGTTGGAACGGAGCGAGCTTGTCTCGCCCGAGGGGATAAGCTCGTCGGTGGTGGTAACGGGATCGTGAATAACTGCGGTCAATTCAAGCAAGAGGTTTTCGGAAAGCTCATACTGATCGGGCCAGCTTGTGATGTTGGGACCCAGAATCAGATCAACGCTGGGGTCCGCCTTGCCAAAGCCGTAGTAAACGCGCTTTTCGTAAACCGATTTGTCAAATTCGTACTCGATGGGAGTGTAATCGTAATCAATGTCGGTAGCAGGGGTGATCTTACCGCCGTTCGCTGCCGTAGCCGCGATAGAACGGGCATCCATAAGAGCTACGCCCGAAACCTGACCCTCACCGGGCTTGCTACCCTCACGGTTGGGGAAGTTTCTGGTTGTGTGACGGAGAGAAAGGCCGTTGTTTGCGGGAACGTCGCCTGCACCGAAGCAGGGACCGCAGAAGGAGGGCTTTATAACTGCGCCGTTCTGAAGAAGGTCGGCGGAAACGCCTGCCTTTGTGAGTGCTAAAGACACGGGAATGCTGGTGGGATAAACCGACATATTGAAGTAGGAGTTACCCACGTTGCCGGTCTTAAGAATATCGTTTGCCTCAACGATGCTGTCGAACATACCGCCTGCACATCCTGCAATGATACCCTGGTCGGCAAGCACGCTACCGTCGGATTGCACCTTGGAAATGAGATCAAGATCACACTTGGGGAACTTGATCTTCGCCTCTGCCTCGACCTTTGCGAGAATTTCCTTCGCGTTTGCAAGGAATTCCTTGATGGTGTAAGCGTTGGAGGGGTGGAAGGGAAGAGCGATCATGGATTCCATCTTGGAAAGGTCAATTTCGATCATGGAATCGTAGTATGCCACGCCACGGGGCTTCAGCTCCTTGTATTCCTCGGGTCTCTTGTGTGTTTCGTAGTGCTTCTTGACTACCTCGTCGGTCGCCCAGATAGAGGAGAGGCAGGTGGTCTCGGTGGTCATGACGTCGATGCCGTTTCTAAAGTCGATGGAAAGGTTCTTGACACCGTCGCCGACAAATTCAAGCACTTTGTTTTTAACGAATCCATTGCCAAAGGTTGCGCCAACGAGAGCGATTGCCACGTCGTGAGGCCCGATACCCTTTTTGGGAGTACCCGTCAAGTGAACGAGAACTACCTCGGGAGCCTTAATATCGTAAGTGTCACGAAGAAGCTGCTTTACAAGCTCAGGGCCGCCTTCACCGACGCCCATAGTACCAAGCGCACCGTAACGGGTGTGGGAGTCCGAGCCGAGTATCATCTTGCCGCATCCTGCAAGCTCGTCGCGAGCGTAGGAGTGAATGACCGACTGGTTAGCGGGCACGTAGATTCCTCCGTACTTCTTTGCCGCAGAGAGACCGAAAACGTGGTCGTCCTCGTTGATAGTGCCGCCTACCGCACAAAGGGAGTTGTGGCAGTTGGTGAGGGCGTAGGGAATGGGGAATTTGCTCAGTCCGCCGATTCGTGCGGTCTGGATAATTCCAACGTATGTAATATCGTGGGAAACCATGGCGTCGAATTTGATCTTCAACGCGCTATCGTTACCCGACGTGTTGTGAGCAGAAAGAATTTGGTATGCTATCGTATTTTTGCGAGCCTCTGCCGCGCTGACGGAAGACGATTCAAAAATTTTGCCGTTTTCATAGAAAACGCCGTTTTCTCTTAATTTGATCATGTAGACCTCCGAGGGATAAGCCGAAAATAAAAATATACATTTATTATACTATATGTGTGCGCTCGAGTCAAGTAAAAAGTTGCAATTTTTGCCACAAAAAAATGTCAAAATCGCATTTTTGCCAAACTGTAAGATCGAAGTCGGTGCAATTTCAACTTGTAAGTGAAATCTGCAATATGAAGCACCGCAAATATCCAAAATTTTGCTAAAAGTTAATTTTCGTTTAAAAAATATGAAAAAAACGCTTGCAAAAGTAAAGTGTGTATGATATAATATAATTTAGATATATATTTGCGGTCTTATCGCGAGAATTTATTTATAAAACTTCAAAATCAGATGGATTGGAGAACTTATGGAAAGCGTAAAAAACTTCATAAAGAAAAATCTGAGACTCATACTTTTGATTCTCTGTGGAGTGCTTGTGCTAACGGGCATTCTGGTATTTATTTTCGGTGCGGCGCCTAACGGCGGTCTCTTAAAGGTTGCTTTCGTGGCGTTTGGAATAGTTTTGATTCTGCTTGGATGCTCGCTTGTGTTCCTTGCGGCGCTCATTGGAGATAGCGAGAATGCGAACTTCTTTCTTTACGATAGTAAGAGAAATGTTAACGTATCCCCTGAGGAGCTCGATTTTGCAAGAGTGAACAAAAAGATGACCTACGTTATGACGCAGCTTGCGGGTAGTGCGTCCGAGGTTTGGACAGGCAACGTATTCGAGGAGGACAATGAGGTGTTTGGCGGCGAGACTACATTCGTGCCTCTCGTTGCATACAAGATACTCTATGACCTTGGTGACAGAGCTAATGAGAGCATCTGGAATCTCTACCTTGAGGCTGACCCGGCTATCATCGATTCTATCGTTGCGGCTCTTGAGCTTAACGGTGACGATGATCTCGGAAAGGCATTTAAGTTCCTTTACGAGAATGCTGCAGGAAGCTATGAAAGAACCGAAAAGTTCCTTGCTGATAACAAAAAGTACATCCAGAACAAGATGGTCAAGTACGTTAAGACCAATATTGAAAAGTTTTAATTGAAAATGTTAAACACCCCGACTTATTAGCGTGATACTCTTAACGGAGTATCACGCAGTCAAATCCGTCTTCGACGGGTGAAATCTACCTATGGTGGATGAAATCGCCTACGCGATGAAATCCTGCTTCGCAGGGTGGTGTTTAGACGGATTTGATTTCATCCAAGGCAACGCCTTGGATTTCATCTGAATGAAGTGAAGATTTCATCGTGGCTTAGCCACGATTTCATTAAACCAACAGAAAAAGAGAGGACATTTCGGTTTTCCCGATTTGTTCTCTCTTCTGTCGTTATAAGGGTTTGGGCTTAGCCCATAGTGCGTTTGACCGGTCAAAGGCGATGCTCGCACTTAGCGGTATTTTCAAATTCTCCGCTAAGAACATAACCCATTTAAGTCGGGGTGCTTTTTTACTTGTTTAGGGCAATATTGTAAACGGTTTGTTTAAAAATAAACAATAAATATACAATTTAGCTTTGATTTTGATGCAGCCACCACTCAATCGGTATAAATGCCACCCCCAATGAAAGTGAGTGGAGGACTGATTGTTTTTGCCTTTGGATTTCGGCGAGGCGAGCACTCTCTTTGCTCTTGAACTTTGGTGTGTTTGTGGCCTTGTCCGCCTTTGAGCATCAGCATGTGCGAGTAGTTGCGTGTGTAGGGCGAGTAGGGCGGGCAGTTGAGGAGTTAAGCAGTTGAGCAGTTGAACGGTTGAGCAGTTGAATGGTTGAGCAGATGAGCAGTTGAGTAGTTGAGCGGTTGGGGGGGAGGATATCTATTGAAGCGGATTCTGAAAGTGCTGATCGCGTGCGCGTGGCGTGATCTGAAAAATGGAAATAAATGTAATTTGTGCGGTGTACAAATGGCGTTTTTGACGCGCGGTAGATGATTTTGGTAAAAAACAATCGCTTCAAACGAACTTTTTTGCTCATTTAAAAAAATTAATTAAAAATTCACAATTTAAAATGCCGAGAAAAAACGTCGTGTTTTATGTCCTAAAAACACCGTAAATATTGCTGTGATAGCGAGGCGAAACCCGTTGACGGGGCAAAATTTTGCCCGACTTGTGAGTAATTTTAATTTACTGGCTATTTTTAGGTAATTTTCTTGCAAAAAATCAAGATGCAAATTGAACAAAAATGAGCAAATTTCAGTAATTCGCCTAACATTTTGCACCAACAATGGTAAATTTAATTTAACATCTTCAAGGCGTTTTTGGATGGCTTTGTAATTAATACAAAATGCGAAAACGGTTCGATTTTGCTCCTGCAAAAATCGGTGAGCATTTGCGCGGTATTATTTTATGTAGGGTAGAGCGAAAAGTTAAGCATTATAAACTTTGCATCGCTTGACAAATACAAGCTTTTGTGTTATTATATACAAGTAAATTTTAGGGTATCATGCGCGATATTAATCTAATTTGGTTTATCCATCCGACGATTTGTGTGCAGTGTCTTTGCCACAGAGCGTCGGTTGAAATTTTATTCTGCGACCGAAAGCCTTTCAGTGCCGAGAGATTTTCGGTTGCGTAACGCTGATTATTGATAATGCTGCAGCAGTATGATCGTTGCTTCTTGACCTTGCTTTTTGGCTTTTTGCTTGAATTCGAGGTTGAGATCGGCTTAAAAGTCATGCCGCACCGTTGGTAATACCTCCGTGTAACACCGTTTTTCCGGAAGTTTCCAAAGGATTGTGAGTGGGCTTGGGTAGTGTCGCTGCTTTGGTGTGCTAAGCTTGCCCACTGTGACGGTGTTATTAACGGAAGCATTTACCCTTTACCAAGCAAGGAAACGCCTTGCTTGAAAACAAAACAGGAGGAAATTTTATGAAGAAAACAGTTTTTCAAAGATCCGTGGCGCTTCTGCTCTGCTTGATCTTTGCCGCTGGTTGTTTTTCTCTGAATTCCTTGGCAGCCGACGGTGCGGCGACCAATGCGAATAAAACGGGAAATTCTGCCGGCGGATCGAATACGTCTGTGTATGACACCAGCGGTGTGCTGGAAGCGCTCAGCTCTATTCCATATAAGGAATATATGGCAGAATACGCTGACGTTGGTTCTCCCTCGGACGATAACGCTAAGGTAATTATCGACGTTTGGAAAGACCTTTGCGCGGAAAAGTCCGATGCTGAGTACAGAAAGCCTACTCAGGCGGAGCTTGACGAAAACCCCGGTCTTGGCGATATGGAGTGTATCGTCACACCCGAGCTTGGAAGCGTTTCATGGACGGTTCCCGAGGGTACCGAGAGAGCAAAGTACATGATCACTATCAATTACTATGCTATTGATGACGGCAAGTCCAATGCCGTTGAACGTACCTTCCGTATCAACAATAAGGTGCCTTTCTCCGAGGCAAGATACCTTACCATAAAGAAGAATTGGGTTAACGATTACGTTGATGCGATATACAGCGGTAAGGATATGGATGCCGTTAAGCGCCAGGCTGATGAGCTTAAGCTTAACTATACCGAGAGCGAGGGTAAGCTTTATATCGAATACCCCAGAGTCTGGACCTCTGCTATTACGAATTTCTGTAATAAGTACTCAATCAGATTCTTTAAGATCGATATCCACGGAAATGAGCTTCGTCCTACTGCTGATCAGACTCCCAGCTGGGAGACCTACACTCTTGCGGATTCTTCGGGATATTTTACCGAGGCGTTTGAGTTCGTTGTCGGCGCGGGCGACGTTATAACCCTCCAGGGTAAGAACGCTAATCTTGCGGTTTCGCAGATCATACTCACTCCCGCTGAAAAGCTTGTTTCCTATGAAGAATACAAGGACTATTACGTAAATCAGAAGGGATATAAGCCCGGTGAAGGCACCGTTACTATTCAGGGTGAATACATCGAGGCGGCTTCCGATAAAACTATCTACGCACTCGAGGATGCTGCTGACGCTATGACCTATCCTCACGATGCTTCCAAGACTCTGCTCAACGTAATGGGTGGAGAAAAGTGGCAGACTGCAGGTCAGTGGGTGACTTACAGCTTCAAGGTAGACAAGTCGGGTATGTACGATATCGTTACCAGATTCAGACAGAACGTCCTTGACGGTATGTTTGTTAACCGTGCGCTTTACATCTATACCGAGGGTATTCCCGAGGGCTCGGACGGTTATTACGACGGCGCTCCCTTTAAGGAAGCAAAAGCCCTTACATACAATTATAGCGATAATTGGCAGGTAACACAGGCTACCAACGGTGAGCAGGAATTTTCCTTCTACTTTGATGAAAATGCTACCTACACCATCAAGTTTGAGGTAACTCTCGGCGATATGGGTGAGATCATTGAGATAGTTCAGGATTCTTTGAACTCTATTAACGATGACTACCTTTCTATTATTCAGCTCACCGGTGCTACCCCCGACTCTTACCGTGACTACGGTTTTTCGAGAATCATGCCTGAGGTGCTTATCGACATGGTAATTCAGGGTCGTGTTCTCAATAACGAGGATCTTACAAAGGGCGATCTTGGCGTTGCACAGAAGCTTACCGAGCTTGCAGGACAGAAATCCTCCAGCGTTGGTACGCTCCAGAAGGTTTCCGATCTTCTTATAAAGATGGGTAGAGATGAAGACTCCATTGCGTCCTCTCTGGACAGACTTAAGTCTTACATCGGTACTCTCGGTACGTTCCTCTCCGACGCAAAAACTCAGCCTCTTGAGATCGACTATATTATGATCCAGCCTATGGGCGAGGATGAGCCTGCGGCAGAAGCCAACATTTTCCAAACGCTCTTCCACGAGATCAGCCGTTTCTTCTGGTCCTTCTTCAGAGACTATGATAGTGTAGGAGCTACCAGGGAGACCACAGAGGAGAGCCTTGAGGTTTGGCTTGCTACCGGTCGTGACCAGGCGCAGGTTAAGCGTAACCTCGTTAACAACGTATTTACCGAAATGACCAAGGCGCAGGGAAAGGAGATCACGGTCGAGCTTAAGCTCGTTGCGGGAGGAACTCTTCTTCCTTCGATCCTTGCAAAGAAGGGTCCCGACGTTTACCACGGACTTGCCCAGGGTGACGTTATTAACTACGCGATCCGTTCCGCAATTCTGCCTATGTACTCCGAAAAGGAAGCATACTACGACGGAAATAGCGAAAACGGCGAGATCTTGATAGATAGAAAGGATTTCGAGGATACGACTGATATTCTTATCACCGATCCCACTGATCCCAGATACGCTGACAAGGTATTTAACGACGCGGCAATGATCGTTCTCGGTATGGAGGACGCAGACGGCGATATGAACTACTATGGATTGCCTGAGGCACAGGGCTTTGCTATGATGTTCGTCCGTGTTGATATTCTTGCCGAGACAGGTCTTGATATTCCCAGAACTTGGGATGATATTATGGCTGCGGTTCCTCATCTTCAGGCAAAGAACATGGAGATCGGTATTACCGCCGATACTAACATCCACCTCTATCAGATGGGCGGAGAGCTCTTTGCGGATGAAGGTATGAGAATCAACCTTGACTCCAAGGTCGGTCTTACCGCATTCACAAAGATGTGTGAATTCTTTACCAAATACGGTTTCCCCTATTCTTACGACGCGGCTAACCGTTTCAGAACCGGTGAGATGCCTATTCTTATCGGTGACTACACCGGACTTTACAACCAGCTCAAGGTATTCGCTACCGAGATCGAGGGCTTGTGGACTATGGTACCCGTTCCCGGAACCGTCCAGCTCGATGAGGACGGTGAGCCCTTGCTCGATGAGGACGGCAACGAGATCGTCAACAATTGCGCCGTATCCTCCGTCAATGCTTCCGTAATCGTTTCCGGAGCAGACGAAAAGGGTAAATATCAGGACGCGTGGACCTATATCAAGTGGTTCACAGGTCAGGAGTGCCAGGAATCCTACGGTAACGAGATGGTTGCTATCATGGGTCCCTCCGCTAAGTACAATACTGCAAACAGATTTGCACTTGCGAACATTCCTTGGACTGCTGAGGAGCGCATAATGATTGAGGCTCAGTTCAATAACCTCGCATCTATTCCCAACTATCCCGGTTCTTACATTATAGGCCGTTACACAGACTTCGCATTCATGGCGGCGTATAACGAGGGTGCAGACCCCACACAGTCTCTCCACAGTTATATCCATACTATTAATAAGGAAATAACCCGTAAGCGTACAGAGTTTGGACTTGAAACTCTTGCGGCAGGTGAGACCCTCGCGTCCAAGAGACTTGGTCAAGCAAATGCTGCAGTTGCAGAGTTCAAGGGTAGAAGCAATTACGATCAGACACTCGCAGATCAGATAACCGCTGCTATAAGCAGTAAGGATATCGTAACCCTTGAGGGTGTAGCAAATTCGATTATGGCTAAGTTCACTTCTGAAGAGATCAAGAGCCTTTCCACCAGCGTTAAGATCGCAAGAGGACCCGATATCACTGATGAAGAGGTAATCGACAACAACGAGCTTATCTACTATATCGCAGTTGCACTGAAGGATGCCGCTAAGGCACTCGCCAGCTATTGATGATTTATCATCTTTTATTCCTATTTATAAAGGAGATCAAAAATGTCTAAGAATATAGCAGAAAAACAAGCTGCTGCGCGCAAGGACATAACCATGAGAGAGTGGATATGGAAAGAAATGAAGCGAAACTGGATAGCATACGTAATGGTTGCTCCGTATATGCTCATTTTTACCACATTCACTATTCTCCCGGTTATACTTTCGGCACTTATCAGCTTTACAAACTTCAATATGCTGGAAATACCTGATTTCGTTTTCCTTGATAACTACGTATCCCTGTTCTTTGATGACGAAATATTCCTTACAGCATGTACTAACACTTTGATATTCGCAGGTATTGTTGGACCTGCATCCTACCTCCTTTCTTTCTTGGTCGCTTGGTTTATCAACGAGCTTCCTCCTAAGATCCGTGCGGTAGTAACACTTAT
>JAZUAS010000139.1:0-2792 GCA_045638125.1 Eubacteriales bacterium | reverse complement strand
GGCTCACAGAACGACATGGCTACGATCCGACTTACCTCGTCGATGATGACGAGCTGCTCGATCTCGTTGAGATGGAGATCCGCGATCTGCTGTCTTCCTACGACTTCCCCGGCGACGATCTGCCTGTTGTCCGCGGATCCGCTCGTGAAGCTCTCGAGTCCGCTAACACCGACATCAACGCTCCTGAGTATGCTTGCATTCTCGAGCTCATGGCTGAGGTTGACGCATACATTCCTACTCCCGACCGTATGGCTGACCTTCCCTTCCTTATGCCCGTCGAGGACGTATTCTCCATCTCCGGCCGTGGTACTGTTGCTACCGGTAGAGTTGAGAGAGGTACCATCAAGGTATCTGACGTTATCGAGATCGTTGGTCTTGTTGAAGAGAAGAAGCAGACTACCGTTACCGGTGTCGAGATGTTCCACAAGCTCCTTCCCCAGGCAGAGGCTGGTGACAACATCGGTGCACTTCTCCGTGGTATTGCTAAGGACGAGATCGAAAGAGGTCAGGTTCTTTGTAAGCCCGGCTCCATCAACCCCCACACCAAGTTCGTTGGTCAGGTTTACGTTCTTACCGAGAAGGAAGGCGGCCGTTCTAAGCCCTTCTTCGCAGGTTACAGACCTCAGTTCTACTTCAGAACAACTGACGTTACCGGCGTAATCGAGCTTCCCGCAGAGGTTGAGATGTGCCGTCCTGGTGACAACGTTGATATGACCGTTGAGCTCATTAAGCCCATCGCTTGTGAGAAGGGTCTCCGTTTCGCTATCCGTGAGGGTGGTAGAACCGTTGGTTCCGGCGTTGTTTCCGAGATTCTTGCATAATTTATAAATCATAGTAATATAATTTATAAATCATATAAAAAAGTGGCGGCGGATAACCGCCGCGGCTTTTGAACAATATAATATTAATATCAAATTTATTTTTGGGGATTGGTGAAATTCCATACCGGTGGTATAGTCCACTAACGCGCGGCGATTTTTCGCAGTGCGCGCCGATAAGGTGAAATTCCTTGACCGACGGTTAAAGTCCGGATGGGAAAAGAAAAGTTGCATTAGTATTATGCGTTTATATGCTCGCATTGTATTTTGCCACCCCGAAGTTGCATTGCAATTCGGGATTTTCTTTTTCTCCCTGTTTTGGAGGAGAAAATTATGAATAATAAAAACAAAAAAAAGTTTTTCAACATTCGTTATATCACTACTACCGGAATTTTGGGAGCGCTCGCAAGCGTTTTGATGATGATAAGCTTCAGCGTACCCTTTATGCCATCATTTATTAAACTTGATTTTTCCGAGCTTCCCGCTCTTATCGCCTCGTTCAGCATGGGACCCGTTTATGGAGTCGCGGTATGCTTGATCAAAAATCTCGTAAACCTCCCCTTTACCACAACTGGTGGCATTGGTGAGCTTTCAAACCTCTTTTTGGGCTGTTGTTTTGTTTTGCCCGCAGGTTTGATCTATAAATTCAAGAAAAATCGTTTGTCTGCTTTGCTTTCGGCATTGGCCGGTGCTGCAACTATGGCTATCGTTAGCTTGGCATCAAACTATTTTGTCATGTACCCCGTATATGAAAAATTTTTACCTATTGATGCAATAATAGGTATGTACGCCGAAATTTTTCCCGGAATCGTTAATTTGATTCCCGGAGCTCCCCCTTTGTTTACATGTTTGTTAATATTTAACGTCCCATTCACCTTTTTAAAGGGCGCATTGGTGACAGTAATAACATTCTTAATATATAAGAGAATTTCTCCTATCATAAAGGGAGTTAAAAAATAAAATTTGTATATAACTTGATAACATATCGGATAATATAAAACAAAAAATCAGAGGTCAATAATGACAGATATAATTCAAAGTTTTTTTGAGGAAACCGGCTGGTCGATATGGAGAGAACTGTGCGTGTTCTTTTGCTCCATGGTTCCCGTAATTGAGCTTCGCGGAGCTATTCCGCTTGGCGCGGGACTCGGACTTGAATGGTGGCAGTGCTACATTCTAAGCGTTGCTGGTAATTTTATACCCGTGCCCTTTATTCTGCTATTCATCAATGCTATTTTGCGTTGGATGTCGAACTCAAAGTTCAAATTGTTCAATAAAGTGGCTAACTGGCTTTTGAAAAAGGCAGAGAAAAACCGCAAAAAGGTTGAAAAATATGCCTTTTGGGGCGTGGCGCTTTTCGTTGCCATTCCTCTCCCTGCAACCGGAGCGTGGACGGGATCTCTTGTGGCGGCAGTGTTTAATATGAACTTTTGGAAGTCGATGATCTCAGCTCTCATAGGAATATTGATCGCCGGAGTTATCATGACACTTATATCCTACGGATTTGTAGCCATCGCATTCTAAACAAAAATTTCAGAATATAAAATAATTTCTATTGACTTTTTTCATATATTGTGTTACAATATATTCGCTAAATAATTCTTATCAAGAGTGGTGGAGAGACAGGCTCTATGAAACCACGGCAACCTACCCAAGGGAAAGGTGCCAATTCCAAGCAGATAAGGCAATTTTCAGAGTGTATAACTCTGCTTGTCTTTCTGCAAGCAGAGTTTTTTTAATGTTTAAAAATAAAAGATATATAAATGAGGTAAAAAAATGAAAAAAGTATTGTTTACGTCCGAGTCGGTAACCGAAGGACATCCCGACAAAATTTCCGACAAAATTTCCGATGCTATTCTTGACGAGATGCTTCGTCAGGACCCCAACTCTCGTGTTGCGTGCGAGACCTTCTGCACCACCGGACTTGTAAGCGTTATGGGTGAGATCACCACCGAGGCTTACGTTGATATTCAG
>JAZUAS010000138.1:0-19916 GCA_045638125.1 Eubacteriales bacterium | reverse complement strand
GCTAAGCTCGACACTACCGGTGTTGGTAAGCTCATGAACATGGCTATCCAACTCGGTCGTCCCGCTAACAAGAACCTCCATGTAGGTATCTGTGGCGAGCACGGTGGTGACCCCACAAGCGTTGAGTTCTGCCACCAGATCGGCCTTGACTACGTATCCTGCTCTCCCTTCAGAGTACCGATCGCACGTCTTGCAGCAGCTCAGGCAGCTATCAAGGGCTAATCAAAATTTAAAATTGTTGTGAAAAGGCAAACCGCCTTATAACACAATAGGCAAAACAAAATAAAATTACGACCTTGTAGAAGAAATTCTATGAGGTCGTCTTATTACGCTTAAAACCTTGCAAAATAGCGTTGAAATAGAGATTTCAGGGGTAATTTGTCCAAAAAATAGCGATTTTTTGGCATAAGGACAGAAAATGCTCATTTTCCGTACTTTTATACAAATGATAAACGACTTTGCCTTTTCGTAATAAAAGGTATTGCCCGAAAACAATTGTTCGCAATTTTGCGGGGAAGTCGATCGACTTCCCCGCTTTTTTACTTGACAAAAAGGAAAATTTGATATATCTATTTATGTTTAGTTAACAATTCCGTGTTAAAATAATACCGTAAACCAAATTCTAACAGTCTTGGAGGCAATTATGTTCAACATAATGATAGTCGAGGACGACACAAACCAAAGAAAGCTTATGGCAACCGTCCTTGAACAGTACGGTTATAACGTTATTCAGGCATTCGATGGCATTGATGCTCTTGATCAGCTCGACAAAAAGCACGTTGATCTTATAATTCTCGATATAATGATGCCCCGTATGGACGGGTTTGAATTCACTGAAACTATCCGTCAGTCCGGAAGCGCTATTCCGATACTGATGGTCACCGCAAAGACATCTCCCATAGACAAGCGCAAGGGCTTCATCATCGGCACAGACGACTATATGACCAAGCCCGTAGACGAGGAGGAAATGGTTCTCCGCGTTGGTGCGCTTTTGCGCCGTGCAAAGATCGCCAGCGAGAAGAAGCTGACCGTTGGCAGTACTTCTCTGCACTACGATTCCTTTACCGTAGTTTGCGGTGACACCACCAACGAGCATCCCCAAAAGGAGTTTTTGCTTCTCTTCAAGCTTCTTTCCTACCCCGGAAAAATATTCACTCGCCGTCAGCTTATGGATGAGATCTGGGATATGGACAGTGAGAGCGACGAGAGAACCGTTGACGTTCACGTCAGCCGTCTGCGCGACAAATACAGAAACAACCCCGATTTTGAGATCGTAACGGTTCGCGGTCTCGGATACAAGGCGGTGCATTTGAAATGAGCAAAAGACGCAACGACAACGCTGCTGTAAGCAAAAAAAAGCGAAGAAGAAAAAATAAAACGGTTCGCACACTTCTTTCGCTTTCGGGTAAGCGAATAAAAAAGATCAACACGCTCCGAACGAGATTCACATTTGCGGTTTGCGTAATGTTCGCAATTACAGGCGTAATTACAGCGGTTATATTCTTCATACTCAGCCAATTCCCTTTTTTTGAATATCTCATAGATAACAGAATACTCCTTATCACGGCAATTTGCGTCTCCTGCATCGCTATCGGAACAGGTATTTCATTTGCCACGATGAAGATCTGGATAGGACGAATAACCAGGATCAGCCAAGCGATGAGAGACATAGCAAAGGGCAATTTTAAAAAGCGTGTACCCGAAAAGAAAGAAAGCGAGGCTATCACCGAGATAGGTGATCTTGAGCGAAGCTTTAACCAGATGGCGTCTGACCTTGAGGGCATCGAGATGTTCCGAAACGACTTCATCAACAATTTTTCGCACGAATTTAAGACGCCGATCGTCTCAATAAGAGGCTTTGCGCGTCAGCTCCAGAGCGGTAACCTTTCCGCGGAGCAGAATAAGGAATATATTGATATAATCGTTTCCGAATCCGAGCGACTTGCAACAATGTCGCAAAACATTCTGCTTTTGACCAAGCTTGAAAACCAGTCTATCGTCACCGAAAAAAGCGAGTTTTATCTCGACGAGCAGATAAGAAAATGTATCCTTCTGCTTGAAAAGGCATGGACCGAAAAGGATATTGAGCTTGACATCGAGCTTGATGAGATCAAATACGTATTCAACGAGGAAATGCTTTCTCACGTCTGGATAAATCTTATTTCAAACGCTATAAAATTCACCCCCGAGGGGGGAAAAATAAGCTGCAGGCTGGCTCGTGAGGGCGAGCAAATCGTTTTTGCGATCGAAGATAGCGGCGAGGGCATGACACAAGAGGTCAAGGAACGAATTTTTGAAAAATTCTATCAGGGCGACTCCTCTCACGCCACCAAAGGCAACGGAATTGGACTTAATATCGTCCAACGAATTCTTACCCTTGCAGGCGGCTCGGTTGCAGTCGAAAGCGAGCCTCATAACGGGTCGAAATTTACCGTTTATCTACCGTAACAATTTTATATCATCAAAAAAAGGACATCCAACAGGCGATGTCCTTTTTTTTCAAACCCGTTGACAAACATATTATTTAATGATATAATATTATGAATAGCTTCGCCGAACGGTCGCGCGCGATCATGCCGAAAGGTCTTCGCGTGAGGAAAGTCCGGGCTTCACAGGGCAGGATAACTGATAACGTCAGCCACGAGTAATCGTCGGGAAAGTGCAACAGAAATAGACTGCCTGAGTTGCTTTGGAGGATGTAGAAGACGTGATTTTTCGTTCGTCGCCGTACTAGGTACGGCAGAGCGGAAAAGCGCGGCTAAATGCTCGCATAAAAAATTGGAATTCGCGCTTGCGAGAATTCCTTCCTTAAAGGAAAAACTTTAAGTTTAAAGAAAACTTTGTTTACAATTAGTTCCGCGAGCATTGTTCTACGCCTTCCAAAGCAACTCAGGTGATGGTGGAAAGGCGAGGTAAGAGCTCACCCACTCCTATGGTAACATAGGTTTGCTGTAAACCCTATCCGAAGCAACACCCAGGGGAAAGTCGCCCGTCTCCGCAAGGATACCCCTCGGTGGCACGGCGCGAGAGCGTCGGAGCTTTTCGGTGACGAAAAGCAAAGATTGATGACCGTTTAAGACAGAACCCGGCTTACAGACGGAGCTATTCAAATTCAAAAAAAGGTTAAAAATGAATGAAAATTGGATTTATTTCTCTCGGTTGTCCCAAGAATCAGCTTGACACCGAGGTTATGCTTCATCACTTGGCTTCCGCGGGATATGAGATCACTCCCGAGGAAACCGAGGCAGACATAGTTATAATCAACACCTGTGCTTTTATCGAGTCGGCTAAAAAAGAGGCGATCGACAATATTCTCGACATCGCTTACCTCAAAAAGCATCACTCTCTCAAGGGTATTATCGTAACCGGATGTATGTCCGAGCGTTACGGCGAGGATATTCTCGCCGAATTCCCCGAGGTTGACGCGGTGCTCGGCGTTGGAAGTATTCACAACATCGTTGAAGCGGTCGAGTCGGTCGCTGAAAACGCAGGCAAGAAACGCAAGAAGGGGGAGCCCGACTGCCGCTACTTCTCCCGCGAGGACAAAAACACCGTTAAGCTTGGCGGCGACAGAATTCTGACCACTCCCGAATACGCGGCTTACCTCAAGATCAGCGAGGGCTGCGACAACCGCTGCACCTACTGTGCAATCCCCGACATTCGCGGTAAATTCCGCAGCCGCCCCATGGACGAGCTTGTTGACGAGGCGAAAGAGCTTGACGAAATGGGCATCAAGGAGCTGACCATTATCGCGCAGGACACCACTCGCTACGGTATCGACCTTTACGGAAAGTACTGTCTCGACGAGCTTTTGCATAGAATTACCGAGGAGACAAATATTCCTTGGATCAGAGTTCTCTACTGCTACCCCGACAAGATCACCGACGGTCTTATCGAGGAGATGAAGAACAATCCCAGAATTCTCAACTACATCGATCTTCCCCTTCAGCACATCAGCAACTCGGTGCTCAAGCGCATGAACCGTCACGGCGACGGCGCGCTTATCAGAGAGGTTCTTGCCAAGCTGAAGAAAGAGATTCCCGACGTGACCATCCGCACTACGTTTATCGTTGGCTTCCCCGGTGAGACCGAAGAAGACTTCACCGAGCTTGCCGAGTTCATCAAGTCCGAGAGATTTGACCGTGCAGGCGTATTTACCTACTCGCGCGAGGAGGGCACGCCCGCATACAATCTCCCCGACCAGATCGATGAGCAGGTCAAGCTCGACCGCGAGGACATTCTTATGCGCTCACAGATGCTTATAAATGAGGAAAAGAACCGCGAGAAGATAGGCTCTGTCATCGACGTGCTTTGCGAGGACTACGATCCCGTCAGCGAATACTATTTTGGTAGAAGCGCCGCAGATGCTCCCGAGATCGACGGCAAGGTCTTCTTCAAGTCCGAAAAGAAGATCGCTCCCGGCGAGTTCGTTAAAGTAAAAGTCCGCAGAGTTGAGGACTATGATCTTTGCGGCTTCGCTTTACAGTAATCAAATAAATTAAGCAAGAAAGGCATTTAAAATGAAAATGAATCTTCCCAATAAGCTGTCGGTTCTCCGTCTTATTATGGTACCGATATTTATGGTGGTAATGCTTCTGCCTACCTTCACCGATTTTAACCCCTTTGTCGATTTGATACTGACCGTTGTAGGCGCGCTTCTTTTCATCGCCGCATCTATCACCGATATGCTCGACGGCAAAATTGCGAGAAAATACAACCTTATCACCGATTTCGGCAAATTCCTTGATCCTCTTGCAGACAAGTTTATGGTAATCGGCGCTATGTTCTGCATTCTTTTCACAAGCAAGGATAACCTTGTTATGTTCACCATATTCTTCTTTGCACTTCTGATCGTAGTATTCCGCGAGCTGGCTGTTACCAGCATCCGTCTTGTGGCGGCATCGAGCAAGGAAAAGGTGGTCATCGCGGCGAACATTCTTGGCAAAATGAAGACTGTTATGCAGATCATCGCTATCTGCGCGGCTATCCTTGAGCCGGTTATTATCAAGATCATCGGCATCTTTTTGGGCGAAGGCTCTGTCGCAGAACAGCTTATTAAATATCCCCCTCTCACCATCGTCACGATGACTCTTATGACCTATCTCACCATTCATTCGGGCATAAACTATATCGTAGGCGCGTGGAAGTATCTTGATCCTGAAAAGTAAATTAAAAGATAAAAACGATAATAACGCAATTTATAGTCTTTCTTAAACATTTATACAAAGAATTGGAGATATACGATGCAAACAAATATTAAAAAACTTTTGTATGTAGTTCTTTCTGCAATCTTAATCCTCTCGTCGATTTGCTTCTTTGCCGCATGCGACATTGGAACATCATCTCCTGATAACACTAATACATCATCTGTCTCAACATCTGAACGGGAAAATGTAGAGGAAAATGAATCCGAAACACAACGTCCTACCGAAAACACTCCTCCCGCAACATCCACCGATACCACTGATGTCGATGTTGACGGGCGTCCCGGTTCCGACGGCAATGACGAAACCCAACCCAATGACAGCACTGAAACCAGACCTAACGACGGTACTGAAACTCGTCCCCCCGAAAATCCCGAAGAAAACGATCAAATCGAAAGCTTGATTTTTATTATTGAGGGAACTGTCGTGAAAGGTCTGACCGATTACGGCAAGACCCTTTACCAACTTGAAGTCCCCGAAGGTGTAACGGAGATTGGCGCGTCCGCTTTTAAAAACTGCGATAACATCCGCAAGATCGACCTGCCCGACACACTCATAATTATTGGCGACAGTGCTTTTGAAGATTGCGATTCCATCGCAATTATGGTAATTCCCGATAGCGTGACTACCATCGGCGCAAAAGCCTTCAACTGTGACGGTATTATTTCTTTGACTTTTGGTAGCGATATCACAACCTTCGATTCCAACGGAGGAACAAAATCCTTTACAGTTGGCACCCGAACACTGGAGTTCTGCAATCGTTCCTCTATCCCCAACTATAAATACGATCTTTATACTCCTTCAGGCGCAGCTACACACCTCGTCTTCTCCGAAACGGGTGAGAGCAATATTCTCGTTGACGAAAACGGTTTCATATTTTACGAAATCGAGCTGATATATGACCAATCTAAAGTCTTCGCTTTGGTGGGATACGAGGGAAATGAGCAAGTAATTACGCTCCCCGACAGCTATAACGGACGGAGTTACACGGTTTATGCTAATGCATTCAGCATTCCCGGAATCACTAGCGTAACTGTTCCTGAAAGTGTTCCTACAATAGACGATAACGCTTTTAATCAATGCGCTGATCTTGTCAAGGTTACTCTCCCCGACACAGCTATAGAAATAGGTTGGGATACCTTTATTGATACACCTATTTACGACAATCCTGACAACTGGGAAAACGGCATTCTCTACATCGGCAAGCATTTGATCACCACCCGATCTTCCGATCTTCCTTCAGAAGTGAACGTAAAACCCGGAACACTCACCATTGCCCAGAGAGCATTTTCAAGCCAAAAGTCCCTTACAAAGGTTACTCTCCCCGAAGGACTTCTCCGCATTAGCGAGAAAGCATTTTGGTACTGCTCAGCACTTGCAGACATAGTTGTTCCCGAAGAAATTCAGTACATTGAAAGAGACGTTTTTGAAAAAACCGCATTCGAAACCACAAACCTTTCTTTCTCCGTCGACGGATTTCCCGGATTATACGTTGACAATTATATGATCCGCATCGGAAGTGCTAGCGGAAACTTTTACTGCATACGTGAAGGAACTACATTCGTTGCCGCAAATGCCTTGAATATTAAGGATACTCTTATCCATACGCTTCAAGTACCTGCAAGCGTAAAAACACTCGATAAGGGTTCGCTTTATACTTCAGACCGTCTGAAAACAGTCTATTATCTTGGCACCATAGAAGAATGGAACGCCATTGATAACCGTGGCTGCTTCTACGGATTTGGCAGCGTTGGCGGCCAATCTATCACCATCAAATGTACTGACGGAGACATCATATATACTCCCGAAACGTAATTTCTAACAACTTAGCGGCTCTCCCACGGGAGAGCCGCTATTGATTATTAGCTTAATAAATCGCGCGATTTTTGTTTTACAGGCTATTCGCAAACTCGCGAGAAAACTCGCCAAGAGCGGTAAAATCCATAGCGTGCTTATAAATGTCCTCAAGGAGGAAATGATAGACCTTGGCTTCGCTCAAGGCGTGGAGTGCACCATCAAGGCAATCGGAATAAAGCCTCGACGCATAGCGCAATTCCCCTCTTATTTCTCGCATTTTCTCTGTACGAACGAACCGTTTGGTGTTTATGAAACGCTCGCCGTCACTATCCTCTACGTCATCATTTCCTTGCTTACCAATCACAAACCCCAAAGCTTCTTTTTCCAAAAAGATTCCGTCACAATATCTTGGATCTATGCAATTATAGGAAACTCGCGCATTAACTTGATATTTTTGCAGAGAACCTATCAGTGCATCAAGAAACCACTGTCCAACACCATAAAATTCTCCAATACGCCAAAGCCTTTTTGAGTTCTGCTCGAATGTGTCGAGCTTTACTCTGCCCGTCATTGCGACGGCCGAAGTCAGCGCGGGAATAGACCTAAAATTGCCCTCATCTATCTCCAGTGACCTTGCAAGTCTCTGCGCCGCACCTTGAAGCTTATCAAAATCGGTTGCCTTACGCAAAAGCGCGTCGGAGACTATCCTCAAATTTCCGCAAGATCGAAGATACGCGTACGCCCTCTTAAAAGCGGCGCTTTTTTTGTTTGAGAGAGCAAATATCTCATTTTTCTGCTCTCGAAGTGTCTTTGAGTGCCAAAACTCACCCAAATTTATGATTTCTTCCTTGGCACCCGGGCAGGTCGGTTCCCAGACGTGTGGCGAGGTGCCGTCTACAATGCCTATTATCTCGCCCTCACCGAATATAAGTATTCCGTCCAGCGACGAGGGGTCGGACGAGCAATAATAATACTCCACCCCTTTCCCCTCACGCTCCGCCTCGACGGAGCATTTTTTCATAAAGCTCGATTTTCCCGTGCCGGGACCTCCCTTGATTATGTATATTCTATCTGCCCTCTCAAAGACTTCCCCGTAATAGCTTTTAAATCCATCTGACGAGTTTGACGCGGCAAAATAATGGTGCTGCATAGAAAAATGTCCTTTCTGCCTTTTTCTATACATTCTATGCAAAGAAGTGCTTGTTTGTTTTACGTTTTTATTATTTGTTTTCTTTTTTGTTGCATGAAGCAGGGGAAGCTCCGTTTTTGGATGCTTCCCCTCCGACAATATGTAAGATTACTGTCTTGCCATGACGGTGATGTTAACGGGCTCGATGCCTGCGTATTCGTAGACCACGGAATTGATCTGCGCGAGCTGGGCAGGGGTAAGCTGACCCTCACACTTAACTACCACGCTTGCGGTGCCGTCATTGATAACGGTGACGCACTTTTCAAAGCCCTTGGAAACGATAACCGCCTCGATGTCGGATTCCTGCTTCATCTCCTCGGAGATCTGCTTTACCTCTGCAACCGCCTCTGCCTTGACGCTATCGCTTGCATTTGCGTTGTCAATTACCGAGTTAAGTACCTCAAGAGCCTCGTCTCTTGCTCTCTGACGGCTGACCTGGACGGTGGCAAAGTAGCTATCGGTAGCCGAGACACTGGTGTTAGCGTCATCGCCCGAGGTGGGATTCTTGGAATTGTCAAGCTCGCCCGACATTCCCGTGCCACCCGTGTAGTCGAAGCCTCCATCATCATTTCCCGAGAAAAAGAGCCAGTTCATCCAGACCGCCGCGCCAATAAGCACTACCGAGCAGACGATGATGAGATTACGCTTTCCCGATTTCATAAAAAAGTTCTTGACCGCTTTAATTTTGTCGTTGATTGCCATAAATATTTCCTCCGAAATGTTTTTTGTTACGCTACATTATATTTTTGCAAATAACAATATATGTGTACCGCGAGAAAAAAGTTTCTATATTTTATTATCCCTCGGAAACGTAAACCCTTGTCAAGGGCAGACCGTATGCCGCCGCCAAGAGGGCGGCGATCTCATTTTTTATGGCGTCGCTCTCTCCCGTGTCACACACCACACCGATGCCCGACAGCGGCGGTAGGCTCTCGCCAAGATAGAGCGCATGGGAGTTAGATCCACTACCGATAATAACGTACTCGTTCTTCTCCGAGCTGCCCGACTGGGTATTTTGTGCGTATTTGCTCTCGCCAACGCCGTCAAAGAAGACCACCGCGTGTGCGCTTTTGACCCCCTTGACACAAAGGCAGGTCTCCTCTATCTCACGCTTGACTGAGTCCTTATATTCAAGGAATGAAGAATATGACGGTGTTCCCACCGCATCGTTCTCTCCCCCCTCGCTCGTTTTGTCGTTAAAGGCCAAGCTCCCCACAACCAAGAGTGCGATACCCACGATAAAGCCGATAATTATGATCTTAAGCGTCCCTTTCTTTTTCATATGGCTCATAGCGCCAACTATATCGTTTGATCTGTCGATCATATTAATCCTTTCTATCCCACGGCGGTGACCACCTCACACCCGAAAAGCTCCGCCAGATAACTCTCTATCTCGCCCGTATTCTTCCAGATAGCGGCGCCGTAAAAGTTTATAAAAATGCGTTCAAGATGTCTTTTTCCGTCTTTGTCTGTCCGAGTGACCACCGATACGTAGCACTCGTCATATGTTACGTCAAACCTTTCCCGAAGAATTGACTTTATTCCCTCTTTTAGGTTTTCAATCTCGGCGGCATCATATCCCGACTGAAAAATGCTCTCGTATTCTTCTCTGTCGCTCCCCTCTATATCGCCTACAAGTCCCTGTATGTCAAGCTCTCCAAGAGTTTGAACCAAAGAAATGAGTGGTGAGATACAGACCAGTGTCAAAACGAGTCCTACGGCAAGACGGACGTGTGCTTTTAGTCCGCCGCCCTCTCCGTCGGGCGAAAGAATACTGACTAATGAGCCGATAACCCCAACTATTATCACCGTAATTACATACTGCTTCATCTTATCTGCGTCTCCTATCCCGACACCGCCGCCGCAGTTGACGCAAACACCGCCATCGCTATAATAAAGACCGCCGCGCTTATGGCGGCGATGCCCTCAAGATAGCCGTAGAGCGAGCCGATCTCCTCTAAAAACCTCTTTTCTCCCGAGCAGCCCAAAAGTCCTGCGGTAAAAGAGGTTAAAGCCAATATTCCGCGCATCGCGGCAAGCTCCACTATAACCGGTATAAGCATGAGCAGTATTATTACCACGCCTACAACTCCAACAGAGCCGCGTATCAGCTCAACCGACGCCGCCAGCGTACCGAGCGTTGACGAAACCGCTCCTCCCGACACGGGTATAAAGCTACTCGCCGCAAATTTCATTCCTCTCATTGCCGCTCCGTCTGCCTTTGATGCCAAAATCCCCTGCGCCGCGATAGAGGCGGTGAGTATCATCATTATAAACGCGAGAGCGGTGGTGTACCATTTTTTCACTGTTGCCGCAATCGACCCAGACGCACCAATGCCATCGAAAACCGATATGAGAGACAGTGACAAACAGGTGCAGAAAACCGGGATTACAGTCTCCGAAAAGAAAAACTGACAGACGGCAAGTGTGGCGGAAAGGGTTACCGCACCCGATGCCGCGCCCGTAAGATTGCCCCCCATAGCATATAGCACACCGGAAAGCGGAACAAAAGCGGCAACCGCCCTAAGTAGTGAGTCAAAATACTCCGACAGCCGAGATAGCGCCCCAACCGAAATCGCCGCTATCGAACAGAATGAGCAAAGTCGGCAGGCAAAGCCGACTGCCGCAGAAAGCCCACCTACAAAATTTGAAGCGAATGCATGAGAAATTGAAGAAAGTATTACGATGCCCAAAAGAAGTGCTGAGGTTGGCAAAAGCTCTGTCACCGCTCCGCCGAACGCCTCGAAAAGAACGCCCAAAAGATAACTTACGCTTGCCATCTCACCTGCGCCTGATACAAGTGATTCCCTATCATCATTCAGAGAGCTTTGGGGAAGTTTGTCCAGAATGCCGTCGGGTAGCGCGTCTAAAAAGTCGCCATATTCCTCGGGCAGAGTTTCAAAATCAGAATCTCCGTCCGATGCCCCAACACTCGCCGCAAATACCGCCGTTAGAATCAACACCAGCGCCAAACATAGCGCTATCCTCTTTTTTGTACTCATATCCTTATCTCAAAGTAATTCAACCGTAAGCTCTATCATGCTTTTTATTAACGGCAGCGACAGAAGAATGATCTCTACCTTGCCCCCAAGCTCAACGTAAGTGCCAAGGGTTGCCTCTCCGCAATCGCGGCAGACATTAGCCGAAACATGAGTTACCATGGCTACCGCAAGCACTTGGAGCATAAATTCCGCCGACTCTACCAGTCCCTCACCCTCTCCAAGCGTCGCAAGCTCTCTTATATACTCGATTGCCGGCGACAAAGCGCCGAAACAGATGACCGCCAGCGTTATTGCCGACGCGATCTTCAGCATAACTCCAAGCTCCCCTCCCCACTTTTTGACAAGCAGGATCAGCATTGACGCTACCGCGGCAACGGCGCATATTTTAAACAAAAGCTCGCTCATTAAAAGCCAAACACCGAGATGACAAGCTCAAAAAGCTTCTCTATCTCGCCTACCAACATTATCAGCACCACGATTATTCCCGATATCACCACAAGTGTGGATTGCTCGTCTCTTCCCGATTTTTGCAATATCTGTGCCGCCGCGCTGACGAGTATTCCAACGCCTGCGACCTTTAAAATAAGTCCAATATCCAATTTTTAAACCTCTTACAGCAGTATTTCTACCACAAAAGTATCGCAAGACAAAGGGCGATACATATACAGATAGCACTCCCCGAGCGCATCTCCGCAGGCAAACGGCTCGCAATATCTCCTCGGCGCTCACGAAGTAGCGAGATGTAGTGGTCACATCTGCGCGTCTGCTCCTCTCTGAATATCGATCCAAATTCGTTTGAAAAGGACGTAAGCAGGCGCAACGTCTCGCGGTCCAGATATATTTTGCTTTCACCCACAAGCTCCTCAAGTGAGTTTGCGCCCGACGGACAGTTGCAATCGCGCAATATCTCGGGCGACAGAGAGTGCAATATATCCCCAATAGGCCGCGCATAGCAGTCCACCTGCCCTTTTATATAGTAAATTAGAGAAATAAAGCCATCTGTGGTATCGAGTCTCCGTCGGTGGTAGCGGCAAAGCGACAGAGCTGAAAATATTCCCGAGGCACAAAGAAAAACACTGCCTATTATCTTAATCAACATAATATCCTAATAATTAATGCTTAATTGGTCTCTGTAATGGACGTCATAGCTGAAATCTCCCCTTGGTGCGCGCTTGATCCCAACGTAAGCGCCAAATATATTCGCCTCGTGGAGCAGCATTATTCCGGTTCTTCGCAAAAGCTCATCGATCGAGCCTGCGTGAGCAGATGCTATAAGCGGAACTCCGCAATTATGGGAGCTGACAAGCGCCATAGCCTCGGCGTAATCGCCTATCTCGTCGCATACTATCACCTCTGCCGAAAGGGTTCTTGTTGCGATCTCAATACCAAGCGAGCGTGGATAACCCGAGAGTACGTCAACACAAAGGTCGCTCCCTCCTACCGAAAAGGTAAGCTCGCCTCTCGTATCAACTACCGCGGTTCTTAATGGATGCTCCCCTGATGAAAGCAGAGATATGACGCCGCGCAAAAGCGTAGTTTTTCCCACTCCGGGCGGAGAATATATAAGGACTCCTCTCGTTCTCTGAAACTCCTTTAAAAGATCGCACACGATCTCCCCCGTACGTCTCGCTCTATGAGGGATTCTGATTACAAGTGACGAAATTTCATGAACTCCTATCATTTTCTCTCCCTCGCAGTTCGCTCTGCCACATACCCCTACTCGCACGCCACCCGGGAGCGAAATATATCCTTTATTGATGGTATCACTGTATGCGTAAAGAGAGCCCGAGCACATACCCGTAAGAGTGCTGTCGATCTCAGAGCCGTCGAGGACGGTGTCAAGCACAAGATTTCCGCAAGGTAGAGTCAATGACGCCCGACGCCCTCTGCGTAACCTGATTTCTTCTATTTTCTCGCTCCCTGTCTTGCTTCTGATCTCCTCAAGCAGACGGTACGGAAGTGCCGATAATACCGATTGAGGCACCTCGTCGGTCGCCTCTCGTTTTCTTTTTATCTCGATTATCTGCATCCTCTCACCGCCCTTTCACGCACATTATATTACCGTCGGACGAGTTTTAGAACAAGCCCCCAAACGCAAAAAAAGAAGGAACTACTTCGTTCCTTCTTCTTTAACATTAGTTTCAAATAATCTGTCAACCTCTCTGTCCTTTATTTTAAAGAACACGAGAGTCATATAAACCGCAACTGCAACGGCGACGGCCGCCGTGAGCGTTATGCTGACGGGATTCCATATCTTTCCCTCGCCGCAATTTTCTATGATTGCGCCACCGAAATTATATATTGCGTGAATCAGTATGCACACCCAGATATTGGAGGTTTTCACAAGCACAACAGCACACATAGCACCGATAAGGAAGCTATATCCTATCTGCAATATCACTGCCGGAAGCGATCCGCCGAAAAACACGTTAAAAAGATGCACTACGGCAAATACCGCCGAGCTGAGAATTATGGCAAGAAACCTTCCGCCTGCGGTGTATCTTCTCTTGTTCAGAAAACCGAGAAATACTACTCCGCGGAAGCAGGTCTCCTCGAAAAACGCCACCATAAGGCATTCAGCCGCAAAAAGTGCAAGTATCAGTGGAGACGCAGTTATACTTGCCAATCCCATCGCCACGGGCTGTATGGGAAAATTATTGATCGCCACTGCAAAAGCAGGTAGACACACCAAAATTCCACGCCAAAACGGCTTTTTGAATGGATTCAGCACATTATAGCCGAGATAGACGAGTATTGTAAGAAAAACAACACCGCCGATAGCTCGCGTTAGCGTCATTTCTACCGACCCTATTAACTTTTCATCGGCATCGCCGCTAAAAAATCGTTCCACACCTACGATCTCACACAGAAGAAGTGCAATTATCGCCGCCAGTGTGATCGCTATGCAAATTTTTCTCTTATCAAGCTTAAATTTCAATCAGATCACCGTAAAATCAGTTATTTTTATCATTGTCTCCGTCCTCAAAATTTGAGCGCGACAATTCTGCGTTTTTGGCTTCAACCTTATCGGTATAGACCTTCTCAAGGAAAAACACACCTACCGAGCCTACTATCATAAGGATTGCTATGAGCTGGGAGGGGGTGATAGCATCTATACCCACAGAGCCTCTGTAATCGTCTCGCACAAACTCGATAATAAATCTCCACACACCGTACGCTGACATATAGATCGGAAGATTATATCTTCCGCCTCTGTACGCATTGAAAAACAGGAACGCAAACAAAAGAAGCAAAAATATCGCTTCAAAAAGCTGAGTGGGGACGTATTTTGCATATCCCTCACCGCCGTACATCATAATTCCGTACCACTCGTCGGTGAGTGCGCCATGGCAACACCCTGCCGTCAAGCATCCGATTCGTCCGAGGCTGTGTGCGAGTGGAACAGTCGCGATGGCAGATGATGCCATAGTGAAAAAGTTCTCGTTGTGATAACGGGGATTCTCATAATTTTTGTAAAACACCTTGCCTATGACGAAGTAGACCAGCAGAAATACCGCAACTCCGCCCACAAGACCGCCGTAAAAGGTTATTCCGGTCTGGCCGTCTATAATGAACTCCCCTCTTTCGGGGATGTTATAGAGTGCTTGAAAAATCACACCCGAAGCAAGTCCTGCGGCAATAGCCAAGCAACCGCATACGAGCGAAAACTTTTGATGCTTGACCCTCATTTTACGCTTATCCGAGAGGAATCCAAACAAATAAAAGCAAAGTATGATTCCTACGCAGATAAGTATATCGTAAAGGGTCAGACCTAAAAAAATCTTATAAGGGTACATACCGTCTCCTTTTTATATTTATTGCGTCAAAGCTCCGACAGTATTTTTTCAAGCTTTTCGGCAGAGACCAGCACCTTGCGAGGAAGATTTCCTTCCGCTATACTGACTATGGAAAGCTCCTCAAGACGGGAAATGATCTTAAGTGCCTTACCATAACCGATAGCAAGTCGCCGCTGGAGAAATGATACAGACGTAACGCCCTCCTCCACAACCAGCCTTGCGGCGGCGGAAAAGAGTTCATCGTCATTCGTGTACTCAACGATGTCGGCATTTTCTTCAAATGCGGTTATTGCGCTTAAAAAATCCTCATCCTCAGGCTCCCCGGAAAGCTCCGTGGCATTCTCATCTGTGAGAGTAAACGCAAAGACCGCATCTCCGAATGCTTTTTCTCCGTCAAGCTGTTTAAAGCCGTCCTTTTCCGACAGCTCGGCGAAAGGATTGTCCACAGTCTTGTCAACGCAGAAAATTTTATCGTCTTTCGGCACCGATTCGCGTTCTGCGCTCGAGGACTCCTCAAGCTCTGCCATAAGATCGGCAAGCGCTCTTTCGCACTCGTCAACACTCATGTGCGGGAGCTCGGCTTCAGCCTCCGCATCTCTTTGATAATTCCTATCTTTTTCGTTCATAAAAATCTCCTAAGCGGATTTTAAAATGGAGCGTCTCCTCCGCCCGAACCGTTTTTCAGATCCTCAAGCTGTTCTCTGCTCATCAGCACCTGACGGGGCTTTGTTCCGTCGGGAGGTCCAACCACTCCCATTTCCTCAAGTCGGTCAATTATCTTTGCCGCTCTGCCGTAGCCTACGGAAAGACGTCTCTGGAGCATTGAGGTCGCTATCTTACCCGAATCAACGGCAAGATCAGCCGCCGCAAACAATAGAGCATCATCGTCGCCCGATCCGCCCAACGCATCAAATCCACCCGACGCACCGCCTGCGGGAGCATTACCGCATTTAGCCGCCTCGATATCGATGCTGGACTCAAATTCCTGGTCATAAATTACGGGAGCGTTATTTCTCTTAACATATTCAACTACCGCCTCGACCTCGGCGTCACTTACAAATGCACCCTGCACACGCTGGGGCTTTGCCGCACCAACGGGAGCGTAGAGCATATCGCCTCGTCCGCAGAGCTTTTCTGCACCGACGGTATCAAGGATAGTTCTGGAGTCAATTCCCGACATAACGGTAAACGCTATACGAGAAGGAATATTTGCCTTGATGAGACCCGTGATAACGTCAACAGAGGGACGCTGTGTACCGATAATAAGGTGGATACCTGCCGCTCTCGCCTTCTGAGCGATACGAACTACCGCGGTCTCGACCTCGTCCTTTGCGGTCATCATAAGATCTGCAAACTCGTCTATGATGATAACAAGTCTGGGCATATAGGGCTTCTCGGGGTCATTCTTGGTCGCCTCGTTATATCCCGTGATATTACGAACACCAACCTCCTCGATAAGCTCAAAGCGCTTTTCCATCTCGTTGACCGCGCTATTAAGCGCGCCTGCCGCCTTTTTGGGGTCGCTGACTATACGGCAACAGAGGTGAGGAATATCCTTATACACCTTAAATTCAACCTTCTTGGGGTCGATAAGCAGAAGCTTTACCTCGCTTGGCTTTGCGTGATAAAGAATACTCATAATGATTGAGTTGATGCATACCGATTTACCCGATCCGGTAGTACCTGCTACCAGTACGTGGGGCATCTTCTCAATGTCAAAAACTACCGAATTACCCGAAACGTCTGCTCCGAGACAAGCGGCAAGCTTGCTCTTATGCTGGATGAAATCGGGATGCTCAATAAGATTACGGAGTTTAACCGCCGCGGGCTTATCGTTAGGGACTTCGATACCTACCGCCGCCTTGCCGGGGATAGGAGCCTCAATTCTGACACCCGACTTTGCAAGTCCAAGCGAAATATCGTCTACAAGTCCTGCGATCTGGCGAACTCTGACACCTGCCTCGGGCTTGACCTCATATCTCGTTATAGTAGGACCGCAGGAGCAGCTTATTTCCTTTACGGGGATGCGGAAGTCCTGAAGCACTCCGCGAAGCAGCTCTGCATTCTTCTCTACCTCTGCGGGGTCGGAGGAGAAACGAGAGGGACCCATTTCAAGCAGATCAACAGGCGGGAACTTATATTCGGGAACGGGAGCAGGCTCGGGCTTATCGCCGATAAAATGCTCCTCTTTCTTTTCGTTCTGCGCTCTAAACTCTTTGGCAGATTTAGGAGAGCTATTTTGTACGTCGGGAGTAAACACCTCGCCGGTATTTACGTCGACGACCGTTCCCTCTTCAAATCTTTCGTTGAACAGATCGTCCACGGGAGCGTGGCCTCTCTGCTTGTGACCGTCATCCTTAGGGTCAACAAATACAACGGTAGTAAGGTCAAGCTTCTCGTCGCCGTCGGACGCATCGTTCTCGCTTGTTTCCATATCCTCAACATCTGTATCAGCTTCAGCTACTGTTTCCTTGATGTCGTCAATATGAATCTTTTCCTCGGAGGAGAAAACCGAAAGCACGGGCTGATCATCGTCTTCATTATCGGGAAGAATGATCTTCACTTCAGAAACGGTTTCTTTGGCGGCGGCTTTTTCTTCGGCCTCAAGCTTTGCCGCTTCCTTTTGAGCCTCTCTCGCGGCTATTGCCTCGGCTCTCGCCGCTTCTCTCTCTTTTCTCCTTTCCTCGCGATCGGCTTCTCTATCAAGCTTGTCCTGCTCACGCTCTGCCTGTCTGTCAAGCTTAGCCTGTTCCTTTTTATGTGCCTTTTCTTCTGCAACCTTTTCCTTTCGATCCTCTGCTAACGCCTTGATCTTAGCCACTATGTACTTTGCCACTTCGACGGGAGTTGTTCCGCAAAGGAAAAGCACCATGGGAATAAGCACTGCAACAAGCACGAATATTGTTCCGAAAACATTCAACACAGCATGGAGACAAAATGCCGTAAATCCGCCTATAAAGCCTCCGCCGATAAGCTTAGCTCCGTCAGCATAAAGCACGTTTGCGGCGTGTGTAAAGTTGCCGTCGAACATATGCGTAGTTGTATGTATGAGTGCTGACACCACAACCGACGCAAGGAATGCTATAATCGAATTGATCGCAACGTAAGAGCGGCGACAATAATTCTTCCAAAATACTGCGAAGAGCGTCATGATTACAGGGATAGCAAATGCAGCAGCACCAAACAATCCAAAAAATACATTACACACGTAATATCCGAACCAACCGAGAACGTGGTCAGAGGGATTTTGCAATGAATTTCCTGAATTACAGAAAATATTAGTTACAAAGCATATCATCAAAAGCAGCGCAAATACCGCAAAAATATACGGTATCAGATGATACGCAAACGAGTTTTTTTCGTTATCCTTTTTTGCGCTCTGAATAGGCTTTTCTTGTACTATTTTGTCTTTTTTCTCTCTGTTGCTTGCCATTTATCAGTATTCCTTCCGTGATTTTTAATGTCGTTTTTGTGTTGAAGTATAAATCCGATATATCGGTGAAAAAATAACTGTAACACAAACTATACCACAATATATAGTATATCACAATTATTTTAATTTGTAAAGGGATTTTCGCGCGGATTTTGATTTTTTATTCAAAATATATATAAACTCGAAACCGCGCATTCAAGGTAAGAGGTCATTGAAGGTTTTAAAATCAGAACAGAACAGCTCACCAATATTTTTAGTAGCCGCTTTATCGGGATTTTGCAACGCACTTTTGGGCGCAGGCGGCGGAATATTACTGACACTAACCATGAGCGCTATACTTCCCCACCGCTTTGAGGATAGAAAACAGCTATTGGTTACAACGCAAGCGGCGATGATACCCGGATGTATCGTTTCATGCTTGATATATGCCTCCGACGGAATGCTTGACACGACGAACTTTGCAATTTTTGCTATTCCCGCCATGCTCGGCGGCGCACTTGGCAGCATCTTATTAAACAGAGCGAAGCAGAGGTGGATCAACAATATTTTTTCTGTATTGGTGATATGGTCGGGCTTTAGAATGATTGTGAGGTAGACAATGTACAGAACTTTATACGCTATCATTGCGGCGGTTGTAGCTTTTTTTATTGCTATTCTTTCGGGGCTCGGTGTAGGTAGCGGAGGACTTTTCGTAATTTGGCTGACGGCAGTGTACGGAGTGACCGCGACACAGGCTAGAGGGATGAATCTGTTGTTTTTCGTTTTTTCTGCATCGGCTGCATTAGTTTTTCACTATTTAAAAGGCAGAGTTGATTTAGGCTTGATATTTAAGCTGGCGATATTTGCCGTAATAGGAACTCTTGGTGGCACGTGGCTTGCAAAGCAGATAGATTCGGAATTGTTGAGACAATTATTCGGTATTTTTCTTATCGTTTCGGGTGCTTATTCACTTCTCGGAAAAAGACTTCTCAAAATGAAAGAATAAAAAACTTTGTTAGCTTCTCCGAGCAAAAAATCATCAGCTGCCCCTTATATCTACGTAAATTTTTAAATCTTCTTTCGAAAAAGCAAAATTTTTTTCAAAAACCCCTTTACAAATTGCTTTTTGTATGTTATAATGTACGCTGTATAACGGCGGCACGGCTTCTCGAGGTTACAGTTACGCCCGTAAAACTCCTTATGGAGACAACCCAAAGCGTGAATTTCACCCTCTCGGTTGCGGTGCGGTCCGTGAAACAAAAAATATTTTATTTTCGAAAGGTGAATACGAAAATGACAGCAGCAGAAAAGCAGGCAATTATTGAGCAGTACGCTACCCACGAGGGTGACACAGGATCTCCCGAGGTTCAGATCGCAATTCTTACTCACAGAATTTCTAACCTCACCGAGCACCTCAAGGGCAACCACAAGGACAACCACAGCCGTCGCGGCCTCTTCAAGATGGTAGGTCACAGAAGAAAACTTCTCAACTACCTCCAGAAGACCGATATCAAC
>JAZUAS010000137.1:0-2297 GCA_045638125.1 Eubacteriales bacterium | reverse complement strand
AAGCAGTGGAAGCTTCCAATAAAATTCCACTTTTTGGACTTAATTCCCTTTCCAGATGATAAAAAAGAAGAGCAGACCGAAGTCTGCTCTTCAATAAATTTACTTTATATTACAAGGCTTTCAGAATCAACCGAAGTATCTCTGAAGGAGTCCCTCGAATGCCTTACCGTGTCTTGCCTCGTCGCGAGCCATCTCGTGAACGGTGTCGTGGATAGCGTCAAGGTTAAGCTGCTTAGCCATCTTTGCAAGCTCGAACTTGCCTGCGGTTGCGCCGTTCTCTGCCTCAACTCTCATCTCGAGGTTCTTCTTGGTGGAGTCGGTAACTACCTCACCGAGGAGCTCTGCAAACTTTGCAGCGTGCTGAGCCTCTTCCCATGCCGCCTTATCCCAGTAAAGACCGATCTCGGGGTAGCCCTCTCTGTGAGCAACTCTTGCCACAGCAAGATACATACCAACCTCGGTGCACTCACCCATGAAGTTAGCGCGAAGACCCTCAATGATCTCCTCGGGAGCACCATTAGCTACGCCTACAACGTGCTCAGCTGCCCACATTCTCTCGGACTCTTTTACTTCATTGAACTTCTCAGCAGGAACGTTGCACTGGGGGCATCTCTCGGGAGCAGAATCACCCTCGTGAACATAACCACATACAGAACAAATAAACTTTTTCATAATCAAATTCTCCTTAAATAAATGTATTTTTTTATTTTTTTAGATTTATAATATCGGCTATATCGGAGTGGCTCACGTTTTGGTCGTGGAGCATTCTCACCGTTATAGAACCGAGATTTTCAATAAGTTTTTCGTTGATCGCATCGAATGCGACGTGCATTTTGCACTCTATCTTACAGGGATTTCGGGAACATTCGTGATCACATTCGAGGCACTTTGAGATCTTGACCGGACCATCGATAAGCTCGATTATGTCAAGCACTCGGATCTCTTCGCCCGACTTTGTCAGCTCGTAGCCTCCCTGCACTCCCTTGTAAGACCTTACCAAGCCACCCTCGTGAAGCTTTCGCAACACCTTGAGAGCTATCTTCGGAGTGATACAAGCAATGTCGGCAAGTGCCGCCGCCCCCGTTTTCTCTCCGAGGCTATCGAGGATAAGACACATTCGGATAGCGTAGTCCGCTTCTTGTGTTACTCTCATATTGACTCGCCTCCTTTTCGATTGTCTACCTCTCTGGTACACATTGATTATAACACACTCTTTTTGCTTTGTCAATAGGTTTTTGAAAAATTTTTTAAAAATTTTCACCAAAATAGTAGACTTTCGCAAAAAGCCTTGTAAAACAAGAAAAAACGGAGATTTTCAGCTCTCCGTTTTTGTATATTCGACCACGTTTATGGGCTTATTGATGCTTTGCGCGTATTTTATGGTTGTAAGTGCGCCTTTTGATACACCGTCCCAGATTACGAGGATTGCATCGGCAATATCTACCATTTCTCTATTACGTTTGACGGGTGCGGCTTTTTTATATAAATGATATTTTGGTCGGATTATGTGCTTGGAGATGCGGTGGGAGTCCGCATATTGTTCGGCGAGGGTATCTATGCCGGACGCTCCGCCGGAGATTATTTCATCGACATCATTAGGGATATAGGGTGCGAGGTCAAAGTCTGTAATTGAACGCGAGCCTGCGATAAGTAGTTTCATAAAAATCCCCCTTAAAAAATAAAAAGGTGCGTAACAATGAAGCTACGCACCGAAAAATGCAAGCTCCTGTTGTTACCACACAAACAGTTCCCGTTTACCGATTAAGCTGATCGCCTGCCAAGCATACGAAAATAGAGCATACATTTTTACCAATAGTAAAAAATATATGCTTGACATAAAAATCAAAACTTAATCGTTATTAAATTAGGGAACAGAAAATTCCGTTTGTGTGGTAAAGTCATTATAGCACAATTTTTGGAATTTGTAAAGGGGAGTTTAAACTTTTCTTGTCATCAGCGACAAGAAAAGTTACAAAAGAACCGCCGCACGGGGGATAGGAGGGGTTTTGTGTGAGAAAAATCGAACATGCCGCTTTTTCTCCCCCTGCAACATCCTCCTCCCCCGTGTCCCCCAACCTCTGAAAAAATACTGTTTATTCTCCGACAGACGCAGGCTGGGCGGTTAGGCGGAGTTTTTAGTATATTTTTGGCAAAGCCAGTCTTTTGCTTGAACAGGAATGTTCAAGCAAGGCGAGGAACTCACATCGCGGCTCGAACCACGAGCCTAACACGGCTACAAAACGGACTACACCTTTAAACTATTCCCTTTTTGAAAAGTTTTTGGAGTGGGAGGGGGT
>JAZUAS010000136.1:0-3518 GCA_045638125.1 Eubacteriales bacterium | reverse complement strand
CTCCCCCGTGTCCCCCAACCCCATTGGGTTGAAATAGTGGAATAAGGACTATAGCCATATTAAACTTTTAAATTTAATAAAGCTTTCTCTTCGGGAAAGGTCGCTTGCGCGACAAAGCTAAAAATTTCAATAAGATTACGGCTATAAATCAAAATTGCAAGAATGGTTTACCTCTGTGACATCAATAATCTTTTTCCGTCGGCTATGCCGACAGGAGAGGGGTTTCTTAAGGGGAGAGGATGTCGCAGGGCGAGAAAATGCGGCATGTTCGCTTTTTCTCGTACAAGACCCCTCTCCACTTAAGCGGCGTTTCTTTTGTAACTTTTCTTGTCGCTGATGACAAGAAAAGTTAGTATTTCCGCAGAAAAGAAATGAACGTAAAAACTCCTGATACATTGCAATTTACAAAACAGAAAAAGCCGCTTTGCGGCTTTTTCTTCAATCAAAACTTGTTATTCTTAATTATGTTCTCAGCCAACTTAACCAACCTCTCACGTATCCACATCGGCTCTACGATCTTAAAATCGGATCGGAGAGTGATAAGTACGCTCAAAAACTGCTCAACGTTATGAAATTCGCAAACGTACTTGTTGCGAGGCTCTCTGGAGATGATGAAATTCTTCAAGGAAAGAACCGAGAGCTTGTCGGGTATCTCGAGGGTTGCGGTGTAAGGGATCTGCATCTGGATAAATGCGTTCTCTGCCTGCATCGACGCTCCCGACATACTGTCGGCAAGCTCGTTTAAGGAGTCGTCGTTGTCACTGGAAAGAACGAGAGGTAGAGAATACTGTTCGGTGTAATAATATCCCTTGTGCTCGAGGCTATATTCCATGGGCGCGCCGAGTTTCTTTTTGAGATAGTCGACGTCGCGCTGTGCCTGGCGGTGAGAAATATTGAATCTCTCGGCAAGTCTCATGGCGTTGGGGTAGTAGTTGTTAGCTATCTTTTTGTGGAGCCACTGTATTCTTGTATTTGCGGAATTTCCCGATGATGCTTTCATTTTTTAGGACGGTTCCTTTCATTATTATATATAGGGGCTTATTGATCGGATTTTTGAGGTGTCTCGTTGTCCTCGGAGAGCTGGGGCTCGGCAGGAAGATCGGTGTTGACCTCTGCGGCTTGCGTTTCGGTGGAGACATCTGCGATCTCCTCTGCGAGTTCTTCACAAGATGGAGACTTTGTTGAAATCATAAAGAGGGTGAATGCACTTGCAATTCCGTAGAACAAGAAAAGAATGGAGAATGCCGCGTAGTCGTATCCGTATTTTTCAATATTGGGCGCAACCTCGAAAACAAATCCTGCGAAATTGAGAAGACAGATGAGTGCGGTCATGAATTTTGAGGATATAAGAGCTGCGGTTTGCGGTTTGTCTGCGAAGACTCTGAGATCGTTGACCGTTCCTATCATTACTGCCGCGGCAGAGAACTGGAGCAAAAGCTTTATTGGGGAATTAAGCTCTACTGAAAAATCGAGATAAAGCTTGGTTATGATCGCCGCGCAAAAAACCACTTGTCCGTAACCAGATATGAGTGTGAGGGTTTTGTTTAGATTGAAAGCGATCGAAAGCGAGAAGATCACCACGAAGAGAGAGGTGACTGTTACCAGTATTGTAACTCCGTCAAGCCCGCTATAAAATGACTCGACAGACCCCGAGGGAGCGACAGAGGCTGCCGCGCGCGCGGTCAGGTCGCTATATATATAATAAATGAAGGGAATGGTAGACGCGGCGGCGGTGAGCAAGGAGAATATTTTTCTGCCGACTCTATTGCATACGTCTATCTCACGGCGCTTGAAGATGAGCGGCGCGGAAATCGAGAAAATAACTGCCACTACCAAAAGCGCATACAAGACCCAAACGAGTGGGGATGCGGTGAAATATCTGGCCTCCGGTTGGAAAGAGGTTGCAAAGGCAATCGAGCCGGTCGCTAATGCCGATACGATGAGAGCGGCGGATGCGACCTTGAATGCCTTTGCGGATTTTCTCGCAGAGCAATCTGCGTTATTTACTGTGTTCGAATTCATTAAAAACTCCATGCGGTTTGATTGTAAAATGGGGTATATACATATTATATAATGAAATTGTTAACGAAAAATAGACAATCGCAATAAAATTCTCAATTTTTAGTCTGTGCTTTGAATTTTTTGCCGAGTTTTTTGGGTGAAAGGGAGGGTAAAAACACAGGAAATCGGCGTTGATTTGGCAAAAAATCAAGATGTTTGTTGATATTGCACAAAAACACGGTGAAAAATTCTGTAATTTTTTATAGTAAAAATTGCGAATTATTTTTTATATGCTATTGACAAAAAAGACAAAATAGTGTATAATTGTGGAGCTTGATATGCGATGAAACGAGAGGTTGCTCTTGAAGGGACGCCTTTAAGAGGTAATTTTCGTGGAGTATGTCCGTATGAACGGGCGACGTAGTCTTTCATACACACACTGAGCAACATGCGGCATAGTGGTGCTCGAGTGTTTAGTCCTTTAGCTTTAAGTCCGGAGTTTGTCTGTAGTATGCTGACGCAGATAGATTCCGTGTTTTAATGGAGAGAGGAAGAAACACACGGCACAGTGTACGAAGAAAGCGTCCCAACATTTAAAGGCGATTCGCTTCATTCTTATATATACGCACGAGCGTATGGCGAATGAGCGAGAGCCAATATCTGAAAGGAGGCACCTAACAATGGCAGTTAATGAAAAAATCAGAGTTCGTCTTAAGAGCTACGATCACACTCTCATCGATACCGCTGCAGAGAAGATCGTAACCGTTGCAAAGGCAAACGGCAGCGAGGTTTCCGGTCCTATTCCGCTTCCTACCGAGAGAGAGATAGTTACTATCCTCCGTGCGGTACACAAGTACAAGGACGCTCGTGAGCAGTTTGAAATGCGCACTCACAAGAGACTCATCGATATCATCAAGCCCAATCAGAAGACGATTGACGCTTTGATGAACGTTGAACTCCCTGCAGGCGTTGAAATCGAGGTTAAGCTTTAATCTCAAAAAACAAAACAAAAACAATTTGTCTTATCAAGCACGCGAGATCCACTCGCAAAACAAAGACAACAGCCGGCGGTGAACAAAACACTGTGACGGTAACTTTGTAAGTCATGTTGAGCGGCCATGAGCCGTATCAACCAATAATTTACAGGAGGAAAAAGAAAATGAAAAAGGGTATTATCGGTAAGAAGATCGGTATGACTCAGATTTTCGACGAAAAGGGTAACGTAATCCCTGTAACCCTCATCCAGGCCGGTCCTTGTGCAGTAGTACAGAAGAAGACCGCTGAGAACGATGGTTACGATGCAATCCAGCTCGGTTACACCGAAGCTAAGGAGAAGCACACCAACAAGGCTCTTCAGGGCCACTTCAACAAAGCAGGTGTTTCTTTCAAGAGACATCTCAAGGAATTCCGCCTCGATGACTGCTCTGCAGTAAACGTTGGCGACGTCATTACAGCCGATACCTTCGCCGCAGGCGACAAGGTCGACGTAACAGGTATGACAAAGGGCCGCGGTTACA
>JAZUAS010000135.1:0-5594 GCA_045638125.1 Eubacteriales bacterium | reverse complement strand
GAAGCAGATCGTTGCTGACCTGACCGAAAAGCTGCAGAACGCCGTTTCCGGTGTCATCGTTAACTACTCCGGTATTACCGTTGAAAACGATACCAAGATGCGTGCAGAACTGCGTAAGGCAGGCGTTGAATATGCAGTCATTAAGAACACCATGACCAAGCGTGCATGCGAAAATGTCGGCTACGGCGAACTCGCAAACGTTCTGGAAGGTATGACCGCTATCGCAATTTCCAAGGATGACGCGGTTGCTCCCGCAAAGATCCTCAAGGAATACGCTGAAAAGATCAGCTCCTTCGAGATCCTCGCTGGTTACTGTGATGGTGAGGTAATCGACGCAGCAGGTGTTAACAACCTTGCAGAGATTCCTTCCAAGGAAGTTCTCCTTGCGAAGTTCCTCGGCTCTATCAAGTCTCCTATCTACAACTTTGCTTATGCTATCCAGGCCGTCGTCGACAAGAAGAACGAAGGCGAGGAAGCACCCGCAGCAGACGCAGCTCCCGCAGAGGAAGCTCCCGCTGCAGAATAATCGGTCACGTACCAAAAGAAAACAAAATCAATTTATATTTCCATATTCAGGAGGTAATTTAAAATGGCATCCGAAAAGATCACAAATATTGTTGAAGAAATTAAGACCCTTACAATCCTCGAGCTCGCTGACCTCGTAAAGGCAGTTGAGGAAGAGTTCGGCGTATCCGCAGCAGCTCCCGTAGGTGTAGTTGCAGTAGCAGGCGCAGCAGCAGCTCCCGCAGCTGAGGAGAAGACCGAGTTCGACGTAATCCTTACCGGATTCGGCGACAAGAAGCTCAACGTTATCAAGGTTATCCGTGAGATCACCGGTCTCGGCCTCAAGGAAGCTAAGGACATGGTTGAGGGCTGCCCCAAGGCAGTTAAGGAAGGCGTTTCTAAGGAAGACGCTGAGAAGGTTAAGGCTGACCTCGAGGCTGCAGGCGCAACCGTTGAGATCAAGTAATTTAAACCTTAGATCACTTCTTAAACAACAAATTGCAAATTAAACTGTCTGTTAATTTTGGATAACAGAACGAGCCGTGCGGTAATAATCGCGCGGCTCGTTTTTGTTTTGATAAAATATTATTTATATGTACTTTTCTTGCCATCAGCTGCAAGAAAAGCACGAAAAGAAAGGGATTTATGGTTCATTTCTTTTCTTCGGCGAAAAGAAACGAACCAAAGAAACGCCGCACGGAGGATAGGGGCGGGTCTTACGAATAAAAAAGCGAACATGCCGCATTTTTATTCGTTTCAACAGCCCCTCCCCCGTGTCCCCCAACCCCATTGGGTTGATATAGGGGGTATCGCTTACACCAACATCAAACTTTTAGCCTCTACGAGGCTTTGCCTTCGGGAAAGGTCGGCTTCGCCGACGGATTGAGGGGGGTGCTTACTTCAACTTAAATAAAACTATAAATTTAGTTAAACTTTTCGGCTGGGTTCTACACTGTTGCAACACGGAAAGGTCAGTAGGGATTTTTTTAACGAGCCGCAGGCGAAGTGAAAAATCCTGCGTCACCCTAAAAGGACCCCAAAAATTCGGGAAAGTTTTTGCGGAGCTTTTTCTCAAAAAGCGACCCGCCGGAGGCACGCATCCCTCGCATCCCCCGCATCCCCTTACAAACAAAAAAAGACAGAGATACTCAAAGAATATCTCTGTCAAAAATTCAATTAAAATTCGATCTTCTTTTCGATATAGCTGCGAAGCTCGGCAATCGGGATACGAACCTGCTCCATGGTGTCTCTGTCACGAACAGTTACGCAACCGTCGCCTGCCTTTTCAGCGTCGCCAACGGTGTCAAAGTCAACGGTGATGCAGAGAGGAGTACCGATCTCGTCCTGACGGCGGTATCTCTTACCGATAGAGCCGGCCTCGTCGAAGTCAACAACAAAGTACTTGGAAAGCTCGTCGTAAATCTCGCCTGCCGCATCGGAAAGCTTCTTGGAAAGAGGAAGAATTGCCGCCTTTACGGGAGCGATCGCAGGATGGAAGTGGAGAACGGTTCTTACGTCGTTCTTCGCCTCGTCGATCATTTCCTCGTCGTAAGCATCGCAAAGCACGGATAGAACGGTTCTCTCAACGCCAAGCGAGGGCTCAACAACGTAAGGAATATATCTCTCGTTAGTCTCGGGATCGAAGTAGGTAAGATCCTTTCTGGACTCGTTCTGGTGCTGGGTCAGGTCGTAATCGGTTCTGTCAGCAACGCCCCAAAGCTCGCCCCATCCGAAGGGGAAAAGGAACTCGAAGTCGGTAGTTGCCTTGGAATAGAAGCAAAGCTCCTCGGGATCGTGGTCGCGGAGACGGATATTCTCGTCCTTAAGACCTATGGAAAGCAGCCAGTTGTGGCAGAACTCTCTCCAGTATGCGAACCACTCAAGGTCTGTGCCGGGCTTGCAGAAGAACTCAAGCTCCATCTGCTCAAACTCACGAACACGGAAAATAAAGTTACCGGGAGTGATCTCGTTACGGAAGGACTTACCGATCTGAGCAATACCGAAGGGCATCTTCTTTCTGGTAGTTCTCTGCACGTTTACGAAGTTGGTAAAGATACCCTGCGCGGTCTCGGGACGGAGATAAACGGTGTTCTTCGCGTCCTCGGTAACGCCCTGGAAGGTCTTAAACATAAGGTTAAACTGACGAATGTCGGTAAAGTTGTGCTTGCCGCAGGAGGGACAAGGAATGTTATGCTCCTCAACAAACTCCTTCATCTCAGCGTGAGTAAACGCGTCGATAGGCTTGGGGAGTTCAAAGCCTGTTTCAGCGCACCAATCCTCTATGATCTTGTCCGCTCTGAAACGCTCCTTGCACTCCTTACAGTCCATAAGGGGGTCGGAGAAGCCTGCAAGGTGACCCGAAGCAACCCAGGTCTGGGGATTCATGAGAATAGCCGCGTCGAGACCGACGTTGTACTTGTTCTCCTGAACGAACTTCTTCCACCAAGCCTTCTTTATATTATTCTTAAGCTCTACGCCGAGAGGGCCGTAGTCCCAAGTGTTAGCAAGACCGCCATAGATCTCGGAACCGGGAAAAATAAAGCCTCTGCCCTTGCAAAGAGCAACGATTTTGTCCATTGTCTTTTCTGTGTTCTTCATTTTGACCTCCAAAATGCGTGTTTTCATCGCATTTAATTAAATTATAATCCAATTATAAATTTTATCATAAAATCCCATATTTGTCAAGTGCTTTTTGATAATAACATTTTAGCTGAACAAAACTGCTTTTTGTCGGTACAGTTAACAAATTATTAACCTCGCAGTCTCAATATATCTATCAAGTTATAATCAAAATCCGATATAATTATAATGATATATTATTTTAATAGGTAGAACAAATGAAATTCAAACGACTTGAAACAATTTTGGAGAAGGTAAAGGAAGCGTGTATGTCGGCGATGCCTATCGCACTGATAATACTTGTGCTTGCCTTTACCGTTTGCCCCCTCCCCAATGATATATTTATCGCATTTGCGGTCGGAACTCTTCTTCTTGTAGTGGGACTGGGACTTTTCTCGCTTGGCGCAGAGATGTCTATGGAGAGGATAGGCTCACACATAGGTGCAAACCTGACCCGTTCAAGAAAAATACCGATAATCGCCATACTGTCTCTCATAGTTGGCGTGCTGATAACGATTTCGGAGCCCGATCTTCACGTCCTTGCAGGATACACGGGTGAGCAGAAATTCTCCTTTATTTTTGCAGTTGCCGCAGGACTGGGAATTTTCCTCGTTATCGCGGTAATGCGAATAATTTTCAACATCAAATTCAAATACATACTGGCCGTCGGATACGGAGCGATCCTGCTCCTCTCCGTGATCGCTTATTTCGTCAATCCCACGTTTCTGGCTATCGCCTTTGATGCAGGCGGAGTTACCACGGGAGCAATGTCTGTTCCCTTTGTAATGTCTATCGGTGCAGGTATCGCGGCTATAACCTCACAGAACAACGAAGACGACACCAGCTTCGGTCTGATGGCAGTCTGCTCGATAGGCCCGATCATTTCAATTCTTATTATGGGCTTGGCAGGTGGTTTTGAAAATATTTCTTACACCCCACACGCTCTGCCCCAATTTTTGAACTCGCAACAAATGGGAGCCGCTTTCGTATCTGCGATTCCTCAAATAGTTAAAGACGTTCTTATGGGACTTCTCCCGATAATCGCGTTTTTCCTTATTTATCAATTCTTTACCATAAGAGTTAATAAAAAAGAGCTGGCGCAGATATTCATCGGAGCAGGCTACACCTTTACCGGTATGGTTCTCTTCCTCGTGGGCGTAAACGTAGGATTTATGCCGGTGGGAAGCTACCTTGGAGAGACCTTTGCCAATATGAGCCACTCTTGGGTCGTTATTCCGGTAGGTATGATAATCGGCTTCTGCATGACGTACGCCGAGCCTGCCGTCGGAGTCCTTAACAAGCAGGTCGAGGAGGCGACCTCGGGTACTATTCCTCCAAAGGTCATTCCAATGGCAATGGCTCTCGGAGTTGCGCTATCGTCCGGCATAGCTATGACAAGAGCTTTGACGGGCATCCCGATACTCCCCTTCCTTTTGATAGGATATATCGCCGCAGTAGCACTGTCATTCCACTGTCCCAGCCTCTTTACGTCTATCGCGTTTGACGCAGGCGGAGTTGCATCCGGTGTTATGGCGGCAACCTTCTTGCTCCCTCTCTCGATTGGCGTCTGCGCCGTGAGAGACGCAACCCCTGATATGATAATGATAGACGCATTCGGAACTATTGCACTGGTAGCGATGGCGCCGACCATCACCATTCAGATAGTAGGTCTTATGTATAAGATCAAGCTCAGCCACAGCAAGACCGAGATCGTGGACGAGGGCGATACCCTCATTATCGAAAGCCTTGGCGATGAATTTGAAACTATTATCCACCAAGACGAGCATCTGAACACCGCCGCAGTATATTCCTACCTCGACGACGATATCGAGATCATCGAATTCGATACCGAGTTTGACGATCTGACATACGATGCACCTTCACACGTAAAAAAGGATTAACAGGAGGTGAAAATTTATGGAAAATTTATACTTATTTATCACAATAAACAAAAAGTCCGATTCAAACGAATTCCTTGATTTCTTTCTCAAGCACAACGTAGCGCCTATATACAGCTCTATCGGACACGGCGCGGCAAGCTCCGAAACCCTCTCGCTTTTGGGTCTTGAGCAATCGGAAAAGGTCATCACAAAATCGATTGTGACCAAAAGCAAGATGTACGAGTTAAAATCTGCTCTCACACATGAAATGAGTATCGATCTGCCCGACCGAGGCATTGCGCTGGCTGTTCCGTTGACAAGCATCGCCTCCAGACGAGTGCTTGATCACATATTGAGCGAGCAGAACGTGCCTATGCCCGAAAATCTGGAATTTACCGAAAGGAAAATAGAAATGGAACTTATTATTGCAATCTGCATAAAAGGCAATAGCGACAAGATCATGAAGGTCGCAAGAGAAGCAGGCGCTACCGGCGGTACCGTCATCAAGGCAAAAGGAACCGCATCAGGCTCCGACACCTTCTTCGGTATGGCTATCTCCGACGAAAAGGAGATCATCTATATCGTCTCCCG
>JAZUAS010000134.1:0-32409 GCA_045638125.1 Eubacteriales bacterium | reverse complement strand
TTCCCGAAGGGAAAGCTTCTTTGAATTTAAAAGTTTAATAAGGCTATAACTTTAATCTCTCTCTTTTAACCCATGGGGTTGGGGGACACGGGGGAGGGGCTGTCGTGACGAATAAAAATGCGGCTTGCTGCTTTTTTATTCGTGAGACCCGCCCCTATCTCCCCTGCGGCGTTTCTTTGGTTCGTTTCTTTTCGCCGCAGAAAAGAAATGAACATATAAAACTCACCGCTAAATCGCAATTTATAAAAAATGAAAAAGGACACTAAAATGAGTACGATTCTTTTCAAAAACGTGAATCTTCCCGAATATTACGGTTACAACTCCTCCGTAAATATTCTTGTTAAGGACAAAATCATAGCATATATTGGCAAATACGTTCCAACGGAAAGAGTGGACAAGGAGATAGAAGGCAATGGTAACCTTGTTATTCCTGCTTTCTATAATGCTCATTGTCACAGCGCAATGACGCTTTTTAGGGGATACGGTGACGATCTGCCCCTCCAGAGATGGTTGGAGGAGAGAATTTTCCCCGCCGAGGACAAGCTGACCGGCGAGAGTGTTTATTACGGCTCTATGGTAGCTATTGCCGAGATGATAAGAAACGGAACCGTCTCGTTTTCCGATATGTACTTTTTCCTTGATGAAACCGCACGTGCGGTAGAGGAAAGCGGAGTAAAGGCAAATCTTTCACGCTCTATTGTTTCCTTTGATCCCAATATCGACTGCGAAAACGATGCGAGAATCAAAGAATCTATCGACGTTTTCGACCGTCTTAACGGCAAGGCCGACGGCAGAATTAAGATAGATATGTCGCTTCATGCAGAGTACACCAACGTGGAAAAGTGTTGCAGATACGTGGGAGCACTTGCAAAGGAAAGAAATACGGGGCTTCAGGTTCACGTCTCCGAGACGGCGAGGGAGCATGACGAGTGCATCGCGCGTCACGGAATGACCCCTACTAAATTTTTCCTTGAAAGCGGTGTTCTCGACGTTCCCGTAACCGCCGCGCACTGCGTCTGGGTGGACGACGAGGATATCGAGATCATGGCTAAAATGGGTGTTAGCGTCGCTCACAATCCCGTTAGCAATCTTAAGCTCGCAAGCGGCGTTATGCCTTACAAAAAGATGAAGGATGCAGGTGTGAATATCACCCTCGGCACCGACGGAGCGGCATCAAACAATCGCCTCAGCGTCCTTCGCGAGATGCAGTTTGCCGCGCTTATCCATAAGGGCAACGACCTTGATCCCTCGGTCACGCTTGCCTCTGATATGATCAAAATAGCAACCCGAAACGGTGCAAAGGCGCAGGGTAGATTCGATTGCGGCGATGTAGCTATGGGCAAGAGAGCGGACCTTTTGCTCATTGATATGAGTTCGTTTAATAATATACCGTCCTACAACTTTGAGTCTACGGTCTGCTACTCAATGACAGAGGAGAATATCCTTATGACGATGTGTGACGGAAACATACTTTACGATAGAGGCGCATACACTACCATTGACGAGGAGAAGCTCAAGAGCGAGGCTCGCAGGGTGATCTCTCACTATTTCGATTAAAATGGGGTGAGTGCGGTGGCGAACAGAAGCATTGGAACGAAAAAAGGGGATAGCTTTATTTCGGGAGTTATGGTGCTTTCGCTTTCCGCAGTAATTGTAAAAATAATCGGACTTGTCTATAAAATTCCCATGCTCAGGCTCTTGGGGAGCGAGGGCATGGGATATTTCAATTCCGCTTATGAGATATACACGCTTTTCTGTACCGTTGCCACTACGGGATTGCCTGTGGCGATGTCGGTGATGATATCGTCCTGCAAGGATACAGAAGAGGGTGGGAAAAGAATATTCAGAGTTGCTTTGCGACTCTTTTTGATCCTTGGTGCGATAGGCTGCTTTGTTATGCTCGCATTTGCCCGACCGTTTGCAGCGTTTTTGGGCAGTGACCGAGCCGCAAAATGTATTTTAGCTATTGCACCGACGGTATTTTTGATCTGTGTTTCGAGTGCTTACAGAGGATATTTCCAAGGAAAAGGAAGAATGGCGCCCACCGCAGTCTCACAGATAATAGAGGCGCTGGGCAAGCTGATATTAGGTCTTATCTTTGCCTTTGTTGCGCTTAACCTTGGCTCAACCACCGAGACCGTTGCCGCTATGGCGGTGATGGGTCTTACACTTGGAACTGCAGTCTCGGCTCTTTATCTTATTTTGATGAAAAAATTTGGTGATAAAGGTGCGATAAGTATTGATGTGGGTGACCGAGAGAGGGTATTGCCTACTCTTTTAAAGACGGCTATTCCCGTCACTCTTTCCTCATCGGTCATTAGTATAACCAAGGTGATTGATATGTCAATGATACTTCGCAGACTTCAGGATCTTGGTCAGAGCAGCGAAGAAGCCTTTGCGGCTTACGGAAATTATACTACCTTGGCACTCCCGATGTTTTCTTTGGCGCCTGCACTCATTACCTCGGTGGCTATGCCGCTTATACCGTCCTTGTCAAGGGCGGTGGCGATGGGAGACCGTGAGGGGCAGACGAGAGCTGTCGAGGAAGCTTTAAGATGTACGGCTATTATATCGATGCCGATCACTGTCGGTCTTGCACTATTTTCAAGGCCGATATTGCAACTGATATTTTCGGGCGAGGACGCCGCGATCGGTGTTGCCGCTCCGCTGCTTACGATACTCAGCCTATCGGTAACGTCGTCCTGCCTTATAACCGTGGGAAATGCCGTTTTGCAGGCATACCGAAAGCCGACAATTCCTATTATTTCTATGGTGGCAGGGTCTGCTTTAAAAATTATAATTGCGTTTTTTTTGATAGGAGATGCGAGGATCGGTCTGCTTGGCGCACCGATAAGCACATTTGTCTGCGATTTTTTGATAAATGCTATCAATTTTTATTTTATCGGCAGATGTGTCCCCGAAGCACCAAACGTTTCACGCGTGTTTTGGCGTCCATTTTCGTCGGCGCTGGTATCGGTGTCGGTGGCAAAGCTTGCTTTTAACATTTTGTGCTCAAAAATTGGAGAAGGCTCGTTTCCTACCATGGGAGCTATCGCTTTTGCGGCGATTTTATATTTTGTTGCTTCACTGGTTACCGGTGCGGTAAGCCGAGACGATATAGACAGACTTCCCATAATTGGTTCTGTATACGAAAAAATCAAATAGATATATAATGTAAAGGATGAAAAAATGGAAAAACAGTTTACTGCGGCTGAAAGAAAAGAAAAGGTGGATTATCTTACCCAAAAGGATCACTACGGTTTTGACGACCTTGTGCTGGTGATAGGGCTTCTTCGAGGTGAGGGCGGATGTCCTTGGGATAGGGAGCAGACCCATAAGAGCATACGCAAGGATTTTATCGAGGAGACATACGAGGTCATTGAGGCGATAGATACCGATGATCCCGTATTGCTTCGCGAGGAGCTGGGAGACGTATTGCTCCAGGTGGCATTCCACGCACAGATCGAGCGCGAGGAAGGCAGATTTGACGTTTACGACGTCGCAAATGACATCTGCGCCAAGCTCATTCACCGTCATCCTCACGTTTTCGGAGAGCTGAAGATAGATAATAGTGACGACGTGCTGGCAAATTGGGATAAGATAAAGAGCGAGGAAAAGCACCGTGATACACTGACACACAAGCTTCGCGCTATACCTCCCATGCTTCCTGCACTTATGAGAGCGCAAAAGGTCGGCAAGAAGGCGTCCTTCTTTGACTTTGAGACTACCGACGCAGTCTTTGATAAGCTCTACGAGGAGATTGAGGAGGTTAGGGAAGCTATGAAGAATGGAGATCAGCGTGACGTTGATGAGGAAATAGGAGACCTGCTTCTTACGGTTACAAGTCTTGCGAGAAAGGCGAAGACCGACTCCGAGCTTGCCTTAACAAATGCTACCAACAAGTTTATAGATCGCTTTGAAAAGGTCGAAAATTACGTTACAGAGCAGGGAAAAAGAGTTGAAGAGCTTACTATGACCGAGCTTGACGCAGTTTGGGATAACATAAAGCACAAAAAATAATGGTGTTTTTTGTTGAAAATGTGAAAAATTCAAAATTTTAGTTATTTCTTTGAAAAAAACCTTGCAAAACCTATTTATATATGTTATAATTAACTAAACAATAAGCTTGAATACACTTTTGAATGGTCATTTTGTACATCAAGGGTATTCGGCGGAAAATAAAAAATGAAAAGAGGTTCAAAATTATGAACAAGTTACAGCTTACAGAAGCGGTTGCAGCAAAGGCAGCAGGTTTGACAAAGAAGCAGGCAGCAGAGGCAGTTAATGCTGTTCTCGATGCAATCGCAGACGCTCTCGCAGCAGGCGAAGACGTAAAGATCACCGGCTTTGGTGGCTTTGAAGTTAAGGAGCGCGCAGCAAGAACCGGTAGAAACCCCAAGACCGGTGAGGCAGTTGCTATCCCCGCTTCCAAGTACGTTGCTTTCAGCGCAGGTTCTGCTCTTAAGGACAAAGTTAACGGCTAATGCGACTTGACAAATATCTGAAAGTTTCAAGAATTATCAAGAGGCGAACGGTTGCCAACGATGCCTGCGATGCAGAGCACGTCACGGTCAACGGCAGAGCCGCCAAGGCGTCTTATGACGTTAAGGAGGGTGACGTTATCGAGGTAAGCTTTGGACAGAGAACTCTTAAGGTCAAGGTTCTTGACGTAAGGGAGCATGCCGCCAAAGCCGATGCGGCTTCGCTTTATGAAGTAATTGAATAATCGGAGAAACCTCCGCATATATTGTACAAAGATATGTGCGGAGGTGTTTTTTATGAACGATGTGGGAGCATCTGCCCATGCCTTTTCCTCCAGAGGCAGAGAGGGCATAGAGATCAGTGGAGTAAGCGACGTTGTCAGCTTTGACGACCGCGGGGTGGTGATGGACACACTTTGCGGCAACATGGCGGTAGAGGGCGAGGGGCTACATATAACCGTGTTGAATATTACCGACGGTAAGGTGACGGTGGAGGGCAGGATCAACGGAGTGTATTATTTTGAGGATCGTCCCAAGCAAAAGAGAGGACTCTTCGGTAGGAAAAATGATTAATTTTTCACAGGGCGAGCTTGCCGAGCTTCTTTTTTGTTCGATTTTGTGCGGCGCGGCTTTTGGTGGAATTTATGACGTTATAAGGGCGTTCAGAATGCTTTGCGGAGTAAGATATGACAAGTGTGAAGAAAAGTGCTCTACCGGGCGAAGTGTTCTAATCTACACGGTGACTCTTATTACGGATCTGCTTTTCTGGGTATGTGCCGGATGCGCGGCGATACTTCTTATGTACTCCAGCGGCGGAGTTTTTAGGGGCATGACCTTTACCGGAATGATGGGGGGATTTTTGCTCTATTATTTCACTTTGGGCAGACTTATACTGAATTTGAATCGCAAGCTGATCTCGTTTTTTAAAAAACTGATTTGGCGCTTTGTAATATTGATGCGGAAGCCGATAAAAAAGACGTTTGGCGGTATTATTTTGCTCTACCACTTGACAATAGGAAAAATAATTGATAAAATAATAGAAGACAGAAAAGAGAAAAGGGAAGAAAAGCAGAACGCAGAGGAAAGTGAGGATGAGCCTTGCCCGGTGGGATGCGGAAAGGAAGGATTCGTGTATGTCGACGGAAAGACGGGATATAGACGCGATGGGCGTGTCAGCTTCGGCTCAAGAAGCAAATGATGAGCACCTTATGACCGAAAAAAATCTGGAAAAGTCAATAAAACGCGGATTTGCCACGCCCTACGCAAAAGTTCTTCTCAGAGTAGCCCTTTCGCTTTTAATCGTATCCTCTATCGGACTTTTCGCCACGGGAGTAATGAGATACAGTGAGCTGCAACGCGAAAAGCAGGTTCTTGAGCAGCGGAAGGAGGCTCTTGCCACCGAGATAGAGGAGCTGAAATATCTGGTCGATCATCCCGTAGACAGAGATTACATAATTCGCATGGCTCGCGAAAAGCTGGGACTGAATCTTCCCGGAGAAATAGTTTATTATAACGATACAAACGATAAAAAATGAGAATTGCCGAGGCAATTCTCATTTTTGTTTATTAAAGAGCAAATATCAACTGCGCTATCATCATAGTGAGGGGGATAGTCAGCACCGACAGAACGGACGAAATACCGACGGTCAGTGAGGAATATCCAGAATCAAGCCCGTAGTTTTCTGCCATCATGGTTACCGAGCTTGCCGTGGGAAGAGCCGCGGCGGCGGTAACGAATATTGCGTATATTTCAAGTCCGTCAACGGGAATGATTGAAAGCAAGAGCTTTGAAAGTAAGCACAGCAACAAGGGGAAAACGATGAGCTTTACAACGTTGAAGTAATACAGCTTCCAGTTCAAAAATATCTTTTTGGGACTTTGGGTGGCAATCAACGCTCCCGTGACAAGTACCGAGATAGGGGTACAGAGATTGGTAAGGTACTGCAGTGAGCTACTTATAAATTCGGGAAGTTCAAAGCCAACCGCAGGTCCCTTTAAGAGGAAGAATACAAATCCGATAAGGCAGGGAATAGTGCCAAAATTGATTAAGGCTTTTTTCACGGTCAGCTTGATGTCATTTCTGCCGCGTCCCGTAATGACAAGACCCCAGGTCCAGAGCAGGATGTTGAAGCTGACGCAGAGGAATGACGCCATAAATTGACCTTTACCCGGAAGAAGCGCCTCGAAGATAGGAAATCCGATAAAGGCGCAGTTTGCAAACATAAAGCCAAATTCTGAGAGTTTTTGCTCATCAAGATTTTTCTTGTTTTTGAGGGGCAGGGCAAAAATGAAGGCAAGAATGGCAAGAAACGCGTGAAATACGAATCCTAATCCCAGCATTATAAGTGCTGTATTCAGGTTTTCCTCGGTATATTCCGCGCTTGCCAGCGAGCCGATAAGCATTGCGGGCTGTCCAACCGAAAGTATGAGCTTTGAAAGCTTTTTAGAAGCTATGTCGTCGATAATTCCCACCTTGCGGCAGAGAAATCCTACCGCCAAAAGGATGAAAAGGGTAGCGACGACTATATAAAGTCTGTCGAAATTCATTTTTTTGTGTTCCTATATTATTACTCGGAAATCTTTTCCTTTATCTTTTTCATGTCCTCAAGCATATCCTCTTTTTTTCGGGGATCTCGGAGAAGCGCCGCGGGATGGTAAACGGCAGTCATCAAATAATTGCCCTTTTTGAACCACTGACCGTGCTCTTGGGTTATCTTGAAATCGGGCTTGATAAGTCTCATAGCCGAAATTCTTCCGAGACAGACGATAACCTTGGGGTTGATGAGGGCCACCTGCTCTCTGAGGTAACCGATACAAGCATCCTCCTCTGCGGGGAGGGGATCGCGATTTTTGGGAGGACGGCATTTGAGAATGTTGGCTATGTAGACGTCCTCACGCTTTATATCAACCGCACAAAGGAATTTGTCGAGCAGCTGACCCGCGCGACCGACGAATGGAGTTCCCGAAAGATCCTCCTGCTCACCTGGGGCTTCGCCCACGAAAAGTATGTCGGCGTTCTCGTTTCCAACGCCAAAAACGCAGTTGGTTCTCGTTTTGCAAAGCTCACATTTATCGCATTCGGCACACGCCGTCTTAAGCTCATCCCAAGTCATATTTTTTACCGTCCTTTCAAGATTGTAACCGAAAAATTTACTATAAATTACATTATATCAAAATTTTGCGGTGTTTTCAAGGGGGTGTAACACTTTTTGTCAAAAAATCTTAAAGATTGCCCAGTGTTTCTACGGCTCTCTCGTCACAGATCGTCTTTCCGTGCTCGGATATGTAAGAAACCAGGCAGTCGGGGTTTTCGCGTCTGCCGTATTCGACGATAAACGTCAAGCTGTCCAGCCTCGAATATGCCGACATTCCCGTGTCAAGGAGCAGAAGATAAAAGTTGCCGTTCTCATCGCAAAAAGCCTTGCTTTCGGGGCGTATGTCGGATGCAGAGAGTGTTTGACAGACTTTTAGTAAATCCGAAATGCCGGAAAATGAGTAGGCGACGCGAGACGAGTGTCTTTCTCTCGGCTTGGGAAGCTTGCACTCACTTTTCTCCGAAAGACTTAAAATCTCTTTTTGCTCACAGGGTTCTTCGGGTAGCGAAGTCTGTTTTTTAGGCCTTTTCTCACGTGACGTTTCATCGGACACAATAGGACTTTTGATCCTTTCATATATTTCATCGGAAGAAACGTCAGAAATACATTTCGTGACAAAGAGCTCGCATCCGCCTTTTTTAGATGTATAGAGCTGAACGAATATTTCCTCTCCATCGGTGTTAAATCCGATCTGGTCCTTGGCACATTCAAGCAGGGTTCGTATCGCGCGTCTGGTAGAGCCTTGGGCGCAATCGCTTTCACTTCCAATATGATATTTTTTCATGTCGCTTTCGCTCAGCATTATTTTAAGCTTCGTATTGCTGATAAGTATAAGTTCCATAGTAGATCCTTTCGATTAAGTTGCTTCAAAATATATCTACTACTATTATAATACCTACGACCGCAAATTGTAACCCCTAAATTTTTGGTAATTTTCTCGTCGGGTATTTACTTTTTAATATGTATTTGATATAATTAGTATAATAGATATAATTTACAGCTAATAGCACGGAAAGGGGGGTGAGCGAATGAGGTATGATATTGACAGAGACCACGTTGAGTTGAGCGTCAGAGAGCTTTGTGAATTGGCGTTTCTTCGTGGGAATATTGATTGTCACCGCTCGCCCACAAGTCTCCGTGAAAGAGCGGCAGAGGGGCAGAGGGTTCATCAAAAGCTTCAGACCTCATTTGGTGCGCTATATCATAGCGAGGTAGAGCTTCGCAACACAAGCAAGGTTGATGAAGTCTACTTTTTTGTCAAGGGAAGAGCGGACGGAATAATATATCATAACGGTCACTATACCGTTGACGAGATCAAGACTGTGGGTGAGAAGATTTTCTCAAGTCACGAGGTCGATCAGCTCCATTTGGCTCAGCTTTATTGCTACGCGTATTTTCTTTGTAACACAAAGGAACTGAGAAGCGTCAATACAAGAATGATCTATTATAACGTTGACAGCGATGAGATCGAATATCACGAAAAAGTGGTAATGGCAGAGGAGTTGAGAAGCTTCTACTACAGGCTACTGTCAATGGTGCTTTGGAGAGGACGAGATCTCAGAGGGCGCGCGAGGGATAGAATGGTTGCAGTGGCAAGCGCGCCGTTTCCGTATAGCTCGCTTCGTAACAGTCAGGCGGAAATGATCAAGGAGTGCTACCGCGATATTAAGCACGGAAACAGACTTTTCTGTCAAGCTCCCACGGGTATCGGCAAGACGATCTCAACTCTTTATCCTGCGGCAAAATGCATGGGTGAGGGAGTGGCCGATAAAATATTTTATCTTACATCGAAATCAAGCATTCGCCGTGAAGCTTATCACGCGATAGAGAAGATGAATAGCGCAGGATCGAAAATTCGATCTATCGTGCTTTCGTCGAGAGAGCAGATGTGCATAAACGATATGGCGAAGAGCCGTGGCGGCAGACTTTCCTCTAACTGTTGTCCCGAGCTTTGTCCCTACGCAAATGCATATTACGACAAATTGAGCGCGTCGCTCGAGGATGCTTTAAAGCTATCTCCGATTTTTGATAGTGCGATGATCAGAAATTTCGCCAAGGTGAGAGGGATCTGTCCTTACGAGTTTTCTCTTGATCTCTCCGAGCTTTGTGACGTTATAATTTGTGACTACAACTACGTTTTCTCTCCCACCGTATATCTCAAACGCTATTTTGACGAGCGTTTCGGCGGAGGTAGAGAAAGGTTTATCTTTCTTGTAGACGAGGCGCACAACCTGCCTGACCGCGCGAGAGATATGTTTTCGTCAAGACTGTCAAGCGAAGATTTTGAACATATAATCTCTCTTGTGGGTGAGACGAGCAAGCTGACCGATGCCTGTCTTTCTTTGCTTCGCGGATTTGAAATTTTGGAAAAGCTTTGCTCGGACAATATGAAATACGACGGCGACGGCGTGGGTGTCGGATATTACGTTGCCCGTGACCTGCCCGAAAATTTTGTGAGAGAGCTGTCCGAGTTTTCCGAAAAATGCGACGGTTGGATGAAGTACAATCCCGACCACTCGGCGTTCCCTACGGTAGAGGAGCTTTCCTATCGGATTTTCGAGTTTAAAAAGATATGTGAGTGCTTTGATCGCCATTATCTTACCTTTATTAACACCGTAGATCACAAGGTGTCGATTCTGCTTTACTGTCTGGATCCGTCGGGAAATCTGTCTGTCGCTCTTGAGAGAGCCGAAGCGTCGGTTTTGTTTTCGGCAACTCTTACCCCCACCGACTATTTCGCCGACATATTGGGCGGTGGCAAAAAGACGGTTTCGGTCGATTTTGAGTCGCCTTTCCCGAAAGAGAACCTTTGTGTAGCAGCGGTCGATACTGTCAGCACAAGATTTGAGGACAGAGAAAAATCGAACAAGAAGATCTCTGCCTGCATCGCGGCGACAGTGTCTGCAAAGGTGGGGAATTATATGGTATTTTTTCCGTCCTACGGATATATGGAGGCGGTTCATAAGCTTTTCACTGCCAAATACCCCAAGGTCACGACCCTTGTGCAGAAAAAGAATATGTCGCACGCCGAGCGTGAGGAATATCTGTCCGAATTTAAGGATGACGGCAAGCTTCGCATAGGTTTTTGTGTGCTGGGCGGTTCATTTTCCGAGGGAATAGACCTGCCAGGAAAGCGACTTATAGGTGTTGTTGTGGTGGGCGTTGGTCTGCCCGGGATTTCGGACGAAAACAATATCATCCGCGACTATTACGAGGAAAAATGCGGTATGGGTTACGATTATGCATACACCTATCCAGGAATGAATTCGGTGCTTCAGGCGGTGGGTCGAGTTATACGAACCGAGACCGACAGAGGAATTGCGGTGCTGATAGATGACAGATATGCCGAGCCAAAGTACAGAGAACTGTTCCCAAAGGAGTGGAATGGCATTAAATTGGTGGGCGACGCACCTTCTCTTGCAGAAATCGCTCGCAGATTTTGGAAAAAATAAGTTTTTTTGAAAAATTTTGCAAAATTTCAAAATATATCTTGCATTTTCACTTGATGTGTGGTATAATGTCCCTTGTTGTTATATTTTAGAAATACGGAGTGAAATTTTTTAATGAAATATTGCGAAATGTCCCATGAGGCTCTTGTGGCAGAGAAAGAGAGCCTTGTTAAAGAATATGAAGCAATCAAGGCAAGCGGACTTAAGCTGGATATATCCAGAGGTAAGCCATGTACCGAGCAGCTCAACCTCTCGGACGGTCTGCTTACCATCTTGAAGGGAGCAGAGGATTGCAAGACCGAGGCAGGCTTTGATTGCCGTAACTACGGTCTTTTTGAGGGTGTGCCGGAGGCGCAGAAGATGTTCTCCGAGCTTCTTACTATTCCTTCCGAAAATATCCTTCTCGGCGGAAGCTCGTCCCTGACCTTTATGTATGATACGATCGCTCGCGCAATGCTTTACGGTGTATGCGGAAGCGACAGACCTTGGTGCCGTGAAGAAAAGGTAAAGTTTATCTGTCCCGTGCCCGGATATGACCGCCATTTCATGGTTACTCAGTCCCTCGGTATCGAGATGGTCAACGTTAATATGACCCCCACCGGCCCCGATATGGACGCCGTTGAGGAGCTTGTAAAGGATCCCGCAGTTAAGGGTATCTGGTGCAATCCCAAGTATTCTAACCCCGACGGAATTACCTATTCCGATGAGACGGTTCGCCGTCTTGCATATATGAAGACTGCGGCAAAGGATTTCCGCATTATGTGGGATAACGCCTATGCCGTTCACGACCTCTATGACAAGAGCGACGAGCTTCTTGATATTATCCAGGAGTGCTGTGACGCAGGCAACCCCGACAGAGTGCTTTGCTTCTATTCCACAAGTAAAATTACCTACCCCGGCAACGGTGTAGCTCTTATGGCGGCAAGTGAGAATAACCTTAAGCAGATTAAGGAAATCATGAAGGCGCAGGCTATCAACTTTGATAGAATAAACCAGCTACGTCATGTTAAATTCTTCGGTAATGCCGAGAATATCAAGGCTCACATGAAGAAGCATGCGGCTATTATTGCTCCCAAGTTTGCTCTTGTTAAGGAGCATCTTGCCCGCGAGCTTGCTCCCAGAGGTATCGCTCACTGGACAGACCCCAACGGCGGATATTTCATCAGCCTGTTCGTTGAAAAGGGATGCGCGAAGAGAGCTTATGCTCTCGCCAAGGAGGCAGGTCTTACCCTCACTACCGTTGGCGCGACCTACCCCTACGGCTACGACCCCGATGACTCCAATATCCGTATCGCGCCCACCTATCCCTCTCTTGAGGAGCTTGATAAGGCGATGAAGGTGTTGACCGTTTGTGTCAGATTGGCGGCTGTGGAAAAATTTTTGAAATGATTTGTGAGATATGAGGGAAACTTCTTGAAAGAAGTTTCCCTCTTCCCCCATACCCCCAACTCCTTTCAAGAACTTTCAAAATGATATATAATTTAGAGTGTCGTTTATTTGCCGATTTACTACTCAAATACAATTCAGAAGGGAATAAAAGAATGAAAATAAAACAATCCGATATAAATCCCTTTAAAAACAGCGATTCCAATAAGAGGTATTACACCTACGATTATTACCTCCGCAAGACCTTTGGCGGCAAGTGCATGAAGATCCCCCTTGACGCGGGATTTACCTGCCCGAATATCGACGGAAAATGCTCGGTGGGCGGTTGTATTTACTGCTCGCCCAGAGGCAGCGGAGACTTTGCCGCCGATGCGGTCCTGCCAATCGCCGAGCAGTTTGAAATAATCAAAAATCAGCTTTCAAGCAAATGGAAGACCGACAAATACATTCCCTATTTTCAGGCGCATACCAATACCTACGCTCCGCTTTCGGTCATCCGTGAAAAAGTGGAGAGCGTAATGGCGAAAGATGGCGTCGTAGGTCTGAATATCGCAACTCGCGCGGACTGTCTTGAAGACGATGTGGTTGATTATCTGGCGGAGCTTGCCGAGAGGACGGTGCTGACCGTAGAGCTTGGCTTGCAGACCGTCCACGACTCCACGGCGTTTGCGATCAACCGAGGTCACAGCTTCATGGATTTCCTTGCAGGATATGAAAAATTGCGTTCCGCGTCCAAAAAAATAAATATCTGCGTTCACCTTATTTTCGGTCTGCCCGATGAAAGCCGAGATATGATGCTGGAGAGCGTAAAAACGGTGGCGAATTTACATCCCGAGCAGGTGAAAATCCATCTTTTGCACGTCATTCGCGGAACTCGACTTGCCGATATTTATAATGAGGGGAAGTACACTCCATTGGAAATGGACGAATACGTTGATATTGTCGCAAACGCTCTCACTCTCCTGCCCCCCGACACCGTTATTGGCAGACTTACGGGTGACGGTATGCAGAGCGAGCTGCTGGCACCCGATTGGAGTCGAAAAAAGACCGTGGTCATAAATAATATTGATAAGAAAATGTTTTACGACAATCTCTGGCAAGGGAAAAACTTTTGATTTATGTCAAAAGCGCCTTTTCTTTCGAGAATATGTACAATATGCACAAAATGCCAAAAAAAAATATATAGAATTTGTCAATTGATTTCTGAGCGTTTTTATGCTAAAATATTAACAGTAGCAATAAAATATTGCGAAAAAACACTATTGATAAAAGGAGAATGTTTATGAAGAAATTTTTAGCAATGATCATTTCTGCTTCAATGCTGCTATCTCTCGCGGTGCTTTTAGCAGTTCCCGCGTCGGCAGTTGACGGAATGTGGGAGGTGTACGGAACAGCAAAGGAATTCAGAGATGATTTCGACCCCGAGGCGGATCAGTACAGTTGTATTCCCGGTTATTCCTACGTTCGCGGTGAGGGACTTAAGCTTACTTCTCCCGGCTGGACTATTAGCACTCCCAAGGTTGGTATACAGACAAAGGAAAAGGTCAACCTGAAGAACGGCGTTTATATGCAGGTAAGAGTTGACGAGTTTTCTTATGATGCGGGTGATAAATGGTTTTCGTTCAATATTTACGACACAAAGTACGTAAACGTTGGCTCCTCGAACAAAGAAATAGACGGAGAGGGTGTAACCACACTTGTTCGTCCTACTGACAGCAAGAATTTAACTGCAGTAGGTTGGTATTATTCGAATTTCAAATCCGGTGGTGGAAGCAGTGTTGCAAAAGATTTTGAGCATTTTGACGCTGCCGGAAACCTTCTGCTCGCTCTTGAAATTACTTGGAGCGACGTTGACGGTTATTCAATGTCTGTCAACGGCGCGCCTATCGACGATGTTACGGTTGCTTGGATGAACGAGCATTTTGCTGACGGTGAGGCATACGTAGGCTTCAATATGCATAATAACAAACAGGGCGGAACATCTACCTGTACCGTTCTCAAGTACGGCGAGAACAAGGCGACCGCACTTACCCCTATGGGTGATGACAGCGCGGAGCCCGTTTATGTCGATGATGAATATACTCCTGCTGAGATTGCAGACCCCAACGAAGTTCCCGAAAATCAACCCGCTATTCTTTTGAACGGTAACCGTCTTGCATCTGACTCGAAGTCTACCGTAAAGAACAGCGGAATTACTTCCTTGACAGAAGAAAACTATATTCACTACACTAGTGACAGAGCCCTTCTTAGAATAGGATTTGGCGTTAAGAATTCGGTATCTTACGACATTGATGATTTCCCCGTACTTGTTGTACTTACCAAAAACTTCTGCACTTGCCCTGATGATGGTGGTTGCTCAGGCTTCTTTGAAAGCTGTAATCTGTTTATTATGGCAGGAGAAGATGTATCTGAAAGTGACGATCGTTCGATAAGAGACATTTGGGCAAATAAGTTCCATAATGATGAGACTGTTGTGGTTGGAGACGATACGTATCTTTACTTCACCACAAATGTGAGCGAGGAAGCCAGCTGGGACGCAAGCGGAAGAATCAACGGAATTAGATTTGACATAGATAAGATTAATATCACCACTCCCGGCAGAAACGAGTTCGACGTTTGCTTTGCAGCATTCTTCAGAAATGAGGATGAGGCAAAGACTTACATTAATGAATTCCTTACTGCTCAGGGTTGGGTTGAAGAAGAAGAAACCGACGCGCCCACTGACACTGAGACCGATCCTCAGGAGACCGATCCTCAGGAGACCAATCCTCAGGAAACCAATCCTCAGGAGACCAATCCTCAGGAAACCAATCCTCAGGAAACCAATCCTCAGGAGACCGCTCCTCAGGAGACCGATAAGCAGACTGAAGCTGGCGACAATACCGGTGATACCACGTCATCCGGTGGTTGCTTTGGCACCGTAGGCTTTGGTGCGATCGCTATGATCACCCTTGCCGCAGGCGTTAGTTTCGTTGCGTTTAAAAAGAAAAAGTAATTTGGGCAGATAGCCCCGAATAACTAAAAAATCAAGCGTTCCATTCGTGGAACGCTTGATTTTTGTACTTTCCAAGGATTTTTCGCAGCAATAAATGTTTGGCAATTATTGAATTAACGCATTAACTGTTATTGTGAAATCTGTGTGAATTTTATTTTTTAGATTGTGTAATTAGCACAATAAAAATAAACTGTTTTTGTAAATAATGCGTATTTACAATCGTTACTATTTGTGATAGAATAAAGTGACGCAAAAGTGTTTTGTCTTTTGCATTCCAAAAAATCATTTTTCAAAAGGAGAAAAAAGTTATGAAAAAGCTTCTTTCTGCTTTGCTCGTTGTTGCAATGATTGCATCCATGTTCGCAGTTTTCGCGCTTCCCGCTGCTGCGATCGAGGGTCAGTTTGACACACACGGCAGAGCATCTCACGAAGAGCCCGGATACGATGGTGACAAGGGTTCTATTCCCGGTTATCAATATACCGCAGACGGATTCCAGATGACCACCGCTGACTGGACTACCGGTCGTCCCTTCTCTCACATGTCCACCAAGGAAAAGGTAGACCTTAAGAATGGTGTTTACATGCAGGTAAGAATTGATGAATATGCATATGACGCTGACGACAGATGGTTCAACTTCAACATTTGGAGCCAGCCCGCTATTGATGAGGGTTCCGGTGACCCTAAGTGGGGATACGGCGTTCAGACACTTATTAAGTGCGCTAAAGAAGTTCTTAACTCTACCGCTTGGTATATCAAGCAGTTTACCGGTGTAGGTTCCACAGGATTTGATGACGCAGGTAAGGCTCAGGTAGACGGTAAGAACGTTCTTACTCTCGTAGTTACATATGATCCTCAGACCGGATATGCAGTAAGTATCAACGGTATGGCAGCTCCCCAGAAGGTCCTTGACTATATGAACGAGACCTACGCTGAGGATAGTTTGGCATACATTGGCTTTACCATGTACTCCAACAAGAGTGGCAGTGCACAGTCCGCAACCATCCTTAAGTTTGGTGAGAGCGCGGCTACTGCTACCAAGCCCATGGGTGATGACCAGAAGATGGCTGAAAACCACGTAATCGTTTATGATCCCATTGCTGACGCATCCACTGTTGCAGATGGACAGCCCGCGATCCTTATGAGCGGTGATAAGGCTAACTCTCAGCTTAAGGGTACTCCCGCATCGGTTATCGGTTCTTTGATTTCTATTACCGATGACGACCTTGTTAAGGTTGTAGGTACCAACAAAAAAACCGACGGTGGTATTTGGAACGTTAAGAATGATTCTTCTTATGATATCAAGGACTTCCCCGTAGTAGTTTGTCTTGTAAAGAATTTCTGTAGCTGCGGAGCTGAGCCCGGTGAGTGCTTCGGCTTTGAGGCTGCAAACGTGCATATATGTACTGGAGACGAGATCGGTCCCGGTAACACTAACCAGGTCACCGCAATCGATTCCTCCGATCCTTACTTTATAACCAATGACGACGGAAGCATTGATAGCTACATTTATTTCTACCACGATGCTACCGATGAGCTTAAGACAACCGATGAAGAGGGTAACGAAATAGGTAGATTTGGTGGTCGTATCAACGCTACCCGTTTCGACTTTGATGTAGACCTTCTTACTCCCGGCGCAAACGAGTTTGAGATTGTTATGCAGTGCTTCTTCAAGACTATTGAGGACGCAGAGGCTTATATGGATGCATATCTCGTTGCTCAGGGTTGGAGCGAAGGTGGTGAGGAAACTGACGTTCCCACTGATACCGAGACCGAGCCTCAGGAGACTGAGCCTCAGGAGACCGAGCCTCAGGAGACCGATCCTGTTGTTACTCCCGAGGAAACTGACAAGCAGACCGATGCTGGTGACAACGCAGGTGACAGCGCATCCGGCGGTTGCTTCGGTACCGTAGGCTTTGGCGCGATCGCTATCGTTGTAGTAGCTGCTACTGCTGGCTACGTCACCTTCAAGAAGAAGGACTGATTAGTGTATCAGAGCTTTAAATTGAATTAATATTTACATCCCCTTGCTTGTAGCGAGGGGATGTTTTTTGATTTTTTGCAATATATTTAAAATAGCGCTTTATATACTATTGACAAATCTGTAAAAATAGTGTATTATTGTATTAGTACAATGGTGCAGAAAGGAGAGTGGCTATGGCGTGGCAATTTAATCAGCGCGAGCCTGTTTTTTTGCAAATAGCGAACAGACTGCGCGGAGACATTCTCAGAGGAGAATACGATCCCTATGAGCAGTTTCCCTCGGTGCGTCAGCTTGCAACATTGGCTGCAGTAAACCCCAATACAATGCAAAAGGCACTTTCTCATCTTGAGGAGGAGGGAATACTGTATAGCAAGGGTACGGTTGGACGATTTGTAACCGAGGATGCGAGTATTTTACAGTCAGCGAACGAAAAAATGCGTCGCGAGCTTGTGAAAAAGATGCTCTCAGAGGCGAGCGCTCTGGGGATCGGACATGACGAGCTTGTAAAATATATCAAGGAGGAGGTCGAAAAATGAGTGTTCCTGTTTTAAGCTGTACTGATTTGAATAAGAGCTATAAACGAAAGCACCCGGTTTTGGAGGGCTTTAACTGCTCTTTGCCAAGCGGTAGAATAATCGGTCTTTTAGGCCCGAACGGCTGCGGAAAATCAACCTTGATGAAGCTTATTTGCGGTATTCTTACCGCCGATAGTGGAGAGATAAGGATCTGCGGTGAGCTTCGCAGTGAAAAGACAAACGCTTACATCTCCTATCTTCCCGAGAGGACTTATTTCAACTCTTGGATGAAGGTTGATGAGCTTATCAAGTATTTTTCTGAATTTTATTCTGATTTTGACGAGCCGCTTGCCAGAAAAATGCTATCTGATCTTAATATTGACACCAAATGCAAGCTGAGAACCCTTTCAAAGGGAACCAAGGAGAAGGTCCAGCTTGTAATGGTCATGGCGCGCCGAGCAAGGCTCTATTTGCTTGACGAACCTATCGCAGGCGTTGACCCTGCGGCGAGAGAGTATATTCTCAACACGATAATAGGAAATTACAATCCCGAGGCAACTGTGGTTATAACCACTCACCTCATTCACGATATCGAGCCTATTCTCGACGACTTCGTTTTCCTCAGCTACGGCGGTAAGATAATGCTTTCGGGAAACTGCGATGCGGTGCGTGAGGAAACCGGCAAGTCTCTTGACGAGCTTTTCAGGGAGGTGTTCAGATGTTAGGCAAGCTAATAAAATACGATATGCGAAGCGTGGCCCGATTCTGGTGGATCGCTATGATAACTATGGTGGGAATGTCTTTTGTCTCGGCAGGCTCGCTCAGGGTATATCTTGAAGCTACGAATTACCATAGGTGGGGATTGCAATATTCCACCGGCGTTGAGATCTTTCAAACACTTGCATATCTGCTTTTCCTTTTGTCGGTTGTGGCTATGGGACTTTGCATGATAGCGGTGGCGATACTCGTCTACGTCAGATATTTTAAGCATCTGTTTACCGACGAGGGGTATCTGACATTTACTCTCCCCGTAAGCCGCAAACAGATATTTTTCTCTAAAATGCTCAACGGGGTGATCTGGATTGCTCTCTCGGGTATCATTTTGTCTTTTTGCGCGCTAGCGATTTGTATAATTTCCCGACCGACCTATGGAGAGGGATTATTGGCGATAGACACATACGAGTATTTGCTTGATGGCATTGCCGACGAGTTTGAGCAACGCGGATTCTGGATGATCCTCCAATATGCTATTCTCAACCTTATATCGCTGGCTTGGATCGCGCTTTCGGTGGGAGTTGTATATTTCTGCATCACTCTTGGTGCAACGGTTGTTAAGAAAGCCAAGATAGTTGTGGGCGTTGGTGTATATTATCTTCTGAACGTGTTATCAAGCACCGTGCTTTCGATGTTTGGTACGGTCTCCTTATTATTCCTAGTTGTTGGATTTGCCAATATGCTGATGGATGCGTCCTCCTATGCGGTGAACGGTGCAATTACCTTGATAATGCTTATCATATTTGCCGCCGTTGCGTCTTTGGCTGCATTCTTCTATTGTCTCACCTTGAATATTCTTGAGCGAAAGCTCAATCTTGCGTGAGGAGGTGCGGGTATGAAGAAGAATTATATTCAGAAAATTTCCTTCGCCCTTGTTGCAATTCTGTTGCTTGTTAATTTGTTTGTCGTAGTAGCTTTTGCTAATCACGAGGATTCTGTCAAGTGGTGGCTTACCGATGATCAATTGCAGATCACAAATGAAACCGAGGGTATTACCTATAGCTACGCCTTTTACGGAGTAAGTCTGCGCCCTGCATCAAAAATTATATACGTTTACAGTCAGTATCTTTCATACTACGAATCGTACGTCAATATTAACCGTAACTATCCTGAGGTGATATGGTTAAACGACGATAACGGAAATGCCGAGATATTCGTTACCGAAACGGGATATGCCGATATAAAATCCTTTGTAGAGGGAAATATCGGAAGCCTGAGGCTGGAGTTTGGAGATAGAATGGCCGAGGATATTTCAAGGGATATGGTGGCAGAATGGGACGAAGCTATTCGATCCGACTCTAACACCGAGGTCTTTGACGTAAGAGATATTAAGCCCAGCGGCAAAAAGGTACAGGTCTACTATATATCTGCGGTGGACGTCAGCAAAACCTTGTCGTATAACTATGGCGCGATCTACAGACTTTCTGACGGAGAGTATTGGTACGTCAATTACACCGATCTTCCTAACAATTATTTTGATGCGGACGGTAATTTTTCTTACCGTGGAGGAAGCGTAAGGATGACCAGACTTTCGGACACGTCCGATCTGGAGGGAATTATATCAAACGCTAAATACATTGATAATGACTACATCTACGAATGGGATAGCTTTGAATATGAAATCGATGAAAAAGAGACGGATACGTGGTTGACACTTTTCTGGGCTTTTTACACGGTTTGTGTGATAATTCCGCCAATCCCTATGATATTACTTGGATTTATCCTGCCGTTCATTAAGAAGCTTGGCAAGCCCAAGTACTGGTATTCGCTTTTAGCATTTGCACTGCTTTGGTTGATATTTGCAATAGCGCTTGCGATATTGTTGATAATTGTTTGATAAAAACAAGAAATCTCCCTCGGTTTGCCGAGGGAGATTTTGTGTTTAATTTATTTATATCCGTGAGTTCTTATGTAGGCAAAAAAAGCATTGTATCCGTCGGCGTTTAGGTGAAGCCCGTCGCCTGAGTCGTATTGGGGGTCAAGGTATCCGTTTGAGCCTTTTAGTGCGGAGACCGAATGCAGATACTTTACACCCTGCTCCTCGGCAATTTCTACTATCCATTCGTTGGCGGTGTCTATCTTATCCATAGAAATGCCTTGCGTCTGTTTTTCGTATTTTTTAGATACGGGAAAGATAGAATTGAGTATGATCTTTGTGCTTGGAGAGGACTCTTTTATTATTGTTATCAGTTTGGAATAATACTCCTTGAATTGCTCCTCGGTGCAGTATCTTACGCCGTTTTCTATTCCCACTGTTATCAAGAGGAATTGGGGATTTTTTTGAGCGACGGCGTCTGCTATATACATTTCCCCCTCAAGGAAGGCTATCTCGGTTTTGTCGATGCTTGACGCCAAGGGCAGGCGGCCGTCGGTGTCGCTCCATATCTGTATCGTTTCCTCGCCGTCCGCAAGAACACCCTTTGCACGCATATCTGAAATGGTGGTGTCTCCAAGGAAAATCATGCTGTCCACATAGAACTGTCCGTAGTCCATAGTTTCGCCAAGTGCCGACGGGGAATCGACTAAATCTGATTTTTCAGCAATCGGCTGCTTTAGCTCAGGGCGTACACCTCGCAAGGCGAAGGTCGCCAGAGAAACGGCGCATGCGATGATCAATATGGAGATTACCGACGTTATTATGCGCGACGTTAAGTTGAATTTTAATTTAAACATTTTTTGTCCGTTTCATCAATTAGAAAATTGGCTTTTGTAGGGTTCCTTACCCTCTTTTTTGTTTTTCTTTTTCGTGGTCAGAGCGTCTTTGGTCGAAGCCTTGGTATGAGCTTTGGCAGAGGGCTTTCTGAACGCCTTTGTCACCATTCTTGTTGCGATGGTGGATATTATGTAGATTGCCGCAAAAATAAGCGTTGCCACGGTAGCGTACACAAGCTTGTTTCCGCTTATCTCGCCTTGTGTTTCCATGCTTTCCCAGAGTAAAAGGAAAAAGAAGAAAAAGCCGAAATTGTAAATGGCTGCATGGAGACAGAGGGCAAGTGTTTTATTGATCTTATCAAGACGGTAGACCGTGCTTCCCAGCGACATGATAAAGGAGAGCAGCAGTATCAGTAAAAGTCGCTCTGATAGTATAGCTTTGTTGGGAATGGCAAGCGATATAAGGCACATTATCGATGTTATGGCGGCAAAGTATGATGCGCCGAACAACCAAAAATTTTTTAAGGCTTTTAAAATCTGCATCAAGACACCTCTTTGATCTTTAATAATACACAATTTATTTTATCATAAAAGGCTGTCGTTTGCAATAGCTTTTCAATTAATTTGTGATCGAATTTGAGCTTTGTTGCGTGTAAAACGTGAAATTTAACAGTTTTTATAGTTTTTTTCTTGCGTTGTCCGAAAAATGAATAAAATTTCATTTTTTAAACACAAAATTGTCTCATAACCTTGACATTTTGCTAAAAAATATGTATAATTAATATAACTATCGTTTTATAGTATATATAATAATATTTATCAGTATTAAATCGCAATTTTGTGATATTGGAGGAATTGATATGGCAAAGGTAACGAGACAAGAAGCGAGAGATATGCTTTTCGGTCTGCTTTTTGAGACCGAGTTTCATGAGGGAGAGAACCCCACTGCGGTTTATGAGCTTGCTTGTGCGGACAGAGAGATCCCCTCGGATAAATATATCCGCGAGACCTTTTTCGGAGTGATCTCAAAAAGAGAGATCCTTGACGCTGTAATCAGCGTATATTCCAAGGGCTGGAGAGCAGACAGACTTTCGGGCGTTTCAAGAACGATTATCCGTATTGCGACATACGAGATGCTCTTTATCGAGGACATTCCTATGAACGTATCTATCAGCCAGGCGGTCGAGCTTGCGGTCAAGTATGGCGAGGACAGAGCAAAGCAGTTTGTAAACGGCGTGCTTTCGGGTATGTTCAAGGATGTTGAGGCAAAGGGTGTTCAGGCACTGATCGACGAAGCGGTAGCCGCTATCGAGGCAAAGACTGTCGCGGCTCAAAATGCAGACGAGAAAGAGGCAGAGGGCGCTGAAGCGGCAGAGGCAGTCGCAGAGAGTGACAATGCTTGATAAAAGACTCATTCTCGGAATAGATACCAGCAACTACACTACGTCGGCGGCACTTTGTACTCTTGACGGGAAGATAGTTTTGAATTTGAAAAAGCTGCTTCCGGTTGCCGAGGGAGAGCGAGGGCTTCGTCAGAGTGACGCGCTCTTTGCTCACACTAAAAATCTTCCAGAGATCATGGAAAAGCTGTCTGCCTTTTTAGATGCGGAATATTCGGAAAGACAGATCGTGGCGGTGGGATATTCCAAAACTCCGAGGGACATAGAGGGTTCGTACATGCCCTGCTTTTTATCGGGTGTGTCGATCTCTTCGGCTATGTCGGCGACCTTGGGTTGTCCGTCATACGCATTTTCGCACCAGAGCGGACATATAATGGCGGCGCTCTATTCGGCAGGGAAGCTTGATCTTCTTGAGAGAAGAGATCCCTTTGCGGCATTCCACGTATCGGGTGGTACTACCGAGATACTTTTGGTCACTCCGAGTGACGATGGATTTTCGGTAGAGCTTATCGGCGGCACTGTCGACATAAACGCGGGGCAGGCGATCGATCGCGCGGGTGTTATGATGGGTCTGCGTTTCCCTTGCGGCAGAGAGATGGAGAGTCTTATCGGAGACGCAGAGATAGTTCCCGCAAAGACGAGGATCTCGGTCAAGGGACTCGAATGTAATCTTTCGGGGCTTGAAAATCTCTCTAAAAAGCTTTTTGAGGAGACGGGCGACCATGCACGCGTGTCGGCATATTGCTTTGATTTCGTGGCGGACACTCTCGCAAAGCTGACAGAAAATCTTAGAGAGAGATACACAGATATTCCGATAATCTACGCAGGTGGCGTTATGAGCAACAAGCGAATAGGCGCACGTCTTGCAAAATTTGAAAATACGTATTTTTCCGCCCCCGAGTTTTCCTCGGATAATGCGGCGGGCGTGGCACTCCTGTGCCGTAAAAAATATTTGGAATAGTTTGTAACTATAAAGGATAATTTTAGGGGAAACCCCCACTTGTGTGTTTCCCCTCTGTTAAGCCTGCGGCTTAACATTCACCCCTTCGTGGCGCTTTCTGACGGTAAGGAAGTTCCGCCCTCTGCGGAGGGCAACCAACCCTACGCGCGTTGGATCAGCGGTCGCTTTTTGAAAAAAGCGACGTAAAAACTTTTAAAAATCAAAAGAGGAAATCATGCAAAAGGACACGGCTTTCAGCGTAACGCAGATAAATGAATATATCAAAATGACGCTGGAATCAAATCCGGTGTTGCGCGACGTATGGTTGCGTGGAGAAATTTCCAATTTTAAGAGCAACTATTCTTCGGGTCACATGTATTTTTCCTTGAAGGATGAGGGTTCTTCAATAAGAGCCGTTATGTTCCGTGGATATTCGTCAAGGCTCAAATTCCGCCCCGAGAGCGGCATGAGAGTAATGGCTCACGGAAAGATCTCGACTTATACCGTAAGTGGAGATTATCAGATAATCATTGACGATATGCAACCCGATGGTGCAGGCTCGCTGGCGATCGCATTTGAGCAGTTGAAGGCGAGGCTTTCCGCAGAAGGACTCTTTGATGCGGCGCGGAAGAAACCGATACCGCCGTTTGCACAGAGCGTTGGCGTTATTACGTCTGCGTCCGGCGCGGCGCTTCACGACGTTATAAACGTGTCGGGCAGACGTTGCCCTTCTACAAGAATAGTTATATATCCCGCTTACGTTCAAGGCGAGCTTGCGCCGAGAAGTCTTGTGGGTGGAATTAAATTTTTTAATGAGAAGCACCCCGTAGACGTTATCATTATCGGTCGCGGCGGTGGATCTGCCGAGGATCTTTGGTGCTTTAACGATGAAAACCTGGCGAGAGTTATCGCGTCGTCGAATATTCCCGTCATTTCGGCGGTGGGTCATGAGACGGACTTTACCATTTGTGATTTCGTATCCGATCTGCGAGCACCAACTCCAAGTGCGGCGGCAGAAATTGCCTTTCCAGATACGAGGGAGACGAGGTCAAGGATCGCCCATCTTCGTCACAAAGCTGACGTGTCGATGTCGCGCAGGCTTTATCTCCTTGAAAGTCGTATTGACAGCTTGAGAAAAAGCGCGGAGCTTCACTCTCCCGTAAGAGTCCTTGACGAAAAGAGCGCAAGGCTTATACGAATGACGGAAAGACTTGACGTTCTCGGCAAGGGAACGATCGATAGAGCCGACAACCGTTTCCGAATGCTTTGTGCCCGTCTTGAGGGAGTTAACCCACTATCTGTGCTTTCTCACGGATATGCAATGGTAGAGGACGAGCGTGGCAGAATAATTTCATCGGTTGGCGACACCAAGGTCGGAGAGACGGTTGAGATCGGACTTTCTGACGGTAAACTTAGAGCCGAGATAATAGAAATAATAGAAAATAGACGAGAGGGGTAATATAATGGCAGAAAAGAAAAAACTCAGCTTTGAGGACGCTATGGCGCGACTTGAAGGGGTGGTATCCGAGCTTGAAAATGAAAAGCTGCCTCTTGATAAGTCACTGAAGCTCTATGAGGAGGGCGTGAAGCTTGCTTCCCAATGTGCGAGCGAGCTTGAGGCGGCAAAGAGGAAGATTCAGATACTGCAAGCGGGAAGTAACGGAGAAATTGAGGTCGTTGACGTTCCCGACGGAACCTTCTCGGATAACGAGTGAGGTGGATGAATATGGAATATAATAAAGAACTTGCAATAAGTGCAATAAAAAATGCGGTATCGTTAGTCGAGGCTGAGCTTGAAGGTATATATCCCAAAGACGAAAAGGGAACTGCGAGAGATCTTTATAAGGCTATAAGATACAGCCTTTTGTCGGGCGGAAAGAGGGTAAGAGCAACGCTTGTGCTTGAGACCTGCAAAATGCTCGGCGGAAAGGTCGAGGCGGCACTGCCATTTGCCTGCGCCGTTGAGATGATACATACCTACTCTCTTATTCACGACGATCTTCCTTGTATGGACGATGACGATATGAGACGCGGAAAGCCCACCTGTCACAAGGTTTTTGGAGAGGCTACGGCAACACTTGCGGGTGACGGTCTGCTTACCGACGCATTTTCGGTCTGTGCCATGAATCCATACGTCAGCGGAGATTGCGCGGCGACGGCGGTAGCACTTCTTTCGGGTGCCGCAGGTAGCTTTGGAATGGTGAAGGGGCAGATGTCTGACCTTTACGGAGAATCTCACGAGTTGAGTGAGGAGGAGCTGGTAGAGCTTCACATGGGCAAGACGGGAGCGATGATCTGCGTATCCGTCCAACTCGGTTGCCTTGCGGCGGGATATGCGCCGAGTAGCGAGGTTACCGAAAAGCTGACGATGTTCGCAAGAAATATAGGTCTTGTGTTCCAGATAGTCGACGATATTCTTGACGTTACGTCGACAAGCGACGTGCTTGGCAAGAACATCGGGTCGGACAAGGAGAAAAATAAAACTACGTTTATGAAGTTCTTCTCCGTGGATGAAGCAAGCAAATATGCGGAAAGCTTGACTCAAGAGGCAATATCGTATTTAAATGAGATAGAGGGTTGTGAAACTCTCATATCGTTGGCGCTCTATCTTTGTGAAAGAAACAAATAAGAACTCTGTGAAAATAAAATTAAGGACGTAAATGATGGAAAACTATTTTATCATAATTTGTGCAGCATCTGCTTGGTTTATTGCACAGTTTTTAAAGGTTTTTACCGGTGTGTTTAAGTACAAAAAATTTTCGGTGCTTGAAATGCTTTTTGGAACTGGAGGCATGCCGTCCTCTCACTCGGCGTCTGTATGCGCGCTTATGTCGGCTTGCGCTATTAAAGAGGGATTTGATTCTCCTGCATTTGCGATAAGCCTGGTGCTTGCTATGATAGTTATGAGAGATGCTATGGGAATGAGACGTCAGGTTGGAGAGCATGCAAAGGCTCTTAACAGCATTTTCAAAAACCTCTCCGATTCTATAAACGATCCGGAGCTTGCAGAAAAGGCTTTCGAGGAGCTTGCGGGACATACCCCTGTCCAGGTTGCGGCGGGAATGCTGCTTGGCATCATCGTTCCCATTGGAATGATGTTTATTCCGATATTCGGACTTTACCCCTTATGAGAATAGACGTATATCTTGTTGAAAAAGGCTTTTGCGAGAGCCGTAACCGTGCGGCACGGCTAATTGGCGACGGCAAGGTGATATTTGATGGCAAGACTGTATCTAAGGCGTCGCTTGAGGTAGGTGACGGCGAGCATCAGGTTGAGATCACCGAGGCTGAAAGATTCGTAGGCCGCGGAGGATTAAAGCTTGAAGGTGCGCTTGAGCATTTTGGCATAGATGTTAAGGGTAAGCGTTGTATAGACGTGGGCGCATCGACGGGAGGCTTTACCGATTGTTTGCTTATGCGAGGTGCTGAGCACGTTTGCGCGGTGGATTCGGGCCGAGGTCAGCTCCACAAAAGGTTACTTGACGATATAAGGGTAACAAGTGTGGAGGGATTTAACGCAAGAGAGCTGTCCGCCGATGAATTTGGTCTTTTTGACGTAGCCGTTATGGACGTCTCGTTTATTTCTCAAACTCTGCTTCATTCTCCCGTCTCATCGGTTCTTCGGGACGGAGGAGTATTTGTAAGCCTTATCAAGCCTCAGTTTGAGGCGGGCAAAAGCGCTTTGGGCAAAAACGGAATAGTCAAAAAGCCGTCCGACAGAGAAACGGCGATACGCCGTGTGCTTGAATCTGCCAAGGCTTGCGGATTTACGGCTTTGGACGTTATACGCTCTCCCATCGTGGGGGGCGACGGCAACAGAGAATATCTTGCCGCATTTATAAAAAAACAGTGCGAGGGAGAGAGCTGCGTACTCGATCTCAAGCAGCTATGTAAGGATTAATCATGGAAAAAAGCATTAAAAAGGTACTTATAGTAACTAATTTCAACATCTACGACAAGGCGCAGGCGGCGCTATCGGTTGCCGAAAAGCTTGCATCGCTCGGATGCGAGGTCTGCACTCTCGTTTACAATAAGGACAAGATAGTTAAGCTTCGAAGCCGTGTATGGTTTAAATTTTTGCCGATGGAAGAGGCTTATAGCCAGGTAGATGCGATCATCGTACTTGGCGGTGATGGTGCAATACTTGAATCTGCCCGCAGAGCCGCTACTTACGGCACTATGGTGATGGGTCTTAATATGGGTCGCCTCGGCTATATGGCGGAGCTTGAGCTTGGTGAGCTTGACCAGCTTGAAAGACTTGTTTCGGGCGACTATAAGCTTGAATCCCGCACGATGCTCAATATCGAGCTTGTAAATCCAGACGGCGAGGTAAAAAAGAGCGAGTATGCGCTTAATGACGCAGTGCTTTCAAACGGCTCTATCTCTCGTGTGGTCGATACCGAGCTTTACGAGGGTGGAGTGCTTATAGCTACCTACCGCTCTGACGGAATGATAGTGGCTACTCCCACAGGCTCTACGGCATATTCACTTGCGGCAGGAGGAGCGATAGTTGACCCCAAGCTCAACTGCTTCTGCGTGACTCCTATCTGTCCCCACTCACTGTATGCTCGTCCTCTGGTGTTCCCGGATAGCTCTTGTCTTGAAATCAAGAACACCTGCCAGAGAGAGAAGAAGGTCTTTTTGACCGTGGACGGCAGAGTGAACTACGAGCTTAATTATCTCGATGTGATCCGTATCACGCGCTCGCCCTTGACTACGTCCTTTATACGCCTAAAGGATTCAAGCTTTTATGAGCGACTCAGACAAAAAATGAACGATAAATAATTATTGTAGGTTGGAGATTGAAATGAAAAAAGGAAGACAGGAAAAGATTCTTGAGCTTATAGAAAAGTATGAGATAGAAACTCAGGACGAGCTTATGGAATTTCTCAGTCAAGAGGGATATATGGTTACGCAGGCAACGGTTTCCAGAGATATTCGAGACCTTGATCTTGTGAAAATAGCGGTTCCCGGTGGCACGTATAAGTACGTGGTGTCCGGTGTGTCCAAAAAAATGGGAGCCAGACTTGGCCCCTTGTCCCACGCAGTGGCAGACACAGTCCATTCTATAACCTGCGCTCAAAATATGATAGTATTAAGGACTTCGGCAGGAATGGCGCAGGCGGTGGCTATCGCTATCGACCGCATTCCTGATACGGATATTCTCGGATGTGTTGCGGGTGACGATACAATTTTGGTCGTAACTCCCAACAATGATTCCGCAGTTGCGGTTGCAGGTAAATTAAAAAAACAGTTGTCCATAGGTTGATCTGACCGTCAAAATCTTGGAAAGGGGGATGAATTATGCTGAAAAATCTACATATCGAGAATATCGCGGTAATTAAGTGCGCTGATATTGAGTTTGAACGCGGTTTTACCGTGCTTACCGGTGAGACCGGAGCAGGAAAGAGCGTTATTATCGACTCTATAAATATGCTTTGCGGCGGCAAGGTCTCCCGAGACGTGGTGAGAGCGGGTGAGAGCTTTGCCCTCTCTGAGGCGGTTTTTGACGAGATTGATGTCAACGTTGCCGAAAAGCTCTCCGAGCTTGGTGTTGACGTTGACGACGGGGAGATAGTGCTTTCCCATAAAATGACGGTCGATGGCAGGTCTAACATCCGAATTAACGGCAGAGCGGTTACGAAAACCACTCTTCGTGAGGCTGGCAGATTGCTTATTTCGATCCACGGTCAGAATGACAGTAAGGTACTGTTTGACAAAAACGCATATATTGATATGGTAGACGCCTTTGGTGCTTGTAATGTCGAAAGAGAGGCGTATTCCGATATTTATAGGGAGCTTGATTCTTACAGAAAGAGGCTCCGAGATATTTCAACCGATGAGGAGCAAAAGGCTCGTGAGAGAGATATGCTTGAATATCAAATCAAGGATATTGACTCCAAAAAGCTCCGTGACGGTGAGGAAGAGGCGCTTGAAGCAGAAAAATTAAGACTTGGAAGTCTTGAAAAGATAAATAAGCAGATAAATTTTGCCGAGAGAGCGCTTTCGGGCGGCGAAAAGGGAGCTTCGGCATCCTATTTGCTTTCCCGTGCGGCAGAGTCGCTCAATAAGATAGTTGACGTTATTCCCGAGGCGAGTGAACTTGCCGAAAAGCTTATGGATATGAGCTACGAGGTGTCGGATATTGCCGACCGTGTGGCATCCTTTGGTGATGACGGCGGCGAGGACATCGACGCCCGTCTTGATAAGATCGAGAGCCGACTTGAGGCGATTTCAAGTCTCAAGAGACGTTACGGCAGGGATATAAAGGCTATTCTTTCTTTCCGTGACAGAGCGGTGGAGAGACTTGACGAGATAGTGCTTTCCGATGAACACGCAGTCGAGTATGAAAAGAAGATACGTCAGCTCCAAAAGGATGCGACGGTTGCGGCAAGAGCCTTGACCGATAAGAGAAAGATCGCCGCAAGGGAAGCATCAAAGAAAATAATGGAGACCTTGACCTACCTCGATATGCCAAAGGTTAAATTTGAGATAGCTATCGATAAAATTGAGGATTTCACTCCATCGGGTTGTGACAGAGTTGAATTTATGGTTGCCACCAATCCGGGCGAGCCGCTCTCTCCTATGAGCGATATAGCTTCTGGCGGTGAAATGGCGAGAATAATGCTTTCTCTCAAGAGCGTTCTCAATGAAAAGGACGGAGTCGATTCGGCAATCTATGACGAGATCGACACGGGAATTTCGGGTAAGACCTCACGAAAGATCGGTCTTAAGCTCCGCGAGATAGCGAGAGTCTCGCAGGTCATCTGCGTTACTCACTCTGCACAGATCGCTACTCTCGCCGATAATCATTTCCTTATATCCAAAAAGGAAGTGGAGGGCAGAGCGAATACGAGCATCAGACTTCTGGGGCAAGAGGAGCGTGTAGACGAAGCGGCAAGAATTCTTGGCGGAATCAATATCACCGAGGCGCAAAGACAGGCGGCAAGGGATATGCTGGACAACCGAAACGAATAAATGAGAAAATTAAATAAAATTTAAGATATATATTGAAAAAATCCCGACTTTGTGATATAATCTAAAGTTGTGAAAAAACAGAGAGGTTAATGTAAAAATGCTGAAGATCAAATTACAAATAGCCGAAAAAATACTTGAAGGAGTCAAGGGCATCAATCCCGATGCGCCTTTAACTGCGGCAGAGATCGCGGATATGCTCGAATATCCCCCCGACACCACAATGGGCGACCTTGCGTTCCCTTGTTTCAAGCTTTCAAAGACTCTCCGTCGCGCTCCCGTGCAGATCGCGGCTACTGTTGCTGAGGGACTTTGTGGCGACGCTATCGGTTCTGCCGAGGCGGTAAACGGCTATCTTAACATAAAGATAAAGAACGAGTATCTTGCAGAGGTCATTCTCCCCGAGATACTTGAAAAAAAGGAAAATTACGGTGCGCCCGATCTGGGCAAGGGTAAGACGGTCGTTCTCGACTATTCCTCACCCAACGTAGCAAAGCCTTTCCACATAGGACACCTCGGTACTACCGTTATCGGTCACGCGCTTAAGCGCTTGCACGAATTTGCGGGATATAAGTGCGTAGGTATTAATTACCTCGGTGACTGGGGCACTCAGTTTGGTAAGCTTATCGTGGCTTACAAGCTTTGGGGCGACAAAAAGCAGATTGAAGATGGCGGAATAGACAAGCTGGTTGAGCTTTACGTCCGCATCAACAATACCATTAAGGGCGACGAGGAAAACGGTATTCCCGCCCGCGAGGATCTTGCTGATGAGGCGAGAGCAGAGTTCAAGAAGATGGAGCTTGGCGACGAGGAAAACATCGCACTCTGGAAGTGGTTCGTTGAGATCAGCCTCCAGGAGTACGAAAAGACCTACAAGCAGCTCGGTATTGAATTCGACAGCTACAAGGGCGAGAGCTTCTACACAGACAAGATGCCCGCGCAGGTTGAAAAGACCCGCGAAATGGGACTTATGAAGATCGACGACGGCGCGAGCATCGTTGATCTTGAAGAGTACGGTATGCCTCCTTGTCTTATTTTGAAGCGCGACGGCTCTACTCTTTATCCCACCCGTGATATTGCGGCGGCGGTTTACAGAAAGAACGAATACAACTTCGATAAGGCTATTTACGTTACCAGCAATCAGCAGATCCTCCACTTCAAGCAGTGGTTCAAGGTAGTTGAGCTTATGGGCTACGATTGGCAGGAGCAGCTGGTACACATTCCTTACGGTACTGTTTCTCTCAACGGTGCAAAGCTTGCTACAAGAACAGGTAACGTGGTTCTGCTTAAAGACCTTTTCGCTCTCGCTATCGAGAAGGTAAAGGGAATTATGGCAGAGAAGAACCCCGAGCTTGCAAAGAACGAAGAGGTTGCCGAGGCAGTTGGCGTTGGCGCGATAGTGTTCTACTATCTTACAAACAACCGTATCAAGGACATAAACTTTAACCTTGAAGATGCGCTCTCCTTTGACGGAAATACAGGTCCTTATGTCCAGTACACCTATGCAAGAACCTGCTCTATACTTCAGAAGAGCGAAGTTAAGGACGGAGATAATAAGATAACTTATGATGAAGAGCGTGCTCTTCTCCGTACTCTCTCCAAGTTTGAGGAAAAGGTTATAGAGGCTATAAATGAATACGAGCCCTCGGTAATAACCAGATATATTCTTGACGTGGCGGTAGCCTTCAATCAGTTCTATCATAATTGCAAGATACTCGGCGCTGAGGATGAAGATATCAAGAACACAAGAATAAGAATAACAAAG
>JAZUAS010000133.1:0-9591 GCA_045638125.1 Eubacteriales bacterium | reverse complement strand
TAGAGCGCGTGGCGGTACATTTCACACACGCGGATATATTTGAACCAATGGTATCCGCTTTCCTCAAGCCATCCAAAGCCCTTCAGTTGGCTCTTGGTCAGTATCAGATTGATCTCACTTACAGGATGGGTATTGCCCCATATATCCTTAATCGCAGTAATGCCAACGCTCGTGAGCAGCCTGCGGAAGTCCACCTCGTGAACCATACCCTTGATATATGGCATACGGATCTGATACGAATGATGCTCGTGGCGTTTGGAAAGGGTTTTGTCGATCTGTTCCGAGAACTCCTTGGAGATAAGTCCTTCACCGTCAAAGAGCGTGACCTTGATATCGGTCTTGGCTTCAGCGCGCTCATATTTGCGGACGTTGCCTTCGCCCGTGGCATCCTCTACGGTGATGACGTCCACCCCTCTGACAACTTCCTTGGGGTTATCAATAACAACGATGCTGTGGTTGCGCCAAAGGTTCGGTGCTTCAATTCTCGTTCCGCTTGAAAACATCAGACCGTTGTATGCGTAGAGCTTGGAGAGCTGACAATCTCCGATCTGCATATCAAGAGTCATACGTGAGTGAACCTTGCCGTATACGTCCGCGCGGATAAAGGCAAGGCGAGCGTTACGGCTCATACTTGCCGAGCGTTCAAAGGCAAAATACTGTGCCTCACCGTTTCCGAAGTCAAGGAAGATACCTTCGGGGCGGAACATACTCTCTGCCTTCTTCTGCCTTGTAGCAATTCTCGGGTTGCTGTCGCTTCGGTCAAAGATACCCTTGAAATCAACGTAGAAGATAACGTCGGAAAGATCATCAAGGACGGTGTCCAAGGGCGAGTGATTGTACTCATCACCCTTGACGGCGCACATGGCTTGGAAGAAGATCGCGTTGTCCTCTTGGTAGGTCTCGCCCTGTCGAACAATGGTGCTTTCGGTCTCGCGCTTGTTCAGATGATAATGATAGCGGTCGGGTTCGGCGTTATATCCTTTGGCGTAGGCGATCAATGCCTGTGCGGACATAGTGTGTATTTTATAACGGATGTGGGACATTGTTTCGCCTCCTGTTCGTAATCGTTACTAACATTATACCATATTTTTGTGAATTTTTCAATAGGTGCAGTAAAATGAATACTACTCCCATAATCCTACCCGATGTACGCCCTTTTCGGCGTTTTGCAGGTGGGTGGTACGTTTACCATCGGAAAGTTTTTTCGAGCCTTAAAAGCCAAAGAAACCCCTTATATAACGGGCAAAACACGCCCCATATACGCCCTCATTTGCGTGACATCGACCGTAGAAAAATAGAGAGTGGTAATATGAATACTACTCCCATAATCACGAAGTAGGCAATCACAGATCAGCTCCTCGACTTGATTCGGGGAGCTTTTTCTGTTTGCAAATAAATTTACGCCATAAGGCAGAAAGGAGATTCCAATGAGCGAATCAACTAACAAAAACCCGTCCGCGTTGTCGGACACTCAAGACGTCTATTCATCGCCTTATGAAGAGGTGAACGGATGTCTTTGCAAGGTGCATATCACGAAGCAAGGTAATTTCTACGTAAGACTTTGTAATTTCGCACCCAAGATCGTCAGCGAGCTGACCATCGATGATGGCACGGAGCTGACACGCAAATACCGCATCGGAGGTGTGGACGAATACGGTCGTCCTCTCCCCGAATTCGAGATCGACGCCACCGAGCTTGAAAAGATGGATTGGCTACACAACCATCTTGATGCCTCCCTCGATCTTGAGATCATCCCACAAGTGGAAAAGCACGTGCGCCACGCGATGAAAAGCACGGCAAGGTTTGCAGAAAAGAAATCCATCTTCACCTTTACAGGGTGGAAGCAGGTGGATGGCAAATGGGAATATCTGATGCCCGGCGTCGGAGCTTACGACGTTCAGCTTCAAGGAAAGCAGAAACGGTACTTCCTTGATGCCGACGTCAAGGATTTCGATTACGCCGAGCTTGCAGGGTTCTTCCGTCTTGACCTTATCCCGATGGAGATCACCTATCCTTGCATCGCGCTTGTGTTCCTCTCTCCGCTGAATGAATTCCTCCGTCAGATCGGACACGAGCCGAAATTCATTCTCACCCTGCTCGGAAGAACAGGCAGTATGAAAAGCACCGTAGCTGCGCTGATGACCTCCTTCTTTGGTAGCTTCTCAGCAACAGATCTCCCGATGAGCTTTCGTGACACCGCCAACAGCATCACGCACAGCGCCTTCTCCCTCAAGGACGTGCTGACCTGCGTGGATGACTATCACCCCACAGGCAGAAAGGAAAGCGAGAGTATGAAAGCCATTATGCAGACGGTGGCAAGAGGTTACGGTGACAGAGCCGCCCGCAATCGTCTGACTCCCGAGATCACCTTGCGCGAGGCTCGTCCTCCGCAGGGCAACGTTATCGTGACGGCGGAGTTCGCTCCCGACATCGGAGAGAGCGGAACGGCTCGTCTCTTCTGCATTGAGATGAAGCCCGGTCAGATCGATCTCCCTCACCTCACCGAGCTTCAAGAGCGAGCCGCCAAAGGTCAGCTCACCCATATGATGTACGCCTACACCGAGTGGCTGAAAGGAACCTATCTGTGCGACAATGACCGCTACGTAAGATTTCTTGAAATGCTCGCAGAGGAATATCAGAACGAGCGAGCTTGTTGGAGAGCAACCCTGCGAGAGAACAAGGTCAAGTTCCATGACCGAATCCCCGACACCTTGGCTTGCCTTCAGCTCGGCTTTAATTATGTAATGGTCTTTTTGCTTCATTCGGGTGTGCTGATGCAGAAGGACGTTGACGAGATAGCACCGCGCTTCAGCTCGATCATGCTCGCTCATGCAGCCAACCAATCCAAGGCAGTTGAACAGGACAGACCTACCCACATCTTCATCCGCAAGTTCTTGGCGATGCTGGATTGCGGACAGGTCTGCGTCGTGCCTGCGAGTGAGGGTGACAGCATTCTCCCTTCGGGCTGTCTCGGATATGAGGACGAGGAACATTATTACCTTTTCTTTGAGTCAACACAAAGAGCCGTGAAGAAATTCTGTGACGACCAAGGCGAAGGATTCACCATCTCTACCAAGGCACTTGGCAAGGCTCTTGCGGACGAGGGCTTTATCAATACCGACACGGGTGAGAACACGCGCACGATGAGGTTCGGGAGCAAGACCAAGCGCGTCCTTCTTCTGCGGAAGGATATGGTGGAAAAAGTTATGGGTATATGATGAAAATGGCGTTATGGCGTAACAGTAGGTATGAGCTCGGCGAGGGAGCTTGTATCGGATGTTACGCCTTTTTCATTATACCCCTGTCTGTATTTTTTAAGAAAGGAGATGCACGGATATAAAGAAAAAAGTAGACGAGTGGCAGTTCTTCCGAAAGCCTTCGGGACACGTTGCCTACAACAATAAGTGCCTACACTGCAAGCACAAGTGTAAGCAAAGCTACCGCGTGGATATTCTTCGTTGTCTGCTATTTGATAAACGATGAGTACACAGTAGAACTCCCGCTGAAGCGGGGCAAGCAGAGGGTTTGGGTTCCCACCGCCAACGGCGGCGCATCCCCAACCCCACGCTTGTCGGGGGCGAAGCCCCCAAGCCCCCACTTCAGCACAGCGCAAATATTAAAGAATGTGAGGTAAATTATTATCGAAAACACAAAAGAAAAATCTGATTCCGGCGGTCGTGTCAGAGATAAAAAGATGTCCTTTTGGGTGAGTGAAGCCGAGCAGAAGAAGATAAAAAAGCTCGTCGCAAAGACGGGTTTATCTCAAAGAGAATATCTTTTGAGCGCGGCACTTGGTAGGACGATCTACCAAGTTGAGGAGCTGAAGCCAACGCTTTTTGAGTTGAAAGCCATCGGCAGAAACGTCAATCAGCTCACGATGCTCGCCCATCAAGGTCGCGTCATGACCGTAAATTTGACCGAGGCAACGAATGCTTTGGAGAGAAATTATGTCGCAATAAACGGTCTGTATGATGCGCTCGACGGCACAGTTGCAAGCGGAAATGTTGAGCCGAGCGACGAGGTAATCGACGATGGCAACGTGTAATTATATCAAAGCGAAGAAGCAAAATCAGAGCGCGATGAGGGCGGTCATCCGTTACGTTTCGCAAGATGCAAAGACTCTTGACGAGGACGGACACCGCTATCTGTCGGGGATCAATTGCATAGGTGCTGCCGCTTATGATGAATTTATGGCGACCAAAAATCTCTACGGCAAGCGAAGCGGCGTGTACTATTATCATTACGAACAATCCTTCGCACCCGGAGAGATCGAGGATTATGACACCGCACACAAGATCGGTCTGCGGCTTGCCGAGGAAATGTTTCCCGGCTTTGAGGTGCTTGTCGGCACACACCTTGACGCTCACGACGATGACGGTCGGCAGAGAGTCCACAATCATTTTGTCATCAACAGCGTCAGCTACGCAAGCGGCATGAAGCTCGATTACGGTCCGTATACGATTGAAAAGATGCGCCGTATCAGCGACCGCTTGTGCGAGGAACACGCGCTCTCCGTGCTTCCCGAATTCAAGCAGACCTTTGATGGAAAATCCATCTCGACAAGAGAGTACCGCGCCGCACTCAAGGGTGACAGTTGGAAGTTCAAAGCCATCTGTACCATTGAAAATGCGATGACGCGGGCGGCAAGTAAAGATGACTTCATAGCGATTATGGAGTCCGAGGGCTATTCGGTTACGTGGACGGATAGCCGAAAATATATCACCTACACCTGCCCAAACGGTATGAAGGTAAGGGATAACAAGCTCCACGAATCAAAATTTCTAAAGGAGAATATGCAGTATGAATTTGCAATCAGACAACAAACAATCAACCCCTTCGGCTCTTTCGAAGCTGAAGCAGAACACGGCACAGGCGATGCAGACGGTGACGGAGACTCCTTATCAGCCGATCGTGTACGCGATCCCGAAGGAAGACTTCAAGGCGCTTCTCGAATTTATGAGAGCGACGAAGGAGTTTCAGCCGGAGCTGTTCGAGAAGTTCGGAGAGCTGGAGGCACAGGTTCTGACACAGGAACAATGGGATACGATGTGGAACAGGATCGAGAAATGGTCAACGAATCTGAGCGAGAACGTCAAGACCTCGGCGAACAGCATCGTACCGAGAGTGCAGGATCTTTTGAGGGAGAACAAAGAAATTCTCTCACAGGCTGGGAAGACGCGCGAGCAATTTTTCTCTCGGCTGAACACCGAAACGGACAATCGGATGGAAGCTTTCTCGGATATGATTTCCGAGATGAAGAAGTGGATCATGGGCTTGATAGCGGGTACGGGTATCGCAAGCGTGTTGTTAAGCGCAGTGATCTGTCTCTTGATGAGATAAATTCCTTTTTCGCTGACGAGCGAAATCTCTATGACGATATGCCATTTGACGAGGAAGATATGGATGCGGACAATCCTTTGAATCAGCTTCAAGCGGAAGCTCGTAACGGAAACGTCTATGCGATGTACCGCCTCGCCCGTCTGTATTTGGATGAGAACAACCGATTCTATAACGAAAGTATCGGGGATTATTATCTTGAAAAAGCAGCCAAGGCAGGTCACAGCGTGGCACAGTACCGTATGGGCAAGATGTTTTATTACGGAATCATCTACCGTGAGGACGAATATGAAGCTCAAAAGTGGCTGTCGGAATCGGTGGGCAACGGCAACAAATATGCCGACGCTCTCCTTGGTAAGCTCTATGTCGAGAGCGATCTGTTCGGAGAATTTCGTAACGAAGGTTTCAGCCATCTATTCAATGCCGAGCGTAACGGTAGCGAGTTTGCCGCCTATACGCTCGGCAAATATTATATGGAGGGCAAGGTCGTAAAGAAGGATATCGCCAAAGCCATTGAGCATTTGGAGATCGCATCGGCACGCGGAAATATGTATGCCGACTACCGCCTCGCACAGATATATCTCTTTGAAGCAGATATATTCGATATGGAAAAGGCTCTTGAACATCTCAATCGCTCGGCACACGCGGGCAACGAATTTGCTGCTCTTGCCCTCACGCGAATGGCAAACAATCAGTTCCTTGCCATCACAACGAATGTCATTAACCTTGTCGGTAGCCTTGCAAGCATTGAGAGCTACCGTCAGCCGCAGGATTGCACCACGATGCCCATTAGCAGAAAGGAGCGTAAGAAGCATGAATGGGAACAAAGTATGTAAGCACGCAGGGCGTACCGAAACGGTGCGCTCATTTCCAATCTTGGTATATTTTTCTCTCGGAAGGAGGAAAATATATTTGAAAAATTTTGAAAAAACGAGGTAATTGAATGGGGAAAGTTTTAACCGATGAAGAACGCGAAAAGCGTATGGCAGAGGATATTTGGCTGAATTATTTCAACCGCTATCTATTTGAACACGGCACGATTTCCGAAAAGGAATATAAGAGAATGACCGAAAAGATCGCCATAAGAAAAGCAAAACGATCTCCCGAAAGGGATGCAAGGTGAGCGTACTCACCTCGGAAGATACCGCAAGGTTCTTCCGATACATAAATGCCAAAGAAAGTTTTTGGCAAATTTCGATTTGGGTATTGCTTTATGAGGTCGAATGTGATATAATAAAGTCGATAGATAATGATATAACGAACTTTAAGAAAGGATGATAGTATGGATATATTAAATATCAGAACATTATTGCGAACAAAATCGATATACGATATTCCTCTGCGAGTAACATTTTATGCCCGTGTATCCTCGGATACCGAAGAACAGATAAATTCGCTCGATAACCAAATATCGTATTACGAAGAATTCATACAGAAAAATGAAAAATGGACTTACGTGCCCGGCTACGTTGACGAAGGACTTTCGGGTATCTCCACGAAGAAAAGAAAACATTTCAACGAAATGATTGCAGATGCAAAAGAAGGAATATTCGACCTCATAATCACAAAGGAGATTTCCCGATTTGCACGTAACACTCTCGACTCTTTGCAATACACAAGAGAGCTTCTGAATATGGGTGTCGGCGTATTCTTCCAAAACGATAACATCAATACCCTCGATGAGGATGCGGAGCTTCGCCTTACAATCATGTCCTCGATTGCACAGGACGAGCTTCGCAAGCTGTCCTCGCGTGTGAAATTCGGACATCAGCAAGCCATCAAATCAAGCGTTGTACTTGGCAACAGCCGAATCTTCGGTTACAAGAAAGAGGATAAGCGCCTTGTCATCGACGAGAGCCAAGCACCGATGGTACGTGATCTGTTCCGCCTTTACGCAACAGGCGAATACAGTATGAAGCAGCTTGAAAAGATTTTCTACGATCAGGGCTACCGCAATTACAACGGCAACAAAATTGCCCACACCACAATGTCGGGCATCATATCCAATCCCAAATACAAGGGATATTACGTTGGCAATAAGGTGCGTATCGTGGATATGTTCACCAAGAAGCAGAAATTCCTACCGCCCGAAGAATGGGTAATGTTCAAGGATGAAACAGGTGAGATCGTTCCTGCCATCGTATCAGAAGAAATATGGGATAAGGCAAACGAGGTGTTGGCTCGCAGGAGCGAGGACGTGAAGAACCGCCAAGGCATCTGCAACCACGCCAATCTACTGACGGGCAAATTATATTGTGCCCATTGCGGCACCGCATACTACCGCCGTGAATCCAAGAGCAAGGACGGCAAGGTTAACTCCAAGTGGGTGTGCTCCAACAAGATCAACAACGGCGCGGATGCCTGCCCGTCCTTCCCGATATACGAGGATGAGGTCAAGCCCATCTTGTTCGAGGTATTCAGCGAAACGAGAGTGGATGTGGAAGCACTCCTTGCAAGCTACGAGGAAATGTTCAAGTCCATGGAAGCGGATGACGAAACTGCCAAGCAGATTGAAGAACAGAAGCGTATCATAGAGCTTTCAGATCAAAAGAAAAACAAGCTCTTGGAGCTTGTCACGACAGGCGCTATTACAACGACTAATTTCAAATCTATGACCGCAACCTGCGACCGAGAGGTAGAGGAAGCGCAGAAAGCTCTCGCGGAGCTTGAGGAACAGTTGTTCACCAAAGAGGAATACCGCAAGCATATCGGAGAGGTAAAAGCAAGGCTTGATGCAGCCATCAAGGATGCAAGTACGGGCATTATAACAAACGAATTCGTAGCCCAATATATTGACAAAATCTTTGTCACATTAACAGATGATGATACGGCGAAGCTTGAAATCAAGATATTTACGGGCAAAAGCACCGAAAAATGGCTTAAAAAGCTCAATGCACGGAGTAGAAGTCGTACGGGTGTCACGTCTAAGAAGATGATCGAGAGCTACGAAAACTCTCTTCAGAACGGTTCTGCAAGATAATCTGTCGATTATTTTTGTGAAATAACCGTTTTTACGGATCATATAAAAGGGCTTGGCTCACTTGTGAGTCAAGCCCTGATTTTTGTGTTGGGAATATACTATGACCGCATGGTTCGGTAGGTTTTATGGCGGGCAGAGAAGGTTCAAAATTTTCTATGGACAAGGGATCTGCCATTAAGTTATATTTTTTGATTTGTTCACAAAAAAATGTTGAATTTTTGAAAAAAATGTATTATAATAACTAGGATTGGATAAAAAACAATGCCGACAGCCGGAGAAAAGGAGATTAAAGCAATGGCAGTTAAGCACGATTTCAACGCAGTAAATGAAATTCTGGCAAATCACGATTACAAGCAGGTGGACATTATATCCATTTTGCAGGAGATTCAGGAGGTATATCACTACCTTCCCAGAGAGGTTTTTCCCATTCTTGCGAAAAATCTGAGGATGGGCGAGGCGCAGATATACAGTATCGCTACTTTTTATGAGAACTTTTCTCTTGAGCCCAAGGGCAAATACGTTATCAAGGTTTGCGACGGTACGGCTTGTCACGTAAGAAAGTCTATCCCGATCCTGGAAAAGCTCAGACAAGAGCTTGGGCTTACCGATGGAAGAAAGACGACCGATGACGGAAATTTCACAGTTGAGACAGTTTCTTGTCTTGGCGCGTGCGGCCTTGCTCCCGTTATTACCGTAAACGATGTGGTTCATCCCGCAATGACCCCCGAAAAGGTGGTCGAGCTTTTGAATAAACTCAAGGAGGAGCTCTGATATGTTGAAGAATAGACAGGAACTTATCGCATTCAGACAGGCTGCTGAAAAAGACTACGCCGCTCAAGCGAAAAAGATAATCGTTTGCGCAGGAACAGGTTGTGTAGCAGGCGGTTCTCTCAATATTTTTGACACTCTTAAAAGAATTATTGAAGAAAAGGGACTTCCCGTAGAGATCGGTCTTATGGAAGATCCCCACAGTCCCGGTATCGGTCTTAAAAAGAGCGGATGCCACGGCTTTTGCGAAATGGGTCCTCTTGTTCGTATCGAGCCTCAGGGTTGGCTTTATACCAAGGTTAAGATCGATGATTGTCTTGAGATAATTGAAAAAACTATCGAGAAGGGCGAGTGTGTTGACCGCCTTGCATATAAGAGAGACGGCGAGGTATATCGCGAACAGTCCGAGATACCCTTCTACCGTCAGCAGACACGTATGGTCCTTGAGCATTGTGGTAAGATCGATGCGGATTCTGTTCGTGAGTACATCGCTATTGGCGGTTATA
>JAZUAS010000132.1:0-25177 GCA_045638125.1 Eubacteriales bacterium | reverse complement strand
ATTCTTGATGATCTTTCCGGGAGGTGCCGCCTTGATTTCAATTCCACTTTCAAGCACGTTTTCGGGGTCTGTGAGATAAATCTCTGCACTACCGCCACCGAAGAGCTCGGAGAAGGTCTTGCCAAAGTTCTCGTTGATCTTATCAAAGGCAGTAACGAATGCGGTCTTCATCTCCCTTTCAAGCTTGACGATAATATCGGTAAGCTCTCCCTTGGATTTTTCAAGATCCTTGATCTGCTCGCTCATATAGTCGTATCGTTCCTTGACTTCCTTATACTTATTAACGGCATCAAGGTCAACGTGACCGATATAACGAAGCTTATTTTGACATTCGATCTGGGTCTTTGCATATTCCGCACGGTTTTCTGCCGTTACGGGGGGATAATTCAGCGCAACGGCGTCGGCACGTGTCAGCTCGTAATCATCCCAGAGCTTGCCCGAGACCTTATCGTACTTTTCACGAAGTCCCTCAAGCTTTGCCTCATTTGTGGTGTGAACACGGAAGATAAGCTCCTTCTCTGCCATCTTGTCACGCATCATGGTGTTGATCTCGTTCAGCTTCTTCTCAAACTCCATGTTGCCCTCTTCGATCTCGCTTCTCTTTGCATTGAGAGAATCAAGCTCGCTCTGGCACTGGGTATATCTCTTTTTGTTCTCACTCTGCGCTACCGTGATGTTTTCAATCTGATTTCGGTAGCTTGCTATTCTATCGTTTGCCGCCTTAATATCCTCTCCGCAAACACGGATACGCTCAACGGAAACCTCAAGGAGCGCCTTTGCGGTCTCGATATCCTTCTGTATCTCGCTCAAACGAATGACAGTAGCCGTCTTTTCGTCCTCAAGAGTTTTTAGAGCATCCTCACAGTCAACCTTTTCGTCGTGCTTGGCAAGACGGACAGCGGTAAACTCCTCAACTCTCTTGTTTTGAGATTCTTCCTCTTCCTTGAGAGCGGCAAGATCGTCCTCGTATCGCTCGCTCATACGAACTATCTGCTCGTAGTCCTCGTTGAGCTTATCAAGGAGAGCCTTGTTGGACTCGTACTGACCCATGATCTTTTCAAGTCCCTGAAGCTCGGTGTTTTTAAGAATATTAAGAATATCCTTGCGGTCGGAAAGGTCGGTTCGGCGGTCGGTGACCTCCTCAACTCTCTCCTTGATCTCGTCAAGCTCACCTTGGAGCTTCTTGACCTTTGCTTCAAGCTCCTCGGACTCGCTCTGAAGTCTTTTGACCTCGTCAGCACGGGAAAGTATTCCTCCGCCCTGCTTGACAGATCCTCCCGTAAAGGAACCGCCTGCGTTTATCTGCTGACCGTCAAGGGTAACTACTCGCACCTTGTAGTTCAGCTTCTTTGCCATTACGGTGGCATTGTCGATGTTATCAAAAATCAAAGTTCTGCCGAGAAGCGAGCTTATAACGTTGCTAAACTTCGCATCACTTCCGCAAAGCTCGTCGGCACGTCCGATATATCCCGAAAATCCTCTTGCATCACGCATCTCGGGAGTTTCGGTCTGGGGCTTCATCGAGCTTACGGGGAAGAACGTAGCGCGTCCTGCCTCTGCTCTCTTGAGGGCAAACATAGCCGCCTTTGCGGTCTCCTCGTCCTCAACCACGATGTTCTGCAGATTCATTCCGAGGGCGGTCTCAACCGCAACCACGTATTTTGAATCGACGCTGATAACCTTGGAAAGAGGGCCGTATATCTTGCCGCAGGGAGCGCCAAAACGATCGGTGATCTTGCCCTGAGAGTAGCTGTTCATTACGAAGCGTACGCTATTATTATACCCCTCGAACTGCTCCTCCATAGCCTTAATTGTCTTAATTCTGTGCTGAACCGACTCAAGGCGAAGCTTTTTATTATTAAGCTCCTCGTATTTTTCACCAAGATCGGAATTGAGAGCTGTAAGCTCCTTGTCAATTTCCGCACTCTCGGTATCTATCTCGGCGATAGACTCGCTATACTCGTCTACCGTCTTTTGCTTTGCATTCAAGGACTTTTCAAGCTTTGCAGCTTCTTCACCGTAACGCTCGATATCGGAAAGAATGTCTGCATTTCGGTCGCTTCCGCTCTCTCTGGAGTTTTCAAGAACCGAGATACGAACCTTGATGTCAACCGCCGCTTCCTCTGCCGCCTTGATGTCGGCAAAAGCGGTGTCGATGTCCTTACCCAGCTTATCTATCTTGCACTTTTCATCAAAGATAGAGTCCTCAATCTCCTCAAGGCGACCGTTTGTCTCATCAAGTGTTTTTTCAAGAGCTTCGATCCTGTCTCCCTGCGCCTTCTCCTTGATCTTTTCCTCGGCAAGGCTTCTCTCGGCACTGCCCAAGGTCTGCTTTGCGCTCTCGATCATCTCGTCGGTGTGGCGAATGTTGGTCTCGTTTACTCTGAACTCGCTGTCCAGCTTAAATATCTCGCTGGTCTGCTCCTTGATAAGATTAAGTATCTGCGACTGCGCGATCTTACCGTTCTGGCTCGCCTCGTAAAGCTTTGCATTTCTTGCGTCAAGGGACTGCATAGAGTCCTCTGCGTTTTTGAGGTCAAACTCCGAGCGTCGGAGCGCCTCCTCTGCGGCAGAAATGTCGGCTCGGTACTTTTCGGTGTCAAAGAGCCAGAGGCTGACGTCAACCTTTTTCTTGACCTCCATAAGCTCTATCGCTCTCTTTGCCTTCTCGCTCTCCTTTTCAAGAGGGCCTACCTGGGACGCTACCTCGGTGAATATGTCGTTGATACGGATCATATTCTCCTCGGTCTGCTTCAGCTTTCGCTCAGCCTCGCTCTTTTTATGTCTGAATTTTGCAATTCCCGACGCATCCTCAAAAATGTCACGTCTGTCCTCGCTCTTTCTCGACACCATATCGGCAATTCTACCCTGACCGATTATAGAATAACCGTCACGACCGATACCGGTGTTAAGGAAAAGCTCGTAGATGTCGCGAAGTCTTACTGCGCGACGGTTTATGTAATATTCGCTCTCGCCCGCGCGGAAATAACGGCGAGTTACAGTTACCTCGTCGTAGGGACACTCCAAGCGTGTAGGACCAACGGTATTGTCAAAGGTAACAGATACCTCGGCGTATCCCATAGGCTTACGACTGTCCGCACCGCCGAAGATAACGTCCTCCATCTTGGTGCCTCGAAGAGTCTTGGAGGAAATTTCACCCAAAACCCAGCGCATAGCGTCGGCAATATTAGATTTTCCACTTCCGTTAGGGCCTACGATTACGGTAACGCCTGTTCCCGTTTCCTCTCCCGATGCATCAAAGACAAGCTTTGTTTTGTCCGGAAAGGACTTAAAGCCCTGCAATTCTATTGACTTAAGATACAAAACTATACCTCCGTCTTTTCTTGATTCTCGCAGAGGATAATCTCCCCTACAAGCTCATTTTCTTTTACTTTTAACTCTTTAAGTTTAAATTCTTCGATAATTCTTCTTCTGTTTTTGCTCTTTTGACCTATGACGCAGGAAAGAGTACCGCAGGGGACTTCTGCCAAAACACTCTTACCCTCAACGCTCGTATTCAGATCAAGCTCTATTATCTTCTCTCGCAATTCGTCATAATAAAGCTCGCCCATTACAAGCTCTCCGAGGGCGGGGTGATTTGCCCCTCCCTTGACCTTTTCAAGGTTTCCAAGATTGTCGCTGGCGCAAAGACCTATTCTAATACACTCCACACCGCGCGAATTGAATATCTTCAAGACCTCCTTTGAGCGGTATATCGCATCATCAAGGTCGAGCATCTTATATTTGCCGCTCTCTGCCATTTTGGCAAGCTCGGTGTCGTAAAATGTCACCGTCGGGTATATTCTCGCCCCGTCAGCACCCATTTCGCATATTTTTTGCGCGGTCATAAGCTCTTTTTCAAGATCAGAACCAGGCAGACCTATCATCATCTGACCTATAAGCTCGTACCCTGCGTTTTTAATCATTTTACAAGCATTTTCTGCTTGAATAGAATCGTGTCCTCGCTTGGAAAGCTGCAAAACACCGTCATCCATACTTTGAAGTCCCAATTCCACGGTTTTCACGGGATAGCGAGAGAGGATCTCCATTATCTCTCCGTTTATGTAATCGGGGCGAGTGGACATTCTGATTCCCGAAACTGAGGCGCATCCCTCTCTGGGATTATCAACGTAATCTTTAGCAACGTCAAGCAGATATATCATCAGCTCACGGTCGATTCCCGTAAAAGAGCCTCCGAAATATGCTATCTCAACCTCAAAATCTGTAGGAATCGTTGCAAGGGCTTCCTCAATCTCCCTCACCACATTTTCTCGGCAAAAGCTCTGCTTACCCGAGATCGAGCGTTGATTACAAAAAACGCACATATTGGGACATCCGAGGTGTGGAATGAATATGGGAATGTTTCTATGTTTGATCTTGCTCATTTTTGACAAACAATATTACTCCTCGTGAGGAATAACGCTGAAAAGCTCAAGTGCCTCTCGCGCGGCATTCTGCTCTGCCTCGCGTTTGCTTCTTCCCTGACCTCTGCCGATCACGTTGGAATTGAGTCTTGCCTCAACCTCAAAGGACTTCATGTGATCGGGACCGCTCTGACCCACAACCACGTATTCAAGAAAGTCGCCCTCTGCCTGCTGAACGAACTGTTGGAGCAGGCTCTTGGGGTCGCCCGAAAAGCCCTTGCTCTTGCCAATGCTCTCTATCTCCTTTACAATAAAGGGGAGCAGGAATTTTTCAACGGTAGCCATGCCGTCCTCGCCCGCATCAAGATAGATAGCAGCCAAGAGAGCCTCAAATGCATCTGCAAGGATACTTTTACGGCTTCTCCCGTTATTCTTCTCCTCGCCGATTCCAAGAAGAAGATATTTGCCAAGACCGATAGTGTTGGCGTAGCCCGAAAGCGCACGCTCACAAACCACCTCTGCTCTCATTCTCGTAAGCTCCCCTTCGGGGCAATCCGAGAATTTCGAATACAGATATTTGCTGGTTATGATCGACAAAACGCTGTCTCCCAAAAATTCAAGTCTTTCGTTACAATACATATGATGATTTTTCAGTCCCGACTCGTTTGAATGAGACGAGTGCGTAAGCGCACGTGTAAGCAGATCGCTATCCTTGAAATTATAGCCTATTGCCGCTTCAAGCTCGCAGTTCGCGTTTTGACCGTTTACCGTCATATTATCTCCTCCAAAAATCCTTTCTAAATTATTCAGCCGACGTTTCCTCGGCAAGCTTCTGCGCGGCAGCTCTTTCCTCTGCCATTTTTGCCGCCTCTGCGGCGATTATGTCAACGACACCGCTATTGTAGCAATTAATCGCCTGACGGATAGCGTTTGAAAACGCCTTGGCATCGGACGAGCCGTGTGCCTTGATTACGGTCTTCTTCAAACCAAGTATGGGCGCTCCGCCGTGCTCCTTGGCATCAAATCTCTTTTTGAACGCCTTAAGCTTTTTGCTGACAAGAAGGTAAGCGAGAATTCCGCCGAGTCCGCCCTTGAACATAGCCTTGAGCTCTCCCGACAAAAGCTTACCCATTCCCTCGATGCCTTTGAGTACCACGTTGCCTGTAAAGCCGTCTGTTACGGCCACGTCACAAGCGCCAAGCACCATAGAGTTGCCCTCTACGTTACCGATGAAGTTGATGAGCTCGCTTTCTTTAAGTTTGAGGTAAGCCGCCTGCTGAAGTTCGGTTCCCTTGTGCTCCTCGGTGCCGTTGTTGAGAAGTCCTACTCTGGGGTTGTCAACACCGTAAATCGCTTTCATATAGGCGCTACCCATTACGGCAAATCCCGTCATATAATCCTCATTTGGGCGCACGCTTGCTCCCGAATCAAGAAGGATCATAGGATTGGTAAGGGGAAGTATAGCTCCGATTCCCGCTCTTTGAATGCCGGGAAGTCTTTTAACTATAAGCGAAGAGCCGCTAAAAAGCGCACCTGTGTTGCCTGCGCTGACGAATGCATCGCCCTCGCCGGATGCCAAGAGCTGAAGTCCCAGGCCCATAGAGGAGTTTTTCTTCTCCTTCATGATCATTTGGGGCTCGTCCTCCATAGTGAGAACCATGTCGGTGTGCTTTATCTCGTATTTCGAAATATCAATTTTATGTTCTTCGGCAAGGCTTTTGATAACGTTTTCGTCACCAACTATGGTGAATTCCACGTCCTTTGCGAAATCCTGCTCTGCCGCCTTTGAAACTCCGAGAAGCATTTCAAGAGGGGCTTTGTCGCCACTCATTACGTCAACTATTATCCGCATTTTCGCACTCCTCCGCTCTCGTTTTGTAATTTTCTGCACCAAGTCGCGCTCCAAACTCAGGGATCACCTCAAGAGCTCTCTTAGCAATGACCTCATACTTTGCAACCTTACCGCCCTTGACTCTGTATCCAAGAGGCTCAACGATACCGAAGTTTGCATTCATGGGAACGAAATTGCCGCTAAGACTTCCCGTGCTGATATACTGTGCCATAGCTCCCAGCATTGTAGTCTGGGGGAATATTACCTTTTCCTCGCCAAGCGCCTTCATAGCGGCGTTAACGCCTGCCACAAATCCCGAGCCTGCCGACTCTATATATCCCTCAACTCCCGTCATCTGACCCGCAAAATAGATATTGGGGTTAGTTCGGAGCGAATAATCTGCATTCAGATACTTGGGAGAATCTATATAAGTGTTGCGATGCATAATTCCATAGCGCAAGAAGTCGGCGTTTTCAAGTCCGGGGATCATTGAGAAAACTCTCTTCTGCTCGGGGAAGGTCAAGTGAGTCTGGAAGCCCACAAGATTATACATAGTTCCCTCTGCGTTTTCCTTGCGGAGCTGAACCACGGCAAAGGACTCTTCACCGGTTCTCTTATCTACAAGACCTACGGGCTTGAGGGGACCGTAGCGCAGAGTATCGTATCCTCTCTTTGCCATGACCTCAACGGGCATACATCCCTCAAATACCTTAAGCTCCTTCTGCATCTCGCGGTCGAAGTCCTTGAGCTCGGCTTCCTTAGCGGTTATGAGCGCATTATAAAAAGCATCGTACTGCTCGCGCGTCATGGGACAGTTGAGATAATCGGCATCGCCCTTATCGTATCTCGAAGCGGCGTATACCACGTCCATGTTAAGCGAGCTTGCGTCCACGATGGGAGCGGCGGCGTCAAAGAAGTGCAGACCCGAAAGTCCAAGCTCCTTCTCGATATATTCCGCCATAGGCGAGCTGGTGAGAGGTCCGGTTGCTATAACGGTGATAGTACCGTCCTCCACCGAGCTGACCTCCTCCTCGATTATCTCGATATTAGGATGATTCTTGATTTTTTCTGTTACGTAAGCCGAGAAAAGATCTCTATCCACCGCAAGAGCCGAGCCTGCGGGAACGCGTGTAGCATACGCCGCCTCCATAATGAGAGAGTCAAGGCGGTAAAGCTCCTCTTTAAGAAGTCCTACGCCGTTGGTCACTCTGTCGCTTCGGAGAGAGTTTGAGCAAACCAGCTCTGCAAAGCCCTCACTATGGTGTGCAGGGGTATATTTCTTCGGCTTCATTTCGAAAAGTCTTACTCGCAAGCCTCGTTTCGCTATCTGCCAAGCGGCCTCACAGCCTGCAAGGCCTGCGCCAAAGACGTTTATCACTTTGTTATTTTCCATTTTCACAAATTATCAGTTTTCCTCTGCCTCGTCGGTCTTTTCGGGAGCGACGTAGGGTTCGGAATATCCGCATTTTTCGTCGTGACAGATAAGCTGGGGCTTACCCTTCTTATGGAAAAGGTTCTTGCCACAATCGGGGCACTTCTTCTCCATAGGCATATCCCAAGAGGAGAACTTACATTCGGGGTATCTCTCGCAACCATAGAATGCGGTTCTGCTTCTGCTGTATCTGGTTACTATCTTCGCTCCGCATTCGGGACAAGGAACACCTATATCCTTTGTCTTCTGCTTTGTATTCTTACAAGCAGGATAATTAGCGCAAGCATAGAAACTACCGAATTTTCCGGTTCTAAGCACCATATCGGAGCCACACTTTTCACACTTGAAATCAGCTACGATAAGTTTCTTTTCTTTTTCCTTCTTTTCCTCGGTCTGTCCTTCTTCAACGTCAGCATCCTCAGGCTTGGTAGCGGTCAGAGGCTTGGTGTTACGGCATCTGGGATAGTTGGGACAAGCGGCAAACTTACCGAAGCGTCCGTTCTTAACTACCATCATGCTACCGCACTTTTCGCACTCGATATCGGTCTCCTCAACGGGAAGCTCAATATTGGTCTCGGCAAGCTTTTCCTGAGCTACCTCCAACTGCTTGGAGAAATCTGCCCAGAATTCACGCAGAACGCTGTTAAGACTCTGCTCGCTCTTTTCAATAGCGTCAAGCTTATTCTCCATCTCTGCGGTGAACTCATAGTCAACGATGCTATCAAAGTTCTCGCACATAAGCTTGGTTGTGATCTCTCCGAGAGGAGTGGGAACGAGAACCTTATTCTTGCCCTCGCGCTTAACGTAGTTTCTCGAAGTGATAGTTGTAATTGTAGACTCAAAGGTACTGGGACGACCGATTCCCTTTTCCTCAAGGAATTTAACGAGAGAACCCTCGTTAAATCTTGGGGGAGGCTCGGTGAAGTGCTTGGTGGGATCGATGTGATCGGATTCAAGCTTCTCACCCTCGGAAAGCTCGGGAATCTTGGCGTTCTTCTGCTCTTCTCCCTCGGCGGCTGTCTCGTCAACGCTTTCCTCATATACTGCCATATATCCGGGGAAAGCTACGGTATATCCGCCTGTGCGGAAGATGTATCCTGCAGACTCAACCTCAACGTTGAGAGTGGCAAGCTCTGCCGATTCCATCTGGCTGGCTACGAATCTGTCCCAAATAAGCTTATAGAGCTTATACTGATCTGCGGAGAGATATGCCTTTATCTTCTTGGGATCAAGATTTACGTTTGAAGGACGAATAGCCTCGTGCGCATCCTGAACACCCGACTTGGATTTAAATACTCTGGGCTCTCCGGTATTGTACTTATCACCGAATTTATCTGCGATATATGCTCTTGCCGCATCCTGCGCCTCGGCGGATACGCGGAGAGAGTCGGTACGCATATAGGTTATAAGACCCTGCACTCCTCCGTTCTCGCTTCCAAGGTTAATTCCCTCGTAAAGCTCCTGCGCCGTTCTCATGGTTCTCTGCGACTGGAAGCCAAGCTTCTTATATCCCTCCTGCTGAAGGGTGGAGGTGGTAAAGGGAGGCTGGGGAGCCTTATGTCTTGTAGAACGCTTGACCGCCTTGACCTCAAAGCTCTTAGCGTTAAGTGCATTCACAACAGCCATAGCCTCTGCCTCGTTTGAAAGCTCTATCTTGCCGTTTGCATCGCCAAAGAAACGTACGGTAAAGGGCTTGCCGTCGGAGGACAGGAGTGTTACCTCGATCGTCCAATATTCAACGGGAACGAAGCTCTTAATCTCTTCTTCTCTCTCAACAATGATTCTGGTAGCAACAGACTGAACTCTTCCTGCACTCAATCCACTCTTGACGTTCTTCCAAAGCAGGGGGGAGATCTTGTAGCCCACTATTCTGTCGAGAATTCTTCTCGCCTGCTGGGCATCAACCAGACTCATATCGATGTTTCTTGGCTTTTTGATAGCCGCCTTAACAACGTTCTTTGTGATCTCGTTGAAGGTAACTCTCTGAGTCTTTTCAAGCGGGATGCCGAGAGCCGTTGCAAGGTGCCAAGAAATAGCCTCTCCCTCGCGGTCAGGGTCGGTTGCGAGGAATATCTTATTTGCGTTCTTCGCTTCCTTTTTGATCTCCTTGATAATGTCGCCCTTGCCGCGGATGTTGATATAGTGAGCTGCAAAATCGTTCTCAATATCAACTCCGAGAGTGGATTTAGGGAGATCTCTTATGTGTCCTATCGATGCTATAACCTTATAGTTAGAGCCAAGATAGCTCTTTACTGTGTTTGCCTTGGAGGGTGACTCCATGATTACTAAATTTGCCATTGAAATATATATATCCTTTCAATACGATTACTGAATTACTTTCTTATGTAAAGCGCACCCGGAAGAGAGGACACAAGTCCTTTAATCTCAAGAACCGTAAGTGCTGAAATGACCTCGCCCAAGGTGAAGCCGGTTTTTGTGAGATAATCAACGGTGACCGCTCTGTCGAGGGGCATCTCGTCAAATATCTTTCTTTGCTTTTCGCCCAATGTTTCGAGTATCTTTGCGGAATCGTCGCCCTGCTTCTTTTTAACCGACGCAACCTCGTCAGGATCTTTTTGAACGGCAGGATTTACGGATTCCTTAATGCCCTCACTTGTGGAAATTCTGTCGGATTTCTTTTCGCCCCTGCGATGATCGCTCACAGCGTTTTTCTTTAGAGGCGAACCCTCTCCGATCTGCTTCTTCGCGCCGCTCGCAGAGATCTTTGCCGCGACACCCATTCGGCTTACGAAATCAAGATTAAAGTCCGAATTCTTCTCTGCTCTCATCAGCCTTGACACGTCAAGTCTGTCGCGGTAAATATACATATAATTGCGAATTATATCGTTACCGCAGAGCACCGCTTGCGCGCCGTCACGAATAAGACTGTTAGTACCCGAGGAGTTCTCGGAGCCTATGTTTGCAGGCACGGCATATATGTCGCGTCCCTGTAATATTGCATTTTTTGCAGTGATCATCGCGCCGCTCTCCAAGTCGGCATCGACAACCACGGTTCCTTGACCGAGACCGCTGATTATACGATTTCTTATAGGGAAATTCATTCCGCGAGGCTCTGTATCGGGCGGAAATTCGGTAATGACCGCGCCCTGTCGCTTAATTGCCTCCCAAAGTTTTTGATGAGACTTGGGATATACTCGATCTATGCCGCAACCGAGCACTGCAACAGTCTTGCCTCCCGACGCGATTGCCGCGCAAGCGGCTATTCCATCTATTCCAAGAGCCATTCCACTGATCACAACCGCTCCCGACGAGGCAACCTCATAAGCTATTTTATACGCCGCTCTCATACCGTATTCACTCATTGTGCGAGTGCCAACCACGGAAATACAGAGGTTTCTGTTGAGATCGGGCAACTCCCCAAGACAATAGAGCACCGCGGGAGGATTCTTCAGCGAACGAAGGCTTGCGGGGTATTTGGGCGAATCATAGGTAAGCAGAGTCACGCCTGCAGAGTTGCAGTATGACATTATCTTCATAGCGTTTGCGGTATCCTTATCACAAAGATCCTCGCAAAGTCTTTCGCTCACACCGGTCTCACAATAGCCATCATAATCGGCTCCGAATATATCATCAATATCGCCGAGCTTCTCTATAAGCTTTAAAAGCTCCGTGCTACCTGGGCCGCATTTTTCAGCCAGCCATATCCATTTTAAATCTTTGCTCACAATTTGCCTCCCTAAAAACGCGCAGGGCCGAAAAATTCCCAGACCAAAACTGCCGTAGCCGTAGCCGCATTGAGCGATTCCACTCCCTCGGCCATAGGGATGAAGACCGTGCCGTCACAAGCTTCTATCGCCTCTGCGCTAAGTCCGTGACCCTCGTTACCGATAGTAACGCAGTCACCTCTTCGTATTTTAAGCTCGCCGAGCTTTTCGGAATCTCTCCCCAGTGCCGCGGCGAATATTCTTCTGCCACAGCTCTGCAATTCCCTTACAGCACAAGGAATGTTAGCTACTCTGTCGATACGCATAGCAAACACCGTACCCATTGACGCACGTAACGTTTTGGAATTGTAGATGTCCGCACAATCGCGGCTCATAACGATACGGTCAACACCAAAGGCGGCGGCAACTCGCACGATAGCGCCTACGTTTTGCGGGTCTCTTACCGATTCTAAAAGAAGCACCTTTTCCTCGTCTGTGCATCCGATCTCGTCGCTCTCCCCAAGCTCTCGGTGAAGACTGCTTGCATACTCCGCCACGCAGATAACTCCCTCGGGAGCCATCTCCTCACTGAGCCGCTCAAAAAGTCCGTTTTCCACCAAAATTATGGGGCACACAATGTCGCTTTCTTTTATGTCGTACAGCTTTTCAGCCTTTTCTAAAACTGCGTTCCATTCCTTGTCTGACGCCAATATAAACCTCAGACAAATACTCTTTTTCAACGCCTCGCACATAAGCTTAACGCCGTCAAAGCGGAACACTCTCTCTTTTTCTCTGTTCTTTTTATTAGCCAAACCCCTTACGAGGCTGACGTATTTATTCTGTGGCGACGTAATGACCTCTCTGTCAAGTGCCATGATCCGTCTGCCTCCTTTCGAGATTTTTTGCCCAATTTAATCCAAAATTGGATGTTTTTGTGTGAATTTTTGCTTCTTTTTTGCCTTCGCAGGCAAAATCAATTTATCCCTATCTATGACAAAAACCCAGTAATATCCATTACCGGGTTTTGTATTAAATTAGATTAGAGAGCTGCCTTAGCCTGCTCAACAAGTGCTGCAAATGCTGCCTTGTCGGATACTGCAAGCTCTGCAAGCATCTTTCTGTTGAGAGTGATGTTTGCCTTCTTGAGACCGTTCATAAAGGTGGAATAGTTCATTCCGCAAACCTTTGCCTGAGCGCTGATTCTGGTGATCCAGAGTCTTCTCATGTCTCTCTTCTTCATCTTACGGCCAGCGAAAGCGTAGTTTCCGCTCTTAAGTACGGCCTGCTTAGCCATCTTGAAGTGCTTGGACTTTGCGCCCCAGTAGCCCTTCGCTGCCTTTAATATCTTCTTTCTTCTCTTGCGCGTCATCATAGCGCCCTTAACTCTTGCCATTTTTCTTTATTCCTTTCTCGATTACTTTTTACGAATTACTTACAGATGAGCACTCTGATGTTGGGCGCCATAGCCTCGCTCATGATTGCGCCGGAACGGAGGTGTCTCTTTCTCTTCTGAGTCTTAAGACCCAAGTTGTGGCGGTGGTGGCAGTGGTTCATCTTAACCTTGCCTGTACCGGTAACCGAAAATCTCTTGGCAGAAGCCTTATGTGTCTTGACTTTTCCCATTTTTATATTCTCCTTATACTAAAAATTTACTGAATTTATTTTGCCGATTTAGTGCTAATCGGATTAATAACCATACTCATAATACGTCCGTCAACCGCGGGCTTTTTATCGACCGTTCCAACATCGGAGCAGATCTCCGCAAACTTGTCGATGATCTCGCGTCCAATAGCCATGTGGCTCATTTCACGGCCGCGGAATCTCATGACAACGCGAACCTTATTTCCCGACTCGAGGAACTTATGAGCGTGCTTTGCCTTTGTCTCAAAATCGTGAGTGTCGATTCTGGGAGAAAGCTGGATCTCCTTAAGCTCAACTGTCTGCTGCTTCTTCTTAGCTTCCTTCTCGCGCTTTTCACGCTCAAAGCGGAACTTTCCGAAATCCATGATCTTGCACACGGGGGGATTTGCCTGTGCGGTCATAAGACAGAGATCAAGTCCCTTATCATATGCCATTTTAAGCGCTTGCTCCGAACTCATTATTCCGAGCTGTTCGCCTTCAGATCCGATAACTCTGACTTGAGGGAAATTGATCGCCTCATTGGTGAGAGTATCCTTTGAATTGTTTGCTGCTATGGTACACACCTCCATTGAATAGAATGCATAGTTCTATAATGTTTGTCTGACTTTTGCGTAAAAAAACGCAGAACATTCCGTTCCGCGCCAAGCCTCCGTATCTCTACGGACTTCTCCCCTTTAAATTGAGGGAAAGCTATTGACCTCTGCTCGCCAAGCGTCAGGGTGGAAGCGGAACTTCACTTTGTTACGGCAACTATTATACCACGCAAAAATGGTTTTGTCAAGTATTTTTTTGAAAAAATAATCAAAAAATCTCAAATTCGGCGAATTCCTTTATTGCGAAAGGATTTTTCATCTTATCTGAATTCACTGCGACATTTAGAGTTATACAAAAGCAACAAAAACAACTACGACAAATGGGCAAAAAATCTACTCCCTATTTTTTTGCACAAAAAAAACGACAAAAAATCGTACAAAATGGATATTTACAAAATCGACGAGGTGGTGTATAATATAGTTCCCGATAAGGACACCGAACCGCGTCGGTTACTTATTCCTGCACAGCTCGTAGGTTTTTAGCGAAATATCAATCTAATGATATCTTAACGCACACAAAACCTCCTGTTGTGCTTTTTTTATGCCATCTATATCGGTAGGTTATATTATTAATTGTACAAATTGTAAAAATTACAAAAAAGTATGGAAATTCCTCGCAAGATGTGTTATAATGATATAATGGTATAATTATATCGTAAATTACGCTTTGGCGAGTACATAATATATACGCAATACACCTATCAGAATGGAGAATACTTAATGTCAGAATATACAGTTAAAGCCGAAAAGCTCTCGCTTCCTCTGGTCGCGCTCAGCTCAACCGTGGCTTTCCCCGGAGAGATAATCAATCTCGAGGTTGGGGACAACGCCTTTGGTTCACACGACGCGCTCAGAGAAGCCTTTGAGGGTTCTAAATATGCTGTTGCCGTACCGATAAAGCCCGACGAGAATGACGGTAACACCGAGCCCCAGCTTTTTGAGATTGGCACGGTAATTAAAATCAAACAGCTTGTTAACGCAGGAGAAAAGACCATACGCTGCATCGCAGAGGGTATGTCTCGTGCTATTGTGACCTCTTATAGAAAGACTGGCAAATACAACACTGCCGACGTTATCTGTAAGACCGTGGCTCTGCCCGACACACCCGGCATTAAAAATCAAGCCTATCTCCGTCGTCTTACAGAAGCGGCAACACAGATGGCAAAGCTTCTTCCCCCTCCTGCGGAGAATATCATCCCTACTTTCAAATCCATAAAAAATCCTGCCCTGCTTGCAGACGTTATAGCGTCAAATCTTTTCGTCAAATACGAGGACAAGTTGGACATTCTCGGCATTTTCGAGCCGTACCGCAGAATAGATGCTGTGCTTGAGATCGCCGAGGACGAAATAGAACTGCTCCGTCTTGAAAACGAACTTCATAAGAAGACCCGCGAGAGAATAAATCGCGGTCAGCGCGAGTATTATCTGCGCGAAGAAATGAAGGCGATACAGGAAGAGCTTGGAGACGGACTTTCGGACACCGAGGAATATTACAACAAAATAATGAAGGCAGAGCTTTCCGAGGAGGTTCAGAAAAAGCTCCTCAAGGAAAACGACCGTCTCGCCCGTTCACCCTTTGGAAGCGCAGAGGCAACCGTTATCTCCAACTATCTCGACGTCTGCCTTGATCTGCCTTGGAACAAGTCCACGAAGGACAGGACCGACATAAAGGCGGCTAAAAAGATTCTTGACGCAGACCATGAGGGTCTTGAGGACGTCAAGGAGCGCCTCCTTGAATATCTTGCAGTCAAGCAGCTTAATCCCGACCTCAAAGGGCAGATAATATGCCTATACGGCCCTCCCGGTGTTGGTAAGACCTCTATTGCCGCTTCTCTCGCACGCGCTATGAAAAGAGAGTACGTCAGAGTATCCCTCGGCGGCGTTCGCGACGAGGCAGACATCCGCGGCCACAGAAAGACCTACGTTGGCGCTATGCCCGGACGTATCATGGCGGCGGTAACACAAGCGGGTGTAAAAAACCCCTTGATACTTCTCGACGAAATAGACAAGATGGCAAACGACGGTCGGGGCGACCCTGCAAGCGCTATGCTTGAGGTCCTTGATCCCGAGCAAAATAAATTTTTCCGCGATCATTTCGTAGAGCTTCCCTTTGATCTCTCGGACTGCATATTTATCGCTACCGCCAACACTCTTGACACGGTTCCCCGCCCCCTTATCGACCGTATGGAGATAATCGAGCTTCACACCTACACCAAGAGCCAGAAGATCGGAATTGCGAAAAATCACCTTATTCCCAAGCAGCTCAAACGTCACGGGCTTAACAAGAAAACCTTGAAGATCACCGATGCGGCACTCTCCGACGTTATAGATTGCTACACTCGCGAATCGGGCGTGCGTAATCTTGAGCGTGAGTTGGCAGCTCTTTGCCGTAAGGCGGCAAAGCAGATCATAGAAGACGGAGCTACCAAGGTCTCGATCAAGCCCGAGGATCTTAAGACCTTCCTGGGACCCAAGAAGATTATTCCCGAGCTTATCTCTCAGTACGACGAGATCGGTGTTGTCAACGGCATGGCATACACCCAGTCGGGCGGCGACCTTCTCAAGGTTGAGTGTGCTATCATGGATGGCACGGGCAAGCTTGAGCTTACCGGCTCGCTCGGCGACGTTATGAAGGAGTCGGCTCATGCGGCGATCACCTACGCTCGTCAGGTTGCATCCGAATACGGTATCAGCCCCGATTTCTACACCAAGAAGGATATACATATCCACTTCCCCGAGGGCGCAGTTCCCAAGGACGGTCCGTCCGCAGGTATCACCACTCTCACTGCTATCATCAGCGCGCTGTCGGATATTCCCGTTCGTCGCGATATTTCCATGACGGGTGAGATAACCATTCGAGGAAACGTTCTTCCCATCGGCGGTCTCCGTGAGAAAACTATGGCGGCATACAGCGCAGGCGTTCGCACTATAATCATTCCTGCCGACAATCTCAAGGATCTCCACGAGGTCGACCCCGTGGTTCGTGAAAACGTAACATTTATTCCTTGCAGTCGCGCTCACGAGGTTCTTGCAAATGCCCTCGTCCGCGAAAACGCCTACGAGAAGAAGGTCTGCTCCAAGGCTGACTCGGATGGCGAGGTATCTCTGCCCAGAGCAAGCAGAAAGGCTCCCGCCGCAAGACGGGCAAAATGTGAAAAGTAAGCTTATCTTGCTTTAAGCAAACATCGAAAGGCATAATTATGGCACTTAATACACAAAACGTAAATCTTAAGATGACCGCGGGATTTGCAAGCCAGTTCCCCACCGACCCGATCCCCCAGGTGGCGCTCTCGGGCCGCTCCAACGTGGGCAAAAGCTCGCTTATTAACACTCTTCTCGGCAGAAAAAGTCTGGCAAGAGTGTCGGCAACCCCCGGTAAGACTATAACCGTCAATTTCTATGAGGTGGACAAAAAGCTTTTCCTCGTCGACCTTCCCGGCTACGGCTTTGCGGCAAGAAATCATGATAACAAGCAGCAGTGGTCATCCTTGACCGACGGTTATTTCACCAAAAACAAGAACATCGATCTTGTCAAGGGCGTTGTTCAGCTTATCGACAGCCGCGCTTGCATCACCAAGGATGACGCGATGATGATAAACTATATGAACAGCGCAGGTATTCCCTACATCATAGTTATCACCAAGATCGACAAGCTTAACAAGACCGACAGAGCCGCTTGCATCGAAAAGATAAGCGGCGACCCCATTATCGCCGAGGGCACTCCCATAATCCCCTTCTCCTCGCTCAAGGGCGAGGGCAAGCAGGAGCTTTGGTGCGCCATCGCTGACCTCTCCGATATTAAGCTGTAATCTTTCACGGAGGCAAAAATGCTTATTTCCATTATTACCGAGGGCATCGCAACGGGCGACTGGAGAAACCTTATAATTCAGCTTCTTCTCATGTTCCCCGTAGTACTTTTCGCCCTATCCGCTCACGAGGCGGCTCACGGATTGGTAGCTTATATGATGGGCGACCGTACCGCATACAATTTGGGCAGAGTTTCCCTCAATCCCGCAAAGCACCTTGACCCTGTGGGCACTATCGTTATGCTGTTGGTTGGATTCGGTTGGGCAAAGCCTGTTCCGATCAATGCTCGCAACTTTAAAAAGCCCAAGTGGGGCATGGCGCTGACCGCTATCGCAGGACCTCTTTCCAATATGCTTTTAGGTGCCATTGGCGCTATTGCGGCAGGAACAATTTTCTATTTCACGAAAATTATAATTCCGGTTTACGCTTCCGGCATTACCGACTTCGCTTATTACGAAGCACTGTGCTCGGTTCTTGAGGATCTTGCAACCTATTTCGGTCTTATTAACTTCATCTATGCTTTCTTCAACCTTATTCCGCTTCCTCCCTTTGACGGTTCAAGATTTTTCTTCACGTTCCTACCTGTCAAATGGTATTTCGGAATAATGAAGTACGAGCGTTATATTATGATCGGTCTTTTGATCCTGCTTATGGCTTCCTCAAGATTTTTCAGCTTTTCTCCGTTCAGCTATCTTGCAGAGCAGGCGTACCTTATCATAGCTAACGGGGCTCTTCAAGCTTTGCAGTTTGCGTATACATTGATCATCAATTTTATCTAAATTTTGGAAAGGAGGTCCTTTATGGACGCAATAAATTACCGTCTTGAGACTTTCGAAGGGCCTCTTGACCTGTTGCTCTCGCTGATACAAAAAAACAAGATGTCGATAGACAACATTCAGATCAACATTATCTGCGAGCAGTACATTCAATATATCGAAGAGGCTCAAAGCCTTGATATGGAGCTTGCAAGCGAATTTATCGTTATGGCAAGCGAGCTTATGCTCATAAAATCCAAGCTTCTTCTCCCCAAGCCCGAGGCAGAGGAGGAAGACCCCCGAGCAGCCCTTGCCGACGCCCTGCTTAAATTCCAGCAGGCAAAGGAAGCGGCAAAAAAGATGGCGCTCCTCTATCCCGTATACAGCGGTCGACTTGAAAAGGACACCGATGAGATCAGTGTGGACAAGACCTTTGTCCTCGACCAGGACGTTGAATCGCTCTGTCTTGCCGTGCGCCGCATTGTGACATACAACGAAAACCGCCCCAAGGTCGAGCGATCGGTATTTACGCCTATGATCAGCTCGCCCATCGTTCCCGTCGAGGTCAAGATCACGGGAATACTTAACAAGATGTCAAAAAAGAAAGCCACCAGCCTAAAGGAGCTGCTTGACGACAGTGTTTCCCTGCCCGATATGATAGCAATATTCCTCGGCGTGCTGGAGCTTATCAAGATAAGAAAGATCCTCATTTACGATGCAGAGGGCACTCTGCTTGGCGACGATGCCAAGTTTATAATCAATGATAATCCCGACGACGTGGAAAAGGATGCAAACGGCAACGAGCTTTATTCATCCGAAGCGGATGCGGCGGCAGAGCCCATAAAAATGAATTTTGACGAAGAAAGCGACGAAAAGGAGACAGACAAATGAGCCAGGAAAACGTAAATCAAGTAGAGAGCATTTCTCTCGAAAAGGTGACTGCCGCAATTGAAGCTATCCTTTACGCCGCAGGTCACCCCGTTGAATATGCAAAGCTCTCCGAGGTGCTTGGGCTCTCTCCCAAGGACGTAAAAAATATGGTAGAGGCTATGAGCCGCGACTACAACAATGAAAAATCAAGTCGCGGAGTCCTGCTTCTCACCTACCCCGACTCCTGCCAATTTGCTACAAAGGAAGAGTTTCTTCCCTACATAAGAGAGGCGCTGGGCATCAAGCGCGGAGGCAATCTTTCAAACTCTACCATGGAGGCGCTTGCGGTGGTCGCATACAATCAGCCCGTAACGAGAGCCTACGTTGACGCGGTTCGCGGAGTCGACTCCTCCTATGCGATGACCTCGCTCATTGACAAGGGACTTATCGAGTCACTGTCGAGGCTTGACGCTCCCGGCAGACCTATGCTTTATACCACTACCGAAAAATTCTTGCGGGTTTTCGGTCTCTCATCTCTCGAAGACCTGCCCGAGACCGAGCTTTCCCCCACAGTGGAAGCCACTCCCGAGGCACTTGCCGTTGAGGAGGTAGGATTTACCGCCGGAATGGCGGCAATCTCCGCAGATCATCAAACCACAGAAGAATAATATTGAATATAAATTTTGGTGAAAGGAGTGACTGATACGGATCTCCCTGCAATAATCCTATATGTAGTTCTTGCCATCGTAGCGATCGTAGTGGCAATCACCGTGATCATCTTCACGGTCAGAATCAAGGTCGGCATCGAATTCAAGGACGAATTTCGTTTTTGGGTGTCGTTTTTGGGTATCAGATACACGATCCTTCCCAAAAAGGCAAAAAAATACAATATTCGCGACTACACTCCCGCAAAAATAGCCAAGCGTGACCGCAAGGCGGCAGAAAAAGCCGCCAAGAAAGCCGAAGCGGAGGCTAAAAAGAAGGCTGAAAGGGCTGCAAAAAAGCGCAAAAAAAAGGCACTGGGCAACAAGCTTACCGTAAAGCAACAAAGGCAGCAGTTCCGCGAAAAGCTCTCGAAGTGGCCGGCTATTGACGATGCGTCAGATCTTTTTTTCATGGTCATCAGAACCTTTTTTACAACCTTTATAGGGCATTTTCATTTTCACTTTACGAGAATACGCATCGCCGTAGGCTCGGACAATGCCGCCAAAACCGCTCTTTTGACGACAACGATCGCATCGACTATCGAGCCTATCCTTTACATCTTGGAGCAGCACTCAAATCTTCACGTTTCAAAAAACGCAGACATCTGCGTCTACCCCGATTTTCTTGCAGAAGATATTAAATTTGATGTCAAGCTGGCGTTCTCAATGAGCCTCGGCTCGTTTCTATGGACAGTCATCAAGACCGCAGTTCCCGGTATCGTCGGCTGGACAAAAATTCAGCCCGAATCAAAGCAGGCGGTCAGTGACGGGCATACCCCCCCGACCTCGTCTGCATCCCAAATCAAGACGGCGACAAACGGCACGGGCGGCAAGCAGGCTCACTCCCAAAAGGGACAAAATAAATAAGGCAACCTTCCGCATCTGCGGATATTCAGCATAATAAAGAACCTATATGTAATGAAAGGAAATTACAACTATGGCATCCGAAAACAAGCTTCAGGAAGTAGTACAGTCAACCTTGGCGCAAATCAGAAATATGATCGACGCTGACACCGTTATGGGTACTCCCGTTGAAACCGCATCGGGTACGACTCTTATCCCGATCTCCAAGGTCGCTGCAGGATTTGCAACCGGTGGTCTTGACTTCAACGACAAGTCCGGAGGATCAAAGGACAAGCCCCAGAACTTCGGCGCAGGCGGAGGAACCGGAATTTCGGTTCAGCCTATCGGTATTCTTGCGGTTTCCAAGAACGGCGACGTTGAGCTTATCAATATCGGTGTAAAGAACCCCACCGATCCTCTGGAGCAGATCTCCGATATTATCGACCGTTCTCCCGAGATCCTCGCAAAGATCAAGGCTATCTTCGTAAAGGAAGACGAAGAATAATACTTGCGGCAAATTGCCACTTTTTAGAATAAATATTTCTCCGGACAAATATAATGCAGTAAGGCTTACTTGTCCGGAGGAATAGTTATGTCTTTTTTAAAAAAATATAAAGGTGTATTTTTTAAAGCCGCGGTAATGACGACGGCTTTATTGTTGTATTGCTCTGCTCTTTCGTCCTGCACCTCCGATGCGCAAAAAAAACCATCGGTGACGTATACGCCATCAGGCCGTGCAGAGCAGGTGTTATCGGATTCTGTAATGCCATCCGTGTCGGCGAAATCCGCAGTTCTTATAGACGGAGACAGCGGAGAGCTCCTTTGTTCCAAAAATCCCGACGAGCGCCTTCCTATGGCGTCAACCACCAAGATAATGACCGCTCTCGTCGCTATTGAGAGGGGTGAGCTTCATTCTGAGGTAACTATTCCTCGCGAGGCAGTTGGAGTTGAGGGGTCGTCAGTATATCTTTACGAGGGCGAGCGACTGACCCTTGAGAATCTGCTCTATGCCACACTTCTCGAATCGGCAAACGATGCGGCGACCGCAGTAGCCATACACGTTGGCGGAAGCGTTGAGAGCTTTGCCGAGATGATGAACCAAAAAGCGGGAGAGCTTGGTCTAAAAGATACACATTTTACCAATCCTCACGGTCTTGACGATCCGGAGCATTACACCACGGCGCGTGAGCTTGCCATAATTGCAGCCGCTGCGATGAAAAATGACAGGTTCAAAGAGATCGTCTCCACACATAAAAAGACTATCCCTCTCAACGAAACAGAGGGAGTGCGACTGCTTATAAATCATAATAAGCTTTTGAAAAATTACGACGGCGCTATCGGCATCAAAACCGGATACACTAAAAAGAGTGGGCGGTGTCTGGTCAGCGCGGCAGAACGCGACGGACTTAACCTTATATGCGTTACCCTATCCGCTCCGAACGATTGGCAAGACCATAAGGCTCTCCTTGATTACGGATTTTCAACTTACGAGTCGAGGTTGCTCGCCGCCTTCGGCGAGATTTCGCATATTTTACCCGTGGTCGGCAGTGATAAATCATACGTCACTCTGACGAACGCAGAAGAAATAAGAGCTACTCTGCCACGGTCTGCCCCTGCGGCAGAATGTCGGATAGAGGCAGCAAGATTCGAATACGCACCCATATACGAGGGAGAGGTTTTGGGTCGTGTGATCTATACCGTCGACGGAAAGGTCGTAGCCTCCTCCCCACTGCTCTCAAGCTACTTTGCTGGGAGCTTAAAACATAAGATTTCGCTTTGGGAAAGAATCACTTCCCTATTTAAAAAATAAATGTTGCTTTGCAACGGAATTGAAAAAATCAAGATGGAAAAGATCAGAATTTCAAAATATTTCACCGATTGCGGCGTAATGTCTCGCCGCGCGGCAGAGGAAGAAATAAGACAAGGCAGGGTGACAGTCAACGGTCGCATCGCCGAGCTTGGCGAGAAGATAGACCCCGAAGCCGACGAAGTCGTCTGGATAGGTCGAAGGATAACGGCGGCGGCAGACCAAAAAATCTGCATAATGCTCAACAAGCCTCGTGGCATCGTGTGTACCGCCAGCGACGAAAAGGGCAGGCGCAACGTTACCGATCTTTGTCGAGACGTAAAAGACGAACACGGCAAAAGTGTCCGCCTCTACCCCGTGGGCAGACTTGATATGGACTCGGACGGTCTGCTTCTCTTGACCAACGACGGCGCTCTTGCCAATAAGCTGACGCATCCGCGTCATTCTATTCCCAAGCTATATCACGTCACCCTGAAGGGTCAATTTGAGCCCGCAAGCCTATCCACGCTCGGCGAGCCTGTGGAGCTTGACGGTAGACTGACTATGAAGGTCAGAGTGCGTCACGTAGGGGGCGATGAAAAGACAACCGTAGCGGAATTTGAACTTTTTGAGGGCAGAAACCGACAGATACGCAGAATGTGCGAGCTTCACGGCGTGCGTATTCTACGATTGCAGAGAGTAGCTATTGGTAAGTTGAAATTAGGGCAATTATCCGAGGGCAAATGGCGCATGCTGACGAGCAGCGAGATTGACTATCTAAAAAAATGCTAAAATATTATATAAAAAAGGAGCTTGCGCTCCTTTTTTGTTATTTTAATCACTTTTTTCTATAGATTTTCACCGCTTTCGACAGCATTTTACAAGGCTCTATGCTTTTTCGTTAGAAAACCCAAAACCCAATGGAAAATTTTGGTAATTTTCACCATTGGAAATTTTTGGAAATAGTATTGCAAAAATTTCCAATTTATGGTAAAATATAACCGTAATCAATAAAAATATCTTTCAGGAGGATACACGAAAGTGGAATACACAACAAAAATACTTATTGCCGACGAAAATTCGTCCGGTCGCGCCCTTATAAAGGACTGTTTTTTGCGAGCGGGATGCCGATACATAGAGGAAGCTGTCAACGGAGAGGATGCCCTCGCGAAAATTGGGCGTATTCATCCCGACGTGGTGATAATTGACATCTGGATGTCCAAGATAGACGGGCTTAGCGTAGTCAGAAGCGCCAAATCTCTTTCCTACGGCAGCGACAAGCCGCCCGTTATGATCATGACCTCCCCAATCTCCAATCAAAACATCTTCGTCCAAGCGCTTCAAGCCGGAGCCGAGCTTTGTCTTATCAAGCCTATAAATCAATCTAACCTTATTGAATACGTCGACAGTATGCTGAAAAACCGCAATCAAAGATCCGAATCGGCGCAGGCAGAAAAGAACGAAATCGCAGACAACACACCGGATATTGAGGCGCAGGTCACACGAATCATCCACCAGATAGGCGTTCCTGCTCATATCAAGGGTTACCAGTATCTCCGCACCGCAATTCTCCTGACAGTTAAAGACAGTGACATCATCAATTCGGTCACTAAAGTTCTCTACCCCTCCGTGGCAAAGAAATACCAAACCACCACAAGCCGCGTCGAGCGCGCCATCCGCCACGCCATCGAGGTCGCGTGGGATCGCGGCGACGTGGATACGCTTAATTCCTATTTCGGCTACACAATTCAAAATAATCGTGGTAAACCCACGAATAGCGAGTTTATTGCGATGATAGCAGATAATTTGAGACTTAAATACAAATTGTATTGATCTTTTCAAACCGTCGCGCCTTACAGACAGGCGCGGCGGTGGTTTTATTTGCGTCAAAAATTCATTCAAATACGCGCATTTGTTATCTTTATTCCCTCTTGACTACGCGGGATATTGTATGCTATAATATAATCGTAAAGCTTAAAGAAAGGATGAACGATCATGTCAAAGCCTACGATAGCTATTCTCTACGATTTTGATAAAACTCTCTGCACCACAGATATGCAGGAATACGACTTTATAAAAAATCTCAATATGACTCCCGATGAATTCTGGGGCGAGGCGGCTCACATTTCCAAAACCCACGAGGTGGAAAAGATTCTTGCGTATATGCTCGTAATGATCAAGACCTGCAAGGAAAGAGGAATTCCGCTGACCGAGGAATATCTCAAAGGCTGCGCTAAAAACGTAGTCTTTTTCAAGGGAGTTCTCACTTGGTTTGATAGAATCAATGCCTACGGCGAGTCTCTTGGTGTCAATATCGAGCATTATATCATTTCCTCGGGAACGTACGAAATAATTCAGGGTACTCCCATCGCAAAATACTTTAAGCGCATCTACGCCTGCCGATATATGTATGACGAAAACGGTGAAGCACTCTGGCCCGCTCTCGCCATCAACTACACCCTCAAAACACAGTACATCTACCGTATATCCAAGGGCACGCTGGACGTAACCGACGATTACAACCTCAACCGCGTTCAAGACGAAAGTCTGCGCCGAATAGCATACAGAAATATGATATACATAGGCGACGGAATGACCGATATTCCTTGCATGAAGCTGGTTAAGGAGCGCGGAGGCAAGTCCATAGCGCTCTACTCCCCCGGCAACAGCGACTCCGTCAAGCCCCTTGTAGAAGATGAGCGAATCAACTACGTCTGTGCCGCAGACTATTCTCCCGATTCTCCCCTCGAAAATATCGTGGAATTGATGATCGAAAACATGGCGGTGCTTGAAAAACTCAGCACCAAGGAGAAAACCCAGCTCTCGCAGTATAAAAGCAAGAAATAACTGAATTCAGCCCTCCCGATGCAATTGCATCGGGAGGGC
>JAZUAS010000131.1:0-3374 GCA_045638125.1 Eubacteriales bacterium | reverse complement strand
AAAAATTTAAGAGGAGCTTTAAGTCTATTTAACCAATGCCACCCTTCACCAACAGAGAGGGGTTCCTTAAGGGGAGAGGATGTCGCAGGGCGAGAAAATGCGGCATGTTCGCTTTTTCTCGAACAAGACCCCTTTCCCCTTGAGCGGCGTTCTTTTGGTTCGTTTTCTGCCGACGCGGGCAGAAAATGAACATAAAAAACACACCGATAAATTGCAATTTATAGAATAATCGGAGACAAAAAATAAAGTCCCGATTCTCTTTCGAGAATCGGGACGGAAAAACATAATTTCCGCGGTACCACCCGCATTTTGGCTCTGAAAAATAACAAAGCCAACACTTTGCCTGACTCTTAACGGTGTCTGCCGTGTTCGACTAATCGCATGTGCTTTGACCGAACAAGCTCCGAAGGGAAATGCCTATCTCTCACAAATATCTGCTCGCACCCACCGCAGACTCTCTGAAAATTGCCTTGAAAGGAGGCTGACTTCATCATAGCCTTTAATTATTACATCTTATATATTATATCATTAATATTGATTTTTCGCAAGTGTGCTTTTTGCAAAATAAATATCAATTAAAACGATACATTTTGTGCAATTTACACAAATCAAAAGACTTTGAAATAGAACATCGCAAAAATTGCCGCTGCTTGAATCAAAATGATGACCGGAATTCCCAGCATAAATTTCAAATGCTTCGTTTTATGACGAATGATCAGCATTGTGACGAACATAGCCACACTGCCGCCAACAGTCGATAAAATGAGCAGAGTTTTTTCGGGAATGCGAAGCTCGACGCGGTTCTTTTTGGAGATTTTTTTGTCGTAGAAGCAAACAATTACAGAAATTATCGAAATTATTACGACGTAGGCGATAAGTATCGACAAAACCGGATTATTCTGAATAAATTCGGGCATAATATTCTTCTTTTGGGAAAGTTTTTGGAAGATGGGGGTGGGGGGGAAGAAACTTTTTTCAAAAAGTTTCTTCCCCCGAAAAGCATATTAATTCTTAGGGAAGCTATCCTTAAGACCAACTACGCGGTTAAATGTGTCCTCGTTCTTGGAGTCCTTGCAGAAGTAGCCTACGCGGACGAACTGGAATTTGTCGCCTGCCTTTGCGTCTGCGAGGCTGGGCTCAACCATAGCGCCCTCGATCTTGGTAAGAGAATCGGGGTTGAGGAAGTCGAGATAAGTCTGTCCCTCGGGAACGAAAGCAGTGTTTTCAATGTTAAAGAGGCGGTCGTAGAGCATTACGGTCACGGGCTTGGCGTATTTTGCGGAGAGCCAGTGGATAGTACCCTTGATCTTTCTGCCGTCGACGGGGTTGCCGTTGCCGGTTTCAAGGTCTGCGGTCGCGTGGATGCACTTGATGCTGCCGTCCTCGTTCTTCTCAATGCCTGCATATTTGATGATATATCCGCCCATAAGACGAACCTCGCCGTCGGGCTTGAGACGGAAGAACTTGGGAGGGGGAACCTCTGCAAAATCGTCTGCGTCAATATATATCTCACGGGTCATGGGAACGTCGCGTCTGCCAAGCTCCTCCTTCTGGGGGTGGTTGGGCAGGCTGATCATTTCTTCCTTATCCTCGGGGTAGTTATCTATAACAACCTTGATGGGGTTGATGATGGCAACTCTGCGGAGCGCGTTTTCGTTAAGATCGTCACGAACGCAAGCCTCAAGCTGACGAACGTCTACGGTATGGTCGGTGTTGGTAACGCCTGCCTCACGAACGAAGTTAAAAAGTGCTTCGGGAGTATAGCCGCGTCGGCGAAGACCGCAAAGGGTGGGGAGACGGGGATCATCCCAGCCGTCAACATGATTTTCCTCCACAAGCTGGCGGAGGTAACGCTTGGACATTACAGTGTATGTGATATTCATGCGACCGAATTCCCACTGGTGGGGCTTCTGAGGGAAGCCGATCTTTTCAACTACCCAATCGTAGAGAGGACGGTGATTTCTGAACTCGCTGGAGCAGAGAGAGTGGGTAATACCCTCAAGAGCGTCCTGAATGGGGTGAGCGAAATCGTACATGGGGTAAACGCACCATGTGTCGCCCTGACGGTGGTGGTGAATGTGCTTGATTCTGTAAATTACGGGGTCACGGAGATAGGGGTTGTCGCTACTAGGATCGATCTTTGCACGGAGTGTGCGCTTGCCGTCCTCAAATTCGCCGTTCTTCATTCTCTCAAAGAGGTCGAGGTTTTCTTCAACGGAACGGTTGCGGTAAGGGGATTCCTTACCTGCAACAGCTCTGTCTGTGCCCTTGTAGTCTGCGAGATCGTCCTTGGAAAGGTCACAAACGTAAGCATCGCCCTGCTTAATGAGCTGAACTGCAAACTCATAGCACTTGCCGAAATAGTCAGATCCGTAGAAAACGCCGCCTGTGGGGGTAGCACCCAGCCACTCGAGGTCCTCACGGATCGAGCGAACGAACTCGTCGGACTCCTTTGCGGGGTTGGTATCGTCGTAACGGAGATTGAAAAGACCGTTGTACTTATTAGCAACGTCGGTGTTGACGCAGATAGCCTTTACCGATCCGATGTGAAGATAACCGTTAGGCTCGGGGGGAAAACGGGTGTGTATTTTCAAGCCGGGGTTATTTAAAAGGTCATCGTCGATAATATCGTGAATGAAGTTGTTATTTGTGTTTTCCATTGAATACCTCTTTTATTTGAGAGAATTAATCATGTTGTTGATTCTGTTGATTGTATTTTCCTTGCCGATGATCTGCATTACGGTGTAGAGGTCGGGAGCGTTCTGCTTGCCGGTAACCGCAACTCTGATGAACATACTGATGTCGGCAACGCTACCCTTAAATGCAGTGGGGTCAGCCTTGTAAGCCTTCATGTCAGATGCAAATCCAAGAGACTCTGCAATAGCCTTAACCTTGTCGAACCAAGTATTCATATCGTCGGAGTAATCGTAGCCCTCTGCAAACTTTTCAAGGGTTGCGATGATATCTGCCTTATTGAAGTTTTCGGGGTATGCTTCCTCAACGGTGAAGAACTCGTCGAAGAAGAATCCCATATAGGGCTTTGCGTCTGCCCAGGTTGCAAGGTCCTTACGGGGCTTTTTGCCGCCGCGGCCGATTGCGAAGATCTTTTCTGTGAACGCCTTGTCTCGAGCAAGACATGCTCCAAACTCGGGATCAAATTCGGTAGCCCACTCGGTAACCTTTTCGGTAACCTGCTCTGCGGTCATACGGGAGATAACGTTCTTGGAAACGTCGTTTATCTTGCTGAAGTCGAAGAGACATCCCGAGGTAGACATCTTCTTGATGTTAAAGGGGAAGTCGGTGTAAGGCTTGTCTGCGTTCTGCATGTGCCACTCCTCGTAGTTCGAGTTGAGAAGTGTCATAACGTATTCGCA
>JAZUAS010000130.1:0-7240 GCA_045638125.1 Eubacteriales bacterium | reverse complement strand
AGGATGTCGCAGGGCGAGAAAATGCGGCATGTTCGCTTTTTCTCGAACAAGACCCCTTTCCCCTTGAGCGGCGTTTCTTTTGTAACTTTTCTTGTCGCTGATGACAAGAAAAGTTAGTAAAAACACATTCTTTTGCTTACTTTTCTTGCAGCTGGTGACAAGAAAAGCACATATAAACAACCATTAAACTTCAATCTGCAAATTAACGCAAAATCAGGCGGTCATTGGCCGCCCAATTTTTAGAAATCATATTTTTTCACTCTCACAAAGAGAGACTTGAAAGCCTTATAGTTAAAAGGAATCAACGGATAAAGATAGCTTCTTTTTTTGTTGACCGTTTCGTTGGTCGCTATTAAAATAACCACCAGCAAGGAGCCTCCGATAAATCCCCACAATCCAAATATCGCCGTCAATATCAGCAGAATTATTCGCATAAATTTAAAGGCATAACCAAGCTCGTAGCTTCGCTGGGTAAAGTTCGCTATTGCTACAAATGCCATATAAAGTATGACCTCGGGTATCAGCCATCCAATACTCACCGCAAAGTCACCGAGTATCAACCCTCCCACAACGGAAAGCGAGTTCGATAGCATATTAGGCGTATTCAAGGATGCCATTCTAAGTCCGTCAATAATGAACTCCGCTATCAAGATCTGTGCAATTATCGGCAATCTTCCCGTATCTGTCGGTATGATGAAATCGAGCCAAGGCGGTACAAAATCTTGATGCGTTATAAGCAAATACCAGAGCGGCACAAGATAAAGCGCCAGCAGAAACACGATATGCCTTACTACGCGGATATAGGTTCCCGTTAAGGGTGGAAAATAAAAATCGTTGGTCTCCTGCATGAAGTCGAAAACAGAGGTTGGCATAACCATCGCATCGGGGGAATTATCACACAAAATGACCACACTTCCCTCCAATATCTGCGCCGCCGCACTGTCGGGTCGCTCGGTATATCTGATTTTCGGAAACGGATTGTACCATTTCTTTTTAATCAGACACTCCGCCAGGGATTCGTGCCCGAGAGTTATAGAGTCGGTTTTTATGCTTTTAAGCCTGCTTTTGAGCTGCTCGACGTACGAAAGGTCTGCCCTATCCTTCATATAACATATTACCACGTCTGTTTTTGACGAGCCACCCACAGTCAAATAGCTCATGGTCAGCTCGGGATTGCGTATACGTCGGCGTATCAGTGCAGTATTGAATATGAGAGTCTCGACAAATCCGTCACGAGCTCCTCGCATCACCTTATCGCCCTCCGGTTCAGCCGTCTCACGGGCAGGATAGGTTCGCGCATCTATAACTATTGCGTATTCGCCAAAGCTCGAGCCAAGCATGATCGTCGCGCCGGACATCACCATCTGTATCATACCCTCAAGCTCACTTACAAAATCAGTCTCAACATAAGGAACGTGTGCGCGCAAAAACTCCTCTACTACAAGCCTCGCAGGCTTGTTTTGGTTGCCCGTCTGCGGCGAGCCGTCGGCACTGCCCGAAAGGCCCTTAAGCGAGAGCAGATATATCATCAGCTTTGACATTACCGCATCTTTAACAAACCCATCTATATAATATAAGGTCAGCTCATCCTTGCCGACCGTCAATACCTTTTTGATAAGATCGAAATTGTCATCGACGTGCAGTATCTCGTCGATTAGTCTAACGTTGTTCTTATAGTCACCCGTCAGCCGTCTTTTTTCTTCCATAATATATGAACACCATCCCATCTCGCCACATTCATGACGTAAATAACAAAAATATATTCAAAAATAGTATTATCACCTAAAAAAGAAAAATACGGCGACGGAAAGCTCTCCGTAGCCGTAATTTTTTCTATATTTGTAAAAAGCAGATTCAACTCAACAACTCGTTTATTTTTCGACAAATTGTTGCATTATTCTTCTTTTTCAGCCTCTTTTTTAGCATTATTTAGCTCCATAAGCTCGCTGAGGAAGTGTTCAACGTCAGTAAACTCGCGGTAAACCGAGGCAAAACGCACATAAGCGACCTTATCTCTCTCCTTTAGCTTATCCATAACCATCTCGCCTATCTGCGCCGTGGTGACCTCCTTAGTCAGTGAGTTCTGAAGCTCGTTTTCGATCTCGGTAACTATCTCGTCGGCGTTTACGGGACGCTTCTGGGTCGCCTTAAGCACGCCCGCAAGTAGCTTTGTGCGGTCGAAAAGCTCGGTCTCTCCATTTTTCTTTATAACGAATATCTGCACTGACTCAAGCACCTCAAAGGTGGTAAATCTCTTTTGGCACTCAAGGCATTCTCTTCTTCTTCTTATACTGTTGCCCTCGGATACGGGTCTGGAATCCAGAACCTTGCTCTCGGTATGGCCACAAAAGGGGCATCTCATTGGTTTCTCCTCCACAACTTGAAAATTGGCATATATTGATACCATCCGATAAAATCAGCATATTTTACCATACATATAGTATATCACATTTTTTCTTATTTGTAAATAGCTTTTACAGTATTTCTGCAAAAACTGCCACAGCCGAGACGATATCCTCATGTCTTGCTCTGACGAAATTAACAAGAGCCAGATGCTCATAAGCCTTGTTTTCCGAATAGAGATAATCCGAAACGAAGGATATCCTTATGCCGCGGGACAAAAGGACCCTTTCAAGATACTCGTCGCTTTTTTCGGTCTCAAGCCTCAGAAGCAGACCGAGGCCCGCGGTTGGACTTATGACCTCGATCCCGCAGTCAAGCTCCTTCAACGCCTCCACCGCAAGGTCACGCTTCTCTCTGTATCTCAGTCTCATTCTGTTGATATGCTTTTCAAAGTAACCTTCCGAGATAAATGCTGCAAGTGTATACTGCTCAAAGGACGGCACCGTGCAAGAATAGAAATTGAGACGGCGATCAAATTCGTTCATAAGGGCGCGAGGCAATATCATATAGCTGATACGGATAGATGGTGATATGGTTTCGGAAAAGGTATTGATATATATCACTCTGTTCGTCTCATCCTCACCGAAAACAGTTGGCACTGGCTTGCCGTCAAAGCGAAACTCACTATCGTAGTCATCTTCAATTATATAGCCTTCCCTCTCCGAGGCAAGTCTCAGAAGTTCTCGGCGGCGCGGCGCGGGCATGACCGCACCCGTGGGGAAATGGTGCGAGGGCGAGATGTGAAAAACGTCCGCTTCGGGTGCTATATCGGGTATCATACCGTATTCGTCAATCGGTGTTGGGATATACGGAACACGGCAAAGCTCGAGTAACGACGCGATCTTCTTATATCCCGGATCTTCAATGGCATAAACTCTATCGCCCAATAGCTGAAGCAGCAGATTATACAGATACTCCGTTCCCGCCCCCACCACGATGCAGTCGGGATCTACGTGCATTCCGCGAAAGTGAAAAAGATGATCTGATATAGCCTGCCGCAGCTGTCTCACTCCGATACCGGGTACACGGTTGAGCAGCTTCTCGTCCTGCTCCGAAAGCACTCTGCGCATAAGTCTTGACCACACCGAAAACGGGAAGAGCGAAGGATCGGGTGCCAACGAGGCAAGGTCGATCATAATAGCTTTTTGGGGATCATTCACCGACTTTTCGGCAATTATTTTTGCATCTTCACAGCGACTCGCAACTTTTTTTCTGTCTTCGCATGAAAATTCACCAAGGTCGGCGGCAAAATAGCCTCCCCTCTGCCTTGATGTGATATACCCCTCGGACAAAAGCTGCTCATACGCATTTTGCACGGTTATAACACTGACGCCGAGATGCTCGGCGAGAACTCTTTTGGACGGAAGCTTTTCTCTCGGCTTTATTTTGCCTTCTTTTATATCCTCACGGATATTTATATATAAAAATTCGTAAAGCGGTCTGTCTCTTTTTTCTATGTCGTAGGTCAGCATGATCTTTCCAATCTGGTATTAAAAAATTTGTATAAATTGGATATTTAAATAATACCAAAATCAATTATAATATATCCATCAGCATTTGTCAACTCTTTTTGATAAAATTTACCGCCCAAGAAAGGTACATAAAAAAATGAAAAGAATTCTAACGATCCAAGACATCTCCTGCGTAGGAAAATGCTCGCTTACCGTCGCTCTACCCATTATTTCGGCATTCGGTATCGAGGCGGCAATACTCCCCACCGCAGTACTCTCCACCCACACCCAGTTCAGCAAGTTCACCTTCCGCGATCTGACCGAGGATATCGCTCCCATCTGTAAGGTATGGAAGGACGAGGGCTTAGAATTTGACGGCATCTACACCGGCTATCTCGGATCAAAGGAGCAGATCGATCTGGTGCTTGATATATTCCGCGATTTCGGCGAAGGAAAATTGAAGTTCGTTGATCCCGCTATGGGTGACAACGGCGTCCTCTACAAGGGATTTGACTCCGACTTTGCCCATGAAATGGCAAAGCTCTGCGCGGCGGCTGATATGATAGTCCCCAACCTGACCGAGGCTTGCTTTATGCTCGACAAGCCTTATATAGCAAGCGGTTACGACGAGGAGTACGTCAAAGACATCCTGCGCTCGCTGACCGATCTCGGCTGCAAAAAGGCAGTTCTGACGGGTATTGGATTTACTCCCGATAAGCTGGGCTGCTACGGCTATGACAGTGAGACCGGTGAGTTTTTCAGCGACTATAACGACAGAAAAGCTAAAAGCTTCCACGGCACGGGTGACATATTCTCCTCCGTCTGCTTCGCCTCCGTTATGAACGGAAAAACTCTCGCCGAAGCAAGCGCAGTCGCCGCAGATTTCGTCTGCGACAGCATCGACGCTACTATCAACGACGAAAAGCCGATCTGGTACGGCGTCAATTTTGAGAAGGTTTTATAATGGTTTTTGTGGGGAAGTGGAAACTTTTTGAGAAAAGTTTCCACTTCCCCACACCCCATCCCTTTCAAAAGCTTCCCTCCCCAAAAAACGGATTGTTTTACAGTGAAGTGATTTTTCCTTTCGTCGGTTTGTTTTAAGGATAAAGCCGCTATTTATGCAAATGTCCGAAAAAAATAATTAAAAAAGGCAGTATATCGTACAAACATCCAATTAATTAATGATGATTTCCTATTGACAAGCTAAAAAAAAGAGTGTATAATGTATTCGTGAAAATTTGTTTTTTCGGAGGACACAACATGAATGACGTTGTAAAACAACTTTCTCTCATCGGCATCGTTCCCGTTATCAAGATCGAGAATGCTGCTGATGCAAAGCCTCTCGCAAAGGCTCTTATCGATGGCGGTCTTCCCTGTGCCGAGGTTACTTTCAGAACCTCTTGTGCTAAGGAAGCTATCGCTATTATTTCAAAGGAATACCCCGATATGATCGTGGGTGCAGGCACCGTGCTTACCAAGGCGCAGGTTGACGACGCGATTGAGGCGGGCGCGAAATTTATCGTATCCCCCGGCTTCAATCCCGAGATCGTTAAGTACTGCCAGAGCAAGGGATGTCCCATCGTTCCCGGCATCAACAATCCCTCCGGTATTGAGGCGGCTCTTGAGCTTGGTCTCAAAACCGTTAAATTCTTCCCCGCAGAGCAGTCTGGCGGTCTGGCTATGATCAAGGCTATGTCCGCTCCTTACGGCGGTGTGACATTTATGCCCACGGGCGGTGTTTCCCCCGCTAACGTCAACGATTATCTTGCGTTCAACAAGATCGTTTGCTGCGGCGGAAGTTGGATGGTCAAGCCCGAAATGATCGCAGCAGGCGACTTCGACGGCATTACCAAGCTTGTCCGCGAGGCAGTCGACACCATGCTCGGCTTTAAGTTCAAGCACATCGGCATCAACCCCTGCGGCGATACCGCGTCCGGCGCGGCTGCTACCCTCAAGAATTACTTCTCCTTTGACGCAAAAGAGACCTCCAAGTCTATCTTCGCAAGCCCCGAGTTTGAGATGATGAACGAGAAGGGTCCCGGCACTAACGGTCACATCGCGATCCAGACCAACAACGTTGACCGTGCGGTATATCACCTTGAGCGCCGCGGTGTTAAGTTTGACTATTCCACCGCTACATTCGACGACAAGGGTAACATGAAATTCATTTACCTCGCAGACGAAATAAACGGTTTTGCATATCATTTGGTAAAATAATTTTATAAATTGAAGGTTTTATAAATTTGAAAGGAAGTAAAACATCATGGCAAAGGTAATTACATTTGGCGAGCTTATGCTCAGACTTCAACCCTACAACTACGAGAGATTCGTTCAGTGCGACCACGTCGAGTTCATGTTCGGCGGCGCTGAGGCAAACGTTGCGGCATCTCTCGCAAACTACAATGTGGACGTATCATTCGTCACAAAGCTCCCCACACACTCCATCGGTCAGGCGGCAGTAAACTCTCTCCGCAGATACGGCGTTGACACCTCCAAGATCATCCGCGGCGGTGACCGTGTAGGTATCTACTTCACAGAAAAGGGCGCTTCTCAGAGAGGCTCTATTTGCATCTACGACCGCGCACACTCGGCTATCGCAAAGGCATCCCGTGAGGACTTCGACTGGGACGCTATCTTTGAAGGCGCAGAATGGTTCCACTTCACAGGCATTACTCCCGCGCTGGGCGGAGACCTCGTTGAGATCTGCAAGGACGCCTGCAAGGCGGCAAAGGCAAGAGGTATCAAGATCTCCTGCGACCTCAATTACAGAGCAAAGCTCTGGACGAGAGCTGAGGCAAAAGCGGCTATGACCGAGCTTTGCCAGTACGTTGACGTCTGCATCGCTAACGAGGAAGACGCAAAGGACGTATTCGGTATCGAGGCAGAGGCTACCGACATCTACGGCGGTAAGCTCAACCACGAGGGATACAAGTCTGTTGCAAAGCAGCTTGCTGATGCGTTTAATTTCGAGTACGTTGCTATCACTCTCCGTGAGAGCCACAGCGCATTCGATAACGGTTGGTCTGCTATGCTCTACAACGCAGCAAACGACGAATACTGCTTCTCCAAGAAGTACGACCTTCACATCATCGACAGAGTTGGTGGCGGTGACTCCTTCGGCGGCGGTCTTATCTACTCCTTGGTAAGCGGCAAGTCCACTCAGGACGCTGTTGAATTTGCAGTTGCGGCATCCGCACTTAAGCACTCCATCGAGGGCGACTACAACATGGTAACTCTCGCAGAGGTTGAAAAGCTTGCAGGTGGCGACGGCTCGGGCAGAATTCAGAGATAATTATAGGTAGATTTTTGGGGAGGGGCGAAACTTTTGGAAAAAGTTTCGCCCCTCCCCAAACCCCACCCCACTTCAAAACTTTTCAAAAAAATAA
>JAZUAS010000129.1:0-19657 GCA_045638125.1 Eubacteriales bacterium | reverse complement strand
TATAGCGCGCGGAATTCTCACCGAGGAGGGCGCGCAAGAGCTAATAGATGATTTCACGATCAAGCTCCGCATGGCCCGCCATCTCCGTACGCCCGAATATAACGAGCTTTTCGGCGGAGATCCAATGTGGATAACCGAAGCGGTTGGCGGTATGGGCGAGGACGGCAGAACTCTCGTTACCAAGTCAAGCTTCCGTATGCTCAATACCCTCTACACGCTCGGTTCTTCTCCCGAACCTAATTTGACGGTGCTTTGGTCTACTTCCCTGCCCGAAAACTTTAAGAAGTTCTGCGCAAAGGTATCTGCCGACACCGACTCTATTCAGTACGAAAACGACGACGTTATGCGTCCCCACTACGGCGACGATTACGCCATCGCTTGCTGTGTATCTGCCATGAAGGTAGGTAAGCAGATGCAGTTCTTCGGCGCAAGATGCAATCTTGCAAAGCTGCTTCTTCTCGCTATCAACGGCGGATACGATACATCCAGCCAGATGCACATCGGTCCTCAGATGCCCGTAATGAACGGCGACAAGCTTGACTATGATGAGCTTATGGCGAGAATGGACGTTTATATGCCTTGGTTGGCTCACCTCTACGTCAACACCATGAACGTCATCCACTACATGCACGACAAGTACGCTTACGAAAAGAGCCAGATGGCGCTCCACGATACCGAGGTTGGTCGTTTTATGGCGTTCGGTATTGCAGGACTTTCTGTTGTTGCCGACTCGCTCAGCGCCGTCAAGTACGCAAACGTTACTCCCATTAAGGACGAAAACGGCTATATCGTTGACTTCAAGACCGAGGGCGACTTCCCCAAGTACGGTAACGATGACGACCGCGTTGACCTTATTGCCAAGGATATGGCTCACAAGATGATAGTTGAGCTCCGCAAGACCCCCACGTACAGAAACGCAGTTCACACCCTTTCGGTTCTCACCATCACCTCCAACGTAATGTACGGTAAGAACACCGGCGCTACCCCCGACGGCAGACCTGCATACGCTCCCTTTGCTCCCGGCGCTAACCCCATGCACAACCGCGAGGAAAACGGCGCTCTCGCTTCTCTCAACTCTGTGGCGAAGATCAGCTACGACGATTGCCGCGACGGTATCTCCAACACATTCTCAATCACTCCCGAGGCGCTTGGTCGCACAGAGGACGAGAGAATCAACAATCTTGTGCACATTCTCGACGGTTACTTTGCAAAGAAGGCGCACCACATAAACGTCAACGTGCTTAACCGCGAGACATTGATGAAGGCCTACGAAAACCCCGAGGCTTATCCCAACCTCACCATTCGCGTTTCGGGATATGCAGTCAACTTCAACAAGCTTTCCCGTGAGCAGCAGAGAGAGGTAATCAGCCGTACCTTCCACGAGCACTTATGAGTGAAAATAAAATAACGGGGCGCGTCCATTCTATCCAGAGTATGGGGACTTTGGACGGCCCCGGCGTAAGATTTGTAATTTTTTTGCAGGGTTGCCCTCTCCGTTGCGGCTGTTGCCACAATCCCGACACTTGGGATTTTCAGGGCGGCACCCAATACACCGCGGAGGAGCTTGTCAAAAAGGCTATACGATTCAAGGAATATTTCGGCGAGGACGGCGGCGTTACCGTCTCGGGCGGCGAACCGCTTTTGCAGGCAGAATTCGTCAAAGAACTGTTTTGCCTCTGCCACGGAAACGGCATCAACACCTGCCTTGACACCTCGGGTTGTATTCTCACGGACGGCGTAAAGGATTTGCTGACCGTCACCGACAGAGTTTTGCTTGATATCAAGTACACCACTGACACGCTCTACCGCGAAAACGTGGGATGCTCAATAGATGCTCCCCTCGCTTTTCTCGACTATCTTTGTGAGAAAAATATCCACACAACTATCCGTCAGGTAATTATCCCTACGAAAAACGACACCGAGGAAAATATTCTCGCACTTAAAGAGATAGTCACCGCCCACACAAACGTTGACAAGGTCGAGCTTCTCCCATTCCGCAAAATATGCCAAGTCAAATACGACAAAATGGGGCTTGAATTCCCCTTTGGCGATATTCCAGAGCCGACGCGAGAAAAAATGGCTGAACTTGAAAAATTGCTTAAATAACTTAGAATTTTAAATCGTAGTACTGGTTAAAATTAAGTTTATTTAACTTTATCTATATTTATTCAATTTTTTGTTAAGCTTTCTCAATAAATTTAATCAACTGTAACCTTTTTCCAAAAATGTCGACTTATTAATATGAAAGCAAAATTGTTAAATTAGGAGGACATTCTATGAAAAAGATAATATCTATTTTGCTGATGGCACTTATCCTTTTATTTGCACTTTCGGCTTGCGAACAGATTTTACCCAGCCGATCAAATGAAGGATATACCGAAGAAGAACTGAATATTTACAAAATATCCGATAAAGCGATAACAGACAAGTTCGGAACAAAGAATTTGTCGGCATTTCAGGTATCAATTCGCACTCTTGCAGACGGTAGGATAAACGTAAGTTATGAGCTTAAGCTTTACGGAATATACACAAATGAGAAGTACTCGGTCTATTTGAACCCAAGCCTTGAGGTAGTCGATATCCACGCATACGAGGTTGGCGTATATTCAAAACACATAAATGATAAAGAATTTGAGGAATCTCTCGAAGACGCCAAGGAAAAAATCAAAGAACAAGCTCAAAAGTACGGTGAGGACATAGAAGACGGAATGTTACACTACACCGAGATAGACGGCTACATCTGTCTTTGCCTCGAGATAATTGTCGACATTGACCCTCCCACGTATGAGACAGATGAAAACGAAACTGCCGGCGGCTGCGGCATCGACCACGAACATGTATTTTTCAGCGAGCAAATCTGTAAAATAGACTAACAACAAAACTCCCGTCAACAGATAAACGAATACCCAAAGCCACCCCATTTTTGAAAAGTTTTTGAAGTGGGTTGGGGGTCATAGGGGGAAGGGAGAAACTTTTTAAAAAGTTTCGCCCTTCCCCTATAATAATTCTCTTATTTGGTCATTTTTTCCTGCTTTACTTTATGGTCGATAACGTGGCGGGAGGCAAGCTCACGCTTGATGTCGTCAATCGAAATACCCATCTGCACCATAAGCACGAGAACGTGGTAGCAAAGGTCGCTGATCTCGTAGATCGTTTCTGCTTTATCGTCTGCCTTGCCCGCGATAATTACCTCGGTGGACTCCTCTCCAACCTTTTTGAGAATTTTATCAATTCCCTTTTCAAAGAGGTAGGTAGTGTAAGAGCCTTCCTTTTTCTCGGTCTTTCTGCCCTCGATAAGCTTTGCGAGAGCATCGAGAGAGAATCCGCTCTCAGCAAGCTCGGTGTTCTCCCAGACGGGATTTTCAAAGCAAGAAAAGCTTCCCGTGTGGCATGCGGGTCCGTCAGGCTCGACTATTACCTCAAGCGCGTCTTTGTCACAGTCTGCGGTTATGGACACGATGTGCTGAAAATTGCCGCTTGTCTCGCCCTTGAGCCAAAGCTCCTGACGGGAGCGGCTATAAAAACAGGTCAGACCCTTTTCTATTGAAATCTGCAGGCTCTCACGGCTCATATACGCCAGCGTCAGCAGCTTTTTCGTCTTGTTGTCAATTACAACTGCGGGGATAAGCCCCTTTTCGTCAAATTTTAGCTCGTTTATGTTTATCATTTTGCACTTACCTTTCTTACAGTCTCACTGAAATGCCGTTGTCTGCAAGCTGGCGTTTGAGATCCTTTATTTCCACCTCGCCGAAATGGAAGATAGAAGCCGCAAGACCTGCAGAGCATTCGGGGATCTTTTTAAAGAGACGGACAAAGTCATCGCCACAGCCCGCGCCGCCCGATGCGATCACGGGAACTTTTACCGCATCACATACTTCACGGAGCATCTCGAGATCAAAGCCCGCCTTAACTCCGTCGGTGTCGATAGAGTTGAGGACGACCTCGCCTGCTCCTCGCTCAACGCATTCCTTGATCCAAGAGATCGCCTCCTTGCCCGTATTCTCGCGACCGCCCTTTGCGTAAACTCGGAAAACCTTGTCAACTCGCTTAACGTCGGCAGAAATGACCACACACTGGTCTCCGTATCGCTTTGCCGCCTCATCGATAAGGTTCGGATTTCGAATCGCGCCCGAATTGACGCTCACTTTATCTGCACCGCATTTGAGCACTCTGTCAAAGTCCTCAAGAGTATTGATTCCGCCGCCAACTGTGAGAGGAATGAATATCTGACTTGCCACCTCGGTAAGTATGTCGGTAAAGAGCTGTCTACCCTCGGCAGAAGCCGTTATATCGTAGAAGACCAGCTCGTCAGCGCCGTTATCACTGTAATATTTAGCCAACTCCACGGGGGACGACACGTCGCAAAGTCCCCTGAAATTGACTCCCTTTACTACCCTGCCGTCGCGTACGTCAAGGCAAGGGATTATTCTTTTCGTAATCATATATACACCTCAAAAAATTATAACTTTTGCGCCTCGGATACCGCTTCAAGAAGGTCGATTGCGCCCGTATAGTACGCCTTGCCGATGATGGCACCGTAAATATCAAGCTCGGCAAGCTTGCTTACGTCATCCATCGACGAAACTCCGCCCGACGCCACTATCTGCATATCAAATCTTTCGGAAAGCTGACGGTATAGCGCGTGATTTGCGCCCTTCATAGCTCCGTCCTTGGAAATATCGGTGCAGATTATAGTCTTAACGCCTATTTTTTGCATCTTTTCGCAAAAATCAAAGGCGTGGTATTCGCTTTTTTCGATCCAACCCTTGATAGCCACCATTCCGTCTTTAATATCAACGCCAACGGCAATTTTTTCGCCGTATTTTTCAACCGCTGCGCGCAAAAATGCCTCGTCTGTCACCGCCGCAGTGCCGAGAATGACTCTCTCCACTCCTGCCGCGAAATATTTTTCGACGGTCTCCATATTGCGTATGCCGCCACCGATCTCACACTTTAAGCTTGTGTTTTTTGCGATGGATTCCACCACGCCTATGTTAGGCGTAGTTCCCTCTTTTGCGCCCTCAAGGTCAACCAAATGAACCCATTTTGCGCCCTTTGCTTCAAAATCTCGGGCAACCGACAGAGGGTTGTCGTTATATATCGTCATTTGCTGGTAATCGCCCTTGAAAAGACGGACAGCCTTGCCGCCGTAGAGGTCGATTGCAGGGAAAATTAACATAATGCTTGTAAAATCCTTTCAAAAATCACATCTCGCAGAAGGCTTTAAGTATAGACAATCCCACTTTTCCGCTCTTCTCGGGATGGAACTGACATCCGCAGACGTTGTCTTTTGCAACTGCGGCGGTCAAATATGCGCCGTACTCGGTATCGGCAATAACGCTTTCTTCACATTTCGCGCCATAGTAGGAGTGAACGAAATAAACGCAATCACCGTCGTTTACGTACTTGAAAATAGGATGCTTTTCGCCCTTGAGTCTCAAAGCGTTCCAACCAATCTGGGGAATGGGAAGCTCTTTGGGGATAACGTCTGCAATAGGTCTGATCTCTCCGGGAATAAGTCCCAGTCCCTTATGCTCACCGTACTCAAAGCTTACGTCAAGTAGCATCTGCATACCAAGGCAGATACCCATTAAGGGCTTGCCCTTCTGCACCTCTTCAAGAAGAATCTTGTCAAGTCCGCTCTCGCGGAGCTTTGCCGCCGCGTCACCAAACGCGCCAACGCCGGGGAGAATGAGGCGGTCTGCCGCCTTCAGCTTTTCGGGGTCGTCGGTAACTATTGCCTCCTCGCCGATCGCGGCAAAAGAACTTTTGAGGGAAAAGAGATTTCCCACACCGTAGTCAATTATGGCAACCATCAAAGTACCCCTTTCGTGGACGGTATCTCGTCGGCTCTTTCGGGGTCGATCTTAACCGCCGCTCGGAACGCTCTTGCCGCTGCCTTGAACACTCCCTCGATTATGTGGTGAGAGTTCTTGCCTGCAAGCTTCTTGAAGTGAAGTGTGCAATTTGCCTGACGAGTAAACGCCAACCAAAATTCCTCAACCAGCTCGGTGTCGAAGTCGCCTACCTTAACCGTGGGTATCTCAACATCAAAATTCAGGTAATCTCTGCCCGAAAAATCGGTAGCGCAAAGAATAAGGGTCTCGTCCATGGGAAGGATCATAGAGCCATAGCGCTCGATTCCCTTTTTGTCGCCAAGAGCCACGCAAAACGCCTTGCCGAGGCAGATTCCGATGTCCTCGACGGTGTGGTGATAGTCAACGTTGGTGTCTCCTACGCACTTTACCTTAAGGTCAAAACGACCGTGAGAAGCGAAGAGGGTGAGCATGTGGTCAAGAAATCCACAGCCTGTGTCGATCTCGCTCTTGCCCTTGCCGTCAAGCTCAAGGCTCAAATTTATGTCGGTCTCCGCAGTTTTGCGATTAATTTCATAACTTCTCATTTTCTTTCCTCCAAAATTTCGGAAATTGCGCTGATCAATTCCTCCATCTGCTCCTTGGAGCCTACGGTGATTCGATTGTACTGCGCGATCTTTTCTTTTGTAAAATGACGGACAAGGATTCCTCTCTCACGGAGAGCCGCATAAAGCTCACCGCCGTCAATTTTTTCGCTCTTTGCAAAAATGAAGTTTGCCGCAGAGTCGGTCATCTCAAAGCCAAGCTTTTTAAGCTCATTTACCGTCCAAGCGCGGTTTTCCATAACGGTCTTGCAATTAGACCTTGTATATTCCTCGTCGCAAAGCACTCCGATTCCAGCCGCCATCGTCATGGAATTGACGTTATAGGGATTGGTAGAGTACTTTATGGTATTGAGGTCGGCAATAAGCGAGGGGCAGGCTACACCAAAGCCCAAGCGTGCTCCTGCCATAGAGCGCGACTTGGAAAATGTCTGGGTAACCAAAAGGTTATCGTATTTTTTCGTCAACTGAATAGCACTCTCGCCGCCGAAATCAATGTATGCCTCATCTATGACAACCACGTTATCGGGATTGGATTTAACAATTTTTTCAATCTCGTCAAGACCGAGAAGAATGCCCGTGGGCGCGTTGGGATTGGCTATAAAGACCGTTCCGCAGTTTCCACAGTAATCGTCAACGTTGATGCCGAAATCGTCGCGGAGAGGCTTTATAACATACGGCACGCGGTTGAGCTCGGCAAACACGCTGTAAAAGCCGTAGGTTATGTCGGCAAAGATTGCGGGATGCTCCTCGTCACAGAACGCCATAAAGGCGAAATTAAGAATTTCGTCCGAGCCGTTGGTGGGAAGCACGCAATTTACGTCAACTCCCACTACCTCGGCAAGCTTTTCGCAAAGCTTTTTTGCCTCGGGGTCGGAGTACAGCATTAAACTCTTCGCCGCCTCTGCCGCCGCCGCTATCGCCTTACTGGAGGGCGGAAAGGGTGACTCGTTTGTATTTAATTTATTGTATTTTCTCTCTTTAGGCTGCTCACCTGGAGTGTATGGCGTAAGAGAGGAATATTTTGAACTCAAAAATTTACTCATTTTCTTCAAATCTTACAGTCGCGCTCTTTGCGTGTGCGCCGAGACCTTCCTTGTTAGCGAAGAAAGCAACATCTTTTGCAACTTTGGCAAGAGCGTCCTTTGTATAGTAGGTGTACTGTGTTTTCTTAACGAAATCATCCACCGACAAGGGGCTGGAAAATTTAGCCGTGCCGCTTGTGGGGAGAGTGTGGTTAGGGCCTGCAAAGTAGTCGCCCAGCGCCTCGGGACAATATCTACCCATAAATATCGAGCCTGCGTGGCGAATTTTATCAAGATAATCAAAGGGATTATCAACACAAAGCTCAAGATGCTCGGGAGCGATCTCGTTTGCTATGTCGATAGCGCACATAAGGGTGGGAGCAACGATTATCTTGCCGTTGTTGTCGATAGACGCTCTTGCTATCTCGGCTCTTTGAAGAAGAGGTATCTGCTTTTCAAGCTCCTCGGATACCGCTTCTGCAAAATCTGCACTATCGGTAACGAGAACTGCACTTGCCATCTTGTCGTGCTCGGCTTGGGAAAGAAGATCAGCCGCCACAAACTTGGGGTTGCTCTTTCCGTCTGCAACTACCAGGATCTCGCTGGGGCCTGCGATCATGTCGATGGACACCACGCCAAAGACCTGCTTCTTCGCCTCGGCAACGTAGGCGTTACCCGGGCCGACGATCTTGTCAACCTTTGGAATGCTTTCCGTACCGTAAGCCAGAGCCGCGATCGCCTGCGCTCCGCCAACCTTGAATATCTTGTCAATTCCCGCGATCTTAGCCGCCGCCAAAATGACGGGATTGACCTTTCCATCCTTCTGGGGAGGGGTCACCATAACAACCTCGCGCACACCCGCGATCTTTGCGGGGATGGAGTCCATCAGCACGGTGGAGGGATACGCCGCAGTGCCGCCGGGCACGTAAAGACCTGCGCGGTCTACGGGAATGACCTTCTGACCGATAACGATACCGTCCTCGTCATTTATAATAAAGCTGTTTCTGACCTGTCTCTCGTGAAACTTGCGGATGTTCTTCGCCGCGCTCTGTAGTATCTCCAAAAACTTGGGCTCAACCAAAGCTACCGCCTCTTCGATCTCGGCTTCGCTGACAAGAAGTGTGTCAAGCTTTGCCTTGTCGAATTTCTCGCAGTATTCTATGAGCGCCGCGTCACCGCCCTCTCTCACGTTTTTGATTATATCGGCAACCACGTCCTCGACCGAGACCGTGGGCTCAAATCTGGCAAAAACCTCATCGTTTGAGACCTCGCCGTATTTAACTATCTTGATCATACTGAAATCCTCTTATTTAACTTGTCCTGCAAGCGCTTGTGCCACCTTTTCTATCATCTCGCCTTTAAACTTGGTGCTTGCCTTATTTGCAATTAGTCTGGCGCTGATAGGCACTATCTCCTCATAAACCTCAAGGCCGTTTTCAACCAAGGTTTTTCCCGTCTCAACTATATCCACGATAACGTCGGAAAGTCCAAGAATGGGTGCTAACTCAATAGAGCCGTTAAGATGGATAATGTCAATTTCTCTGCCTTGAGAGGAGTAATAGTGGTTGGCAATATTTGCAAACTTTGTCGCCACCTTTAGGGGGCGTGCGGTGTTATCTCTGAAAGCCTTGGGAGCGGCAACCGCCATGCGGCACTTGCCCATATTAAGGTCAAGCAGCTCGTAAATGTCGGGCTCGTATTCAAGCAAAATATCCTTGCCCGCAACGCCGATATCTGCCGCGCCACGTTCTACGTAGATTGCTACGTCGGAGGGCTTGACCCAGAAGTATCTTATTCCCTTTTCTGCGTTTTCAAAGGTCAGCTTTCTGTTGACCTCCTTTATTGAGGGGCACTCAAAGCCTGCCGCCTCGAACATATCGTAAACCTTTTCGCCAAGACGGCCCTTGGGGAGCGCTACGTTTAACATTTCCATTATTTGTCCCCCCTCATGTCAATAGTTTTCTTGTATTTCTTTCTATCGGGTATAGACTTCAAGGTTGCCACGGTCTTACCTTCGCTTGTAAGCTTGTCTGAAAGAGCCAAAAGCTCCTTTACGTCGGTATTTGCGTCATAAAGCACCAAAACGTCGCCGTCAAATTCGGGAGCAGTGTTTTCAAGCTCGCCGAGAAGGTCGAGATATACCGCAAATCCGATAGCGCCCGAGCTCTTGCCCATCTTCTTCATAAGATTGTCATAGCGACCGCCCGACAAAACGCTTGTAGGTATGCCCTTGATAAAGCCCTTAAATACAATGCCGCTGTAATACTTCGTATCGTCGGTAACCGAGAAATCAACTCTCACCTTGCCACCGACCGCAGACAAAATCTCCACCAAAGCGCAGGCATCGGCGTAGCACGCCGTACCGTCAAGAATATCAAGCATTTCATTGTAATCGCCCTTCATAGCGATAAGTCGCTTGATAAGAGTTGCATCCTTTCCTTCGGAGGCGCAAACGGCGTCGATTCCGTGGATGTTCTTCTCGCCAATGCAACCAAGCAAGGCTTCCTTGCCTCTCGCAGAAAGTCCCATCTCCTCAATGAGATCGGATAAAATTCCCATGTGCGACACGTCAAGCACGTAGTCGCCCGACACCGCTTCAAGGCTCTTGACCGCCAAGGTCAGCACCTCGGCTATCGAATATTTATCTATCTCACCGATGCACTCAAGACCCGCCTGCATTATCTCCTTGAAGGAAAGCGCGCCCTTCGGTACACGGTAAACGTTTTCATTGTAGTACACCTTGCGAACGCCGCTCTCGCTCTCGGGGCTGTTTTTGACGATCGACAATGTCACGTCGGGCTTGAGCGCCATAAGCGAGCCGCCAACGTCGGTAAAGGTGATTATATGATCGGATACAAGAAAGCTCTTGTTCCTGACGTAAAGCTCGTATTCCTCAAATTTGCTCATTTTATAGTGGGAATAGCCGTGGCCCTCGTAAAGACTTTTAAGAGCGTAAAGCGCTTTCTCGCCGCCGCTTTTTCCCATAGAGGTGAATTGCATAAAATTCTTCCTTTCGATATTGTCTTACTTCTCTGCCTTTTCAAGCACAGAGCGATAGCCGCCGCTTCCGTAATTGAGGCACTTGTTCACGCGGCTGATGGTAGCCGTGCTGGCACCTGTTTTTTCCTCAATGGTCTGGTACTTCTCACCATCGTTGAGCATTCTTGCAACTGCAAGTCTCTGGGACAGATCCTGAAGCTCCTTAATGGTGCAAATGTCCTCAAAAAACGCCGCGCATTCCTCAAAGCTTTCAAGAGAAAGCACCGTTTCAAAAAGACTGCGATTTTCTTCCGTGATATTGGGTCTCATCAAAAAAATCTCCTTTAAATATATGCATCAAAAGATGGATATTTGATAAAATACTTTATCATTTTACCACGGTAAAGCGTGAAAGTCAATGCTTTTTTCAAAATAATTTTAAAATATTTTCCGAAAAGTCAAAAGAGAGAAAAAAAGCGATAAAAAGAGCGTAAAAATCCTTATATTCTATTGACAAAGCAGTACTTTTGTGATATACTGTCATCAAAGAATGATAGAGGCGCACCTCAAGAAAAGTATTTTTCGTGTCAAGCCGGCGCAGGCGTTGCGAAAAAGAAAGGATTGGGTGCCGAAGAGACCGTACCGCGCACACGGCTCTGGCAACTCGGATAATATTCGTTTTGCTGTCGCTCAAGTGAGCGGAGTGCTATCTCAACTGTAAGGAAAGGTTCAGAGATAGCCGTGTTTACGGCTGTTTTTTATGAAACCACAAGATTTACGGCGGAGATTCACTTCTCTGCCATATTTTTTATTTCAGTATATTTTTGCGGAGGTATAAACTCATGAAAAAAACTATTTTTACCGGTGCGGCTACCGCCATTATCACCCCTATGAAGGACGATAAGATCGATTATGAAAGCTTTGCAAAGCTTATAAATTGGCAGATCGACGAGGGTATCGACGCCATCGTTGTTTGTGGCACTACCGGTGAGGCTTCTACCCTCTCTGACGACGAGCACAAGGACGCCATCAAGTTCTGTGTTGATACCGTAGCAGGCAGAGTTCCGGTTATCGCAGGCACAGGCTCTAACGATACCGCATACGCTATCTGGCTTACCCAGCAGGCGGCAGAGGCGGGCGCTGATGCTGCTCTCGTAGTTACCCCCTACTACAACAAGGCAACCCAGAAGGGACTTATCAAGATGTTCACCTCTATTGCAGATGCTTCGTCTATCCCGATAATCCTCTACAACGTTCCTTCGAGAACCGGCTGCAACATTCTCCCTGCAACTGCGGCGATCCTTGCATATCACCCCAATATCGTGGGTATCAAGGAAGCAAGTGGCAACATCTCCCAGATCGCGGAGCTTGCTCACTTGGTTGGCGACAAAATGGACATCTACTCCGGCAACGACGATCAGATCACTCCCATCCTCTCTCTTGGTGGCAAGGGCGTTATCTCCGTGCTCTCCAATCCCATGCCCCGCGAGACCAGCAAGATCTGCCACGATTTCTTCGAGGGCAGACATCAGGATGCAGTTAAGGCTCAGCTCGACCTTCTTCCCTTCATCAGCGCCCTTTTCTCCGAGGTCAACCCCATCCCCGTTAAATGCGCTATGTCTCATATGGGCTTCTGCGCAAACGAACTTCGTCTACCCTTGACCGAAATGGAAGCAGACCACGAGGAAAAGCTCGTAAATATTATGAAGGGACTCAACCTTATCTAAAAGGAAGTAACAAAAATGAAAATACTTATAAGCGGCATCGGGGGCAGAATGGGCGCCGAGGTCAAAAAAATGGTGCTGGACGGCTATCGCGGCGCAACCCTTTGCGCAGGCTACGACGTAGCGGCGACGGGGGCAGAATGCCCCACCTACACAAGCTGGGCAGACGTTAAAGAGACCCCCGATTGCATAATCGACTTTTCTCACCACGCAGGCACAAAAGCTCTGCTTGAATACGCAACAGAAAAGAATATCCCCGTAGTTCTGGCTACCACGGGGCACGACGAGATCGAAAAGGGCTATATTGCCGAAGCGGCAAAAAAGATCCCCCTCTTCCATTCGGCAAATATGTCGCTGGGTGTTGCTCTCCTTTGCGAGCTGGCAAAGACCGCGGCAAAGACATTCCCCGATGCGGACATCGAGATCATCGAAAAGCACCACAACCGCAAGCTTGACGCTCCCAGCGGCACTGCTCTGCTTTTGGCACAGTCCATACAAAAGATAAGGGAGCAAGCATTCTTTACCTTTGGACGTCAGGGTCACGCCAAGAGAGAGAAAAACGAAATTGGCATTCACGCTATACGAATGGGAAATATTGTTGGCGAGCACGAAGTAATCGTGGGCACCGACACCCAGACCATCACCCTCAAGCACGAGGCGCATAGCCGTTCCCTTTTCGCAGAGGGAGCGATCGCTGCGGCAGACTTTATTAAGGACAAGAGCGCAGGGCTTTACGATATGTACAGCATGATCGGCGCAGAATAAAAATATGATTTGTAACAATTTATCGGTAAACGAAAAGGGACATCTCACCCTCGGCGGCGTTGACGTTGTCGATATGGCCGAGAAATACGGCACTCCTCTTTACCTTTTCGACGAGAACAGAATAAGAGAGCGTTGCCGCACATACGTTGACGCTATGAAGTCGGCGTTTGGCGATAGCGCACTTCCCCTCTATGCCAGCAAGGCGGCATCCTTTAAGCAGATCTACCGCATAATTAAGGACGAAGGCATGGGAACAGACATCGTTTCCTCAGGCGAGCTTTACACTGCCGCAAGCGTCGATTTCCCCCTTGACAAGGCGTATTTTCACAGCAACAACAAGACCGATGAAGATATCGCATACGCAATAGACTTGAATATAGGTTATTTCGTAGTTGATAACGTCGAGGAGCTTGACGCCATCGACCGCATCGCAGGCGAAAAGGCAAAAAAACAAAAGGTTTTGCTTCGTCTAACTCCCGGAATCGATCCCCACACCTACGCGGCAGTCGCTACGGGTAAGGTAGATTCCAAATTCGGCTCTGCAATCGAAACGGGACAAGCCGAGCAGATCGCAAAGTATGCAACAGAGCTTGAAAACATCGACCTTTACGGCTTCCACTGTCACGTGGGCTCGCAGGTCTTTGATTCCGACGTATTCCTCCGCGCATCCGAAATAATGCTTGATTTTATCGCAGAAATGGAAAAAAATTGCGGATTTGTGACCAAAGAGCTTGATCTTGGTGGCGGATACGGCGTTCGATACATTGAAAGCGATCCTCACATTGATATTGCGGCTAATATCCATCGGGTGGCAGACCATATGAAGGCTTATTGCGAAAAGCTGGGTATAAAAATTCCCTCTGTTCGTATGGAGCCCGGAAGAAGCATCGTTGCCGATGCAGGTCTTACGGTCTATACTGCAGGTACGGTCAAGCGCATCCCCGGATACAAGAATTACGTTTCGGTTGACGGCGGTATGGCAGACAATCCTCGATTCGCACTCTACGGCTCGTCATACACCGTGTGCCTCGCCAACAGAATGAATGCCGTGGCAGAGGGCGCTCCCACCTTCAAGTGCTCGGTGGTGGGCAGATGCTGTGAGAGTGGCGACATTCTTCAAGAAAACGTCACCCTCCCCGCAGACATTAAGCGTGGCGACAAGATCGCGGTGCTGACAACAGGTGCATATAACTATTCAATGTCCTCAAACTACAACCGTCTCGGCAAGCCCCCCGTGGTTATGCTTAAGAACGGCGAAGACTACCTCGCCGTAAAGCGCGAAACTCCAGAGGATATTTGCAGAAATGATATTTAACACAAAAAATCCTTCGGCTGTGCCGAAGGATTTTTTTATTAAAGAGTTTTAAGATCGTAGGGTGTTGACTGGTAGACAAAATAATTCAGCCAGTTGATGAAGAGCAGGCTTCCGTGTGCTCTCCAGCGGACTACGGGACCCTTTTCGGGGTCATTGTCGCGGTAGTAGTTCACGGGCGGCTTGATAGGAAGTCCTGCCGCTACGTCACGGCGGTATTCCGCGTCAAGAGTCAGCGGATCGTACTCCGAGTGTCCCATTATAAAGAACTGTCTGCCGCCGTTTCTCGACACGATGTGGACTCCAACGTCATCGCTGGACGCCAGCACGCGAAGCTCGGGAATAGCCTCGATATCCTCTCTGTACACCGTGGTGTGGCGAGAGTGAGGCACGAAAAACTCCTCGTCAAATCCGCGAAGCAGCATGCTCTTCTTGTGGTCTGCCTGATGAGCAAACACACCGAAAAGCTTTTCGGGCATTATGTGCTTTTTGATGCCGTAATGGTAGTAAAGTCCCGCCTGTGCGCCCCAACAGATATGCATAGTCGAATGCACGTTGGTCTTTGTCCATTCCATTATTTCGCAAAGCTCTTTCCAGTAGTCGACCTCCTCGAACTCCATCATCTCAACGGGCGCGCCCGTGATGATCATTCCGTCAAATTTCTGATCCTTTACGTCGTCAAACGTCTTGTAGAATGCAAGCAGATGCTCCTGCGCCGTGTTGGTTGAAACGTAGGACTTCGTTCTTATCAACGTCAGCTCTATCTGCAAGGGGCTGTTACCGAGGATTCTTGAGATCTGAGTCTCTGTCTCGATCTTCTTTGGCATAAGATTGAGAAGCAATATCTTCAAAGGACGAATGTCCTGAGTGATCGCTCTTGTCTCGGTCATTACAAATATGTTTTCATCCGCCAAGGTCTGCACCGCAGGCAGATCGTTCGGTATTTTAATCGGCATTTTATACTCCTTTGCTCCGCAGGCTTAAAACCTTTTTAGAAAAAAGGTTTTAAGAATTCCAAAAACCTTTAAAATACGGAGTAAATATTCTTTTTTATTTTGTTAGAGGTTTTTGAAGAGCTCAAGAAATTTTTTGCCTAAAAAGTTTCTCGAACGCATCCCTCGCGTCTTTTAAATCTGGTCAAGTGCCTGCTGAATGTCGGCGATAAGGTCGTCTGCATCCTCGATACCGCAGGAGAGACGCACCAGGTCGGGAGCAACTCCGCAAGCGATCAGGTCAGCATCGGAAAGCTGACGGTGGGTAGTGGTTGCAGGGTGGAGACAGCAGGAACGTGCGTCTGCAACGTGAGTCTCAATTGCGATCATCTGAAGCGCGTTCATAAACTTAGCCGCCGCTTCTCTTCCTCCCTTAACACCAAAGCTTACAACGCCGCAAGTGCCGTCGGGCATATACTTCTGGGCAAGACCGTAGTCCTTATTTGACTCAAGACCGGGATAATTTACCCAAGCGATCTTGTCGTTCGCTTCAAGATACTTTGCAACTGCAAGTCCATTCTCACAATGTCTCTTCATTCTTACGTGAAGACTCTCAAGACCGAGGTTGAGGATATATGCGCTCATAGGAGCTGGGGTCACACCGAGGTCACGCATAAGCTGAGCGGTCGCCTTGGTAATAAACGCGCCACCGAGTCCGAACTTCTCTGCGTAAGTAATTCCGTGGTAGCTATCGTCGGGAGTGCAAAGACCGGGATATTTGTCGGCGTGAGCCATCCAGTCAAAGCGACCCGAATCAACGATAACACCGCCAACTGCACTTCCGTGACCGTCCATGTACTTGGTAGTGGAGTGAGTTACGATGTCAGCTCCCCACTCGAAGGGACGGCAATTTACGGGTGTGGGGAAAGTATTATCAATGATCAGCGGAACGCCGTGCTTGTGCGCCATATCTGCAAATCTCTCAATGTCGAGAACGTTCAGCGCAGGATTTGCGATAGTCTCGCCGAAAACAAGCTTAGTATTAGGTCTGAATGCCGCCTCAAACTCCTCGTCGGAGCAATCGGGCGCGATGAAAGTAACCTCAATGCCCATTCTCTTGAGAGTAACCGCAAAAAGGTTGTATGTGCCGCCATAAATAGACGCGCTGGACACGATATGGTCGCCTGCAGACGCTATGTTAAAGGTTGCCAAGAAGTTAGCCGCCATACCCGACGAAGTCAGCATAGCCGCAGTTCCACCTTCCATCTCGCAGATCTTTCTTGCTACGGTGTCGCAGGTGGGGTTCTGGAGTCGGGAGTAGAAGTAGCCCTCTGCCTCAAGATCAAAAAGCTTACCCATAGCCTCGCCGGTTGTATATTTAAAGGTGGTGCTTTGAATTATCGGCACCTGTCTGGGCTCACCGTTTCCTGCGGTATATCCGCCCTGAACACATTTAGTTCCAATTTTTCTGTTATTCATGGTATTTGCCTCTTTTCATCAGTATCATCGCAAAATTGCAATATCTATACATTATAATTATATCATTTTTACTTACAATGTCAAGGGCTTTTGCAATTAATTATACCTTGCTTGCTACGCATAATTAAGTTTGCTTAACTGCATTTAAATATAGTTAAATTAACTTAACATAATTGCAAACTACCTAAATCAACCGCTTATTTATTCGCGTCGCCTTTTTCTTTTTCTGTATTCAAGAGGCGGCATGCCGTATCTTTCGCGGAAGCGCTTTATGAAATGTGAGACAGTAGAATATCCCAACGTGTCCGAGATCTCTTGAATCGATATATCACCGTATTCAAGATACTGCTTTGCCTTGTTAAGTCTCAATTCATTTCTATATTCAACGGGCGACAGCCCCATCAAACTTTTGAACTGCTTGCGAAAATAGACCTCACTTATATTGCAGGCTCTTGCGAGCTCGGAGATAGGCGTCATATCCTCCGGATGCTCACATAGCATTTTAACCCCCTCGGATATAAGTCCTTCATCTCTTTCCTCGACCGATCGGTCTGAGTTTACAAAAAGCGAGCAGATAAGCTCAAAAAGCAAGAGTCTGCGCTTAACGTACGGAATCAGCTCGGTAGATACAAGACTTTGATAAAAGAGCTTTGACACCCCCTCTCCTACCGACTTGAATACAACGATCCCATCGGAAAGGGCCACGTCCTCGCCAAATTCATCAGATAAATGAAAATTTATACCCACCGTATGACTCGCATCATTTTCAAAATCAAAAAGCTCTACCTCGTATTCACTTCCCATAGGCGCGTAGATAACGTCACCGCTATGCGCTACCACGCTTTGTCTCTGCTTATCTGTATATCGCACGCTGCATCCAACCAAAAGGAACAAAAGATCCTGTCTTTTCGGTTCGCCAATACATTTAAACCTGCGCGTATCTCTCCAAAATTGCTTTAGTGAATTCTGGTAATGAAAATTAAAATCTCCCTCCGAAAGCTCGGAAAACGCAACTGTTTTCATAAATTCACCCCCTATACGCAGAAATTATAACATAAAACTGATAAAAATGCAAGAGATTTGTTTTGAAAAACGATATTTTTGTATCGTTTGATGCGTAGACAGAAAATAGCGCCACTTATATAATAGAATTACAGTAAACTACTGGAGGTGTTTTGTTTATGAAGCAAACAGAATGGAAAATAATTTATTCTTCTTATACCGGATTGGCAAAGGGTGCCATCCGACTCCTTTCCAAGGAGGTCAGCAAGTATATTGTCCGCGAAGAAGGTCAGTATAGACTGCACATCCTTCCTTGTGAAAAAGAGGGTTGTGAAATATCGAAAAACGCTTTTATTTTAGGCTTGTATCAGGAAAGCGAGCTGATCAGATCCTTTGTTGAGGAAAACGAGATCAAAGAAGGCGGATTCCTTGTAAAGGTAATAGAAAATCCCTCTGATCCCATGGGAAGGTTCGTTATTCTCACAGCGCGTGACGAAAAAGAACTGCTTTATTCGGTCGTCAGCTTCCTTGACGACTATATCCCCGGCGCAGGCTCCCCCAGAAACGGATGTATATTCATGCCTAATAAGGTCTTTGACGAGCGTCTCAAGGTTTATAGCTATACTGATGCTCCCGAACATCCCGTCCGCAGTATTTTCACCTGGGGACACAACATCAACGATTACAGAGCTTATATCGACAATATGGTAAGAGCCGGATACAACGAGCTTATTCTCTGGAACGATTTTGTACCGGTAAATATTGATGAAGTAATCAATTATGCTCACGACTACGGAATCAGCATAATTCTCGGCTACACCTGGGGTTGGAAGAGCTTCCGCAAAGCAGAAAATATAACCGACGAGCAGATCGAGGCTCTGAAAGTATCTATTGTCAAGGAATTTGAGGAGTGCTACGCTCCTATTAACTGCGACGGTATATATTTTCAGTCCTTTACCGAGCGAAATACCGAGTATATAGGAGACAAGCTGGTAGCGCGAGTCGTAACCGATATGGTCAACGAGATCTCGGATCAGCTGCTCAAGATCAAACCCGGAATGCGTATTATCTTCGGTCTCCATGCTACCTCGGTTGTCAATCGACTTGACGAGATCGCTCGCGTTGATAAGCGAGTTGAGATCCTCTGGGAGGACTGCGGTGACTTCCCCTACGATTACGAATCCCGTATCTGGAATCAAGAAAAGTATGAAGCTTCCTTTGATTTTACTAAAAAGCTGCTTGAGCTTCGTGACGGTGTAGGTGTTGGTATCGTTTTCAAGGGCGTTATGATGATGGACTGGTCGCAATTTATCTATCAGAGAGGTCCTTATGTTCTTGGTGAAAGCGCAAAATCACTTGTCGAACACGATCAGCGCATAAGAGAAGCCGCATGGCGCCGTTATTCTGCGGAATGGATTCAATACGGCGAAGCAGCAGGCAGAATGATGAAGTTTATCAACGACAATGAGCTGACCCCTACCACCATGTGCCTTGCAGGTACGTTTGACGGCGGCGCATACCTTCCTTTCGCAATATGCGGTCAGATGTTCAGAGGCTATGACGGAGATTATCCCACACTCCTCAATCGCGTTGCACGTCGTAGCTATATCTCTCTTGGATAATATAAAATTTCATTACTGTTGCCTAAATTCAAAAAATAAGTCCAACTGCGAGAAGTCAAATTGATTTCTCGCAGTTTTTTATCAGCGATAATTAAGTTTACTTAACTATATGTGCAACAAAAAAACACGGTTATTACCGTGCGTCTTTGTTATGTTCTCGACCAATCGAAAGATAAAAGAAATTGAATGAGTATCAAAACCCGAAACTCAAACTAATTCTTGAACCTGTTACGATAGATTGTAGCGATACAATCTTCAGTAACAAGGAGGTTCAAGCCCTCGGTCTATTAGTATCGGTCAGCTGAACGTATTACTACGCTTACACCTCCGACCTATCAAACTTGTAGTCTGCAAGTGACCTTACTCATTTAAAATGATGGGATATCTAATCTTGAAGCA
>JAZUAS010000128.1:0-2147 GCA_045638125.1 Eubacteriales bacterium | reverse complement strand
ACATGGCTACGATCCGACTTGGCGATCTTTCAAGAAAGCCCCTCCTCCCCCTGCAAAAGCCCATCCCAATCTACGCCATCTCGCCGCGGAGGAAGGTCATGATCTTTTTTTCTTCTCGGGAGACCTTTACTTGGGAGAGTCCCATAAGACCTGCGACCTGCTGCTGGGTCATATCTCGGTAATATCGGAGCAGGACAATTTTTCTCCAATCGGGGGGCATTTTGTTGATTGCTTGAGTGAGTGCTATGCGGTCATTGAGGTTTTCAAATTCGTCCTGGGTCTCTCGGTCGGGTAGGACGGAATCAAGAGTTTTTGAATCCTCGCCGTAAACGTTGTCGGAAAGTGACGAAACGGGAGAGACTGCGTCGATGGCGATCGCCGCTTCTTCCACGCTGACCCCAGCAAGCTCTGCCAGCTCGGAAATTCCCGCTTCTCTGCCCTCCTCGGTCATAATTCGATTTTTCTCGCGCATTATGATAATGCCGGTGCGTTTATAGCTTCGGCTGACGCGGATAAGACCGTCGTCTCGCAGGTGTCTCCGTATCTCTCCAACGATGAGCGGCACCGCGTATGTGGAAAATGCAGTTCCTCGCTCCATGTCGAAGCTACGGATCGCCTTTATCATCCCGATAGTGCCGATCTGCATAAGATCCTCAAATTCAGTACCCCTATCGCGAAATTTTAATGCGATGCTTTTGACCAGTGCGGTGTTTTCCACCACCAGTATTTCTGTCGCTTGCTCGTCGCCCGATTGCGCCTTTGTTATTAGCTCTCTGTTTCTTAAATATCTTTCGTCGCGTTCCTCTCGGATGCCCTGTGTTGCCGTGACGTTGCTCTCTTCCATTTAGATCCCTCCGCGCCTGTTTTGCGGTTCTTTTGTTAAAGACCGCTATGTATAGATCAGTATTCGCCGCGAGAGCCAAAGGCTTTGAACATCGTGATGCTGGTGCCGCGACCCGGCTTGGAGGAGACGCGCAGACTGTCGGTGAAGCTTTCCATAACGGTAAAGCCCATTCCGCTCCGTTCGCTTGCCGCGTCGGTGGTAAAAAGAGGCTGACGGGCTTCCTTTACGTCCTCAATGCCGCAGCCCCTGTCCTTTATCTCTATCTTGGCAACTCTGCCCTCAAGCAGAGAGACGTTAATATAGATCATTCCGCTTGTGTTCTTGTAGGCGTGGACGATGCAGTTCGTCACCGCCTCGCTGACGGCACATTTTATGTCCGCGATCTCCACTGCCGCAGGGTCAAGCTGGGCGCAGAATGCCGCAACTGCCGCCCTCGCCATGCCTTCGTTTGCAGATAGCGCAGGGAGCTTCAATTGCATTTTGTTTATGACCGAGCCCGTAAATTTTGTTCTTTTCATTTTATTTATCCTCGTTTTTCCTTCTTTTTGCTCCGATTGTAGGGGGGCTTTTTCTTGGTTGTCTGCGTCTGATTTCCTGCGGACATTACTGCTCGCGCGTTTTCCACACGATCTCCTAACGGTGTTCGCCCCACCGAGCGAGTGATTTTAATTATTCTTTCTAATCCTGCAAGGTTCATTATTTTTTCAGTGGATGGGTTGGGATCTGCAACCGTAACGCTGCCGCCGATCTCCTTCATGGTGTTGTATCTGCCCATAATAAGACCGAGTCCCGAGCTGTCCATAAAATCGACCGCCGACATATCTATTACAAGCTCACCAGGCCTCTTTGAGCGGATCATGTCGTCTATCGCGCTCCTCACCGCCACCGCGCTATGGTGATCTATCTCTCCTCTGAGCTTTATTTTCAGTACAGTTCCCGTAAATTCACTGTCAAATCCCGGCTTTCTGTCTCTCGCCGCACACATTTTTTCTTTTTTCCCTTCTTTCTCTCTTTCGCGCACCAAATGGGCGCGTTTTTTTAATTGTATCATAATGGTTTTGTGAAAATTGTCGTATCACGGTGTCGAATAATTTTTATTTTAAATTTTGATATATCTGTTAGTTTAATACTAACTTTTCTTTCAACAGCGACAGAAAGGTTAGCAAAAGAATGTTTTATACTAACTTTTCTTGCCACCAGCTGCAAGAAAAGTTACAAAAGAAACGCCGCACGGAGGATAGGGGCGGGTCTTACGAATAAAAAAGCGAACATGCCGCATTTTTATTCGTTTCAACAGCCCCTC
>JAZUAS010000127.1:0-4705 GCA_045638125.1 Eubacteriales bacterium | reverse complement strand
GTAATCCTCGTTTGCGAGGCGGCGAAGCTCTTCCTTGTCGCCCGCCTCGTAAGCGCGACGGGTTTTGATACCAAGCTCATACTTTATCTCCATAGCGTCGCAAAGTCTTGCGGCGGTCTCGTAAACGTAGCCGTATTTTCTCGACTTCTTCGCAAGCGCGTGCATATCCTTAGCTACCTCGGCAAACTTATAGCTTGCACCGGGCTTAACCATCCAGTCGAGGAAGTCGTTGACAGTATCGGCGTAAAGCATAAACTTCGAGGGGTTACGGGAATGAGTAACGTTTCTCTCGTTGCCCGCGATGTAGTTACCGAAATCGATGCGGCTGCACTCGTCGTAATCAAGACCGACGATGCTCTTGAATTTCTTTTTGATCTTCTCCTCGTCGGTGTTGCCCTTTGCATACTCCGCAACGTAGCAGAGAGAAGGAAGAACCGAATAGTAGGAGCATTCGCCTCCGTTGTTGCCCCAAAGGGTCATAAATACGTTCTTGATCTTATTCTCTCGGCAAGCGTCGATAGCGGGCTTCATGCTCTTGATAGTCCACTCGTTATCGGGAATAGTGCCGCACCAGGTCCATACGCCACCCGCAAACCAAGTCTTTTTACTCATCTGTGCGTGCATTTCAAGCATATCGCTGAATTCCTGCTTTTTGCAGTGATAATAATCCCAGAAAACGGGAGTGATGTTCTTAGGAAGCGCACTTCTGTAAGGCTCGGGAACCTCCTGCTTGGGAACCACGTAAATGCCATCGTTCCAACCATAGAACAGCATATCCGACCAGATCATAGGCTCCATATATCCGTACTTTGCCGCGATCTCGTTGACGCGAGCCAGATGCTTCTTCATAATGTCGATCTTAGGCTCGTAGCCGTTCTTGTCAAGATACTTGCCGCGGCCAAGCATATGCGCCTCGTCCATACCGATGTGTATGCGACGGGTCTTGAAGCACTTGGAAAGAGTAGCAAACATGTGGTCGATAAGCTCGTAAACTCTATCATCGCCAACCAACATCTCCTCCGTGTGATCAAAGGGCACCTTACCCCACTTGCTGTGAGTAGCAAGGTGAGCGAGGGTCTGGATACAAGGAATTACCTCAATGCCGATGCTTGTGCAGAACTCGTCAAGCTCCTTCATCTCCGCAACGGAATATCTGCCTCTCATATATCCGAAATAGGGCTCGCCCTCAACCTCGTAGGTGTCCTCGGTATAGAGGAAAAGCGCGTTATAGCCCATCTTTCGAAGAAGCGGCAAAAATTTCTTTAATTCATCAACTGTTTTGACTGCGTTTCTGGACATATCCAGCATTACGCCAAAGGTCTTGAAATTTTTCATTTTCTTCATCCTTCCAAATCAGATAAAATCAATGAAAGCCAACGCCCCCGCAAAAAACGAGCGCACGGACATCATCAAATCAAATTATATCACTACTCACGCATAAAGTCAATAACATGTCCGTAAAAAACCACTAAAAAATCCAATTTTGACCAAATCAATCAAATAAATGATAAAAAATCAAGAAACGTTGCGGCAGAACAGGTCATACCGCAACGTTTCGGTTAAAAATCATACGTTAAACGACATATTTTTAATAAATGCTTCCTTGAACACGTCGCTTTGAGTGAGATCGCAGTATTTCGCTCTGTGGGCGAGCTCACTTGGCGCTGCGTCTCCAATGGCATATTTCAACGTCCCGTTAAGACAAGAATCTTCGATCAAAGCGCATCTGTCGGAAAGCTGACGAGGAATAAGTCCTATGACCGTGGCGTGTGGTATCGAGAGCTTTGTGGCAAAGCCGCCCGAAATATAAAGCTTTTCAACCTCTTGCCATTCTATACCGGCGATATCCAGGAGCGCTTCAATGGCAGAATGGACGGCAGATTTGGCAAGCTGGAGCTGACGGACGTCGGCGGGGCTTATATAGACCCCGTCAGCAAGATAAAACCGACCGTCAAGATAGCCGCTTTCGTCTATCTCACCCAATCGCAGAAGCTCGTATATGGCATCGATAAGTCCCGTGGCGCACAAACCGACGGGCAGAGCGCCATCCACGGTCTCGATAACTTTTTCTCCGCCAATCGCGGCGAATGAACAGATAGCGCCCGAAGCCGCACTCATTCCGCATTCTATATTAGAACCCTCAAAGCAAGGTCCTGCCGCCGCCGCAGTGCATAATATCCTCTCTCCCGAAAAAAGAACTATCTCGGCATTTGTTCCGAGGTCTACAAAAATCGACCACTTCCCTTTTTTCGGCATATCGACGCACGCAAGCCCCGCGATTATATCCGCACCAACGAATGCGTGGGCAGACGGAAGAGACGCCAGCTCTCGGACTCCAACAATGCCCAACGTATCGGCACTGACCACTCTTTTTTCAAGAAATCTCGCCGTATACGGAGCATATCCCATAGAGGAACAATCCTCTCCAAAAAGAAGATGCAGCATAGTGGCGTTGCCCGAGACGAACATACGCTCGGTCTGCTTCTCCATTCGGGAAATCATCTCGTTTATGCGAGACACAAGCGGAGCTTGAAGCGTCTTGGCTCCCAAACGGGAGCAAGCTTCTATTCGGGAGATCACGTCCGCACCAAACACAATCTGGGGATTAACCCCCTTAATCTTTCGCAGTATTCTTCCGTCATTTGAGCATAGCGCCATTATGAGAGTCGTCGTTCCGATGTCAAGCACCGCAAAAAGCTCGTCCGAGCTAAAAGCATCTGTGCTTGCGAGGTCCTTGACCGAAATACCGCTCTCCGAGGGAAGAAATACGTCAACGTCTCGATCTATTCTGTATTGGCAGGTCAATATCTCCTGCCCATCGACGATCGCCCTGCACTTTTTGCATACTCCTCTTCCCGAGCAAGGGTGAGGGGCAGAGATGCCGTGGCGCATCAAAAGCTTGGAGAGCAGCTCGCCCTCCTCAGCTATTAACGTCTTGCCACCAACGTTCACATTATACATAACTCTGTTTCAGCCTTAAAATTCAAAACTTTTATTAAATCGTTGTCCTACAATCGCTTTAAACGTCAATGCGCGATCCGTCGTAAAGGATCATTTGACGAGATACTGCGCGGATACGCTCATGATCTTCAGCGCATCATTATACAACATGCTCGCTCCATCGGGCCCAAATGGCAAAATATCCTCCTCAAGCTCGGGAATCTTATCTATCTTGCGGTCAAGGTAGAGATTGAGGGTCTTGCGGCAGTATTCAAGACGACGCAAAAGACCTCCAAGACGAATATCGTGGCAATCGAAGCCCTGGGGCTTGTTCTCGGTAAACCACTGCTTTTCAAACGCCTTTGCAAAGCTCTCGACAGAGCGGATCATTTCGGGATAATCTCTCTTTGCGTAAAGCTCAAGATCCCATCTCTTGCCGTCCTTGTAAGCCTTGCGAACAAGCACGCCCATCTCGTATTTGAGCGCCAACACGTCGCAAAGACGAGCCATGGTCTCAAAAATATAACCGTATTTGCGGTTCTTTTTCGCAACGGCGTGAAGTTGCTCGGCAAGAGCGGCGTATCTCGCGTTACCACCCTCGGCAACAGTGTAATCTGTATAACCGTTGAATGTATCAGCGTAGAAACAGTACTTCGAGGGGTTGATAGGGGGATAATTCTTATTAATCTCCTTGTCCGCTACGTAGTTGACCATATCAAGCAGCATAAAATCGTCAAATGAAATGCCGAATTTCTTTGAGAACTTCTCTTTTATCTTTGACTCATCGGTATTGCCCTTTGCGTATTCCGCAAAATAGAAGAGTGCGGGAAGATTCGCATAGCGAGAGCACTCGCCGCCGTTGTCGCCCCATACCGTAAAGATCACGTTTTTCGCACGGTTCTTTCGACAAGCGTCAAGGGCGGGGATCATCGTCTTCAAGGAGTAGTTATTGTTGGGGGCAAATCCCGACCAAGTCCACGCGCCGCCCGCAAACCAAAAATCCTTGGTCAGCTGCTTGTGATTTTGCATCATATCGTCGTAATTTTTCTCGGCGGTGTGATAATAGTCCCAATATACGGGCTTAACTCCCTCGGGCATAGCCTCAATAGCCGACGCAGGCATCTTGATCTTCTCGCAGTAATACCCATGATTCGTTGCCTCGGCAAAGAACATATCCGACCACATAAGCACCTCGTAGTCGTATTTCTTTGCGATCTCGCAAACTCTCTCAAGATGCTTCTTCATAATCGAATCAACAGACTCAAAGCCGTTCTTGTCCATATATTTGCCACGTCCAAGATTCCAAGCCTCGTCCATGCCGACATGGATCCTCTTGGAGGTGAAGCACTTTGAAAGAGTAGCAAACATATTGTCGATAAGCTCGTAGCATCTCTCCTCGCCAACCATAAGAGTTCTGGCATTGTCCGAGGGGAATTTTCCCCAGCGGATAGTAGTCTCAAGGTGAGAAAGGGTCTGAATGCAAGGAATGACCTCCATTTTGACAGACTGCGCGAAAGCGTCGATCTCCTTCATCTCGGATATCGAGTATCTGCCTCTCATATAACCGAAATAGGGTTCACCCTCAACCTCGTAAGTATCCTCGCAGTAAAGAAGAATGGTATTATATCCCATCTTCTTGATGACCTGCATATATTTTTTCAAAGCGTCAACCGTCATGACCGCATCTCGCGACATATCGAGCATGACTCCAAAGGTCTTATAATTTTTCATATCAGAAGCTCCCTTAAGTCGGATCGTAGCCATG
>JAZUAS010000126.1:0-15688 GCA_045638125.1 Eubacteriales bacterium | reverse complement strand
TCGGTCTCACCGGGGAAGCCGACGATGACGTCGGTAGTAAGTTTTACGTCGGGGATAGCATCGCGCAATCTTTGGATGCAAGCAAGTGCTTGATCTGCGTTGTATTTGCGCTTCATAGACGCTAAAATTTTACTGCTTCCGCTTTGGAGCGACAGATGAAAATGCGGGCAAAGCGATTTGAGATTGCGAATAGTTTCAACGAATGCGGGTTTTACGACAGTGGGATCAAGCGAACCTGTACGCACTCTGCCGATGCCGTCAATTTTGTCGATGGCGGCAAGCAGAGAAGCAAAATCCTCGTCTTCGGGCAGATCTCTGCCGTATGATCCGGTTTCGATTCCGGTCAAAACAACCTCTCTAACACCGTTTTCGGTAAGCGCCTTCACCTCGTCAATGACCTTTGAAAAGGGCTTTGAGCGTATAGGACCACGCGAAGCAGGAATAGTGCAGTAAGCACATTTGGACTCGCAACCGTCCTCGATTTTGACGTAAGCGCGAGTGCGGTCAAAACGTCGGATAGACATTGGTTCAAAGCCTGATTCGTCAAGATCGGGGACGCATATTTCAGCCTTTTCGGCTTTTTTGCCGCTTTCGACAATGGCGCATAGCTTGTCGACAACCGTCATTTTGTTGGAGCTGCCGCAAATGTAATCAACCCCCGTGATATTAGCTACCTCGTCGGGAGACACCTGTGAATAACAGCCCGTAACGAGTATATAGGCGGCAGGATTTTTGCCGATCATGCGTCGGATCATCTGTCGCGCTTTTCTGTCGGATTCTGCCGTGACGGTGCAGGTGTTGACTATGTATGCGTCGCAGACCTGATTGTGAGCAACTATTGAAAACCCTTTGTCTATAAGGGCTTCTGCTATCGCCTCGGATTCGTATTGATTGACCTTGCAGCCAAGAGTGAGAATGCCGACCTTTATCTTTTTATCCATAATAATCTCCATACCGTCGTTATAGATCGACTGTGCAAATGTTTTTGAGCGACACGCATTTTTACTGCGAAACTTTAATCGAGAACGCGGGGCAAGGCAGATTGTTGCCGTTGTAAAGCTCGGGTTCTACAACAATCGAGAAGCAGTAATTTACTCGGCTTGTGTCAGCCCCCTCGGGAACCTTGACCGTGACTTGACCGCGCGAGGTGATAGTTGCCTCGGCGGGCTTTCTGTCCTCATAAGGTCCAACCGAAAAGCCGCTTACGGGAAGACCGACGCTGTTTTTGGGGTCTTGTCCCGTAACGATAAGACCTGTACCGAGGTCGGTGAAGTCGATGACGATCTCACTTTTATCCTCGGAGAGGGAGGCGCAGATCGGACGGGGAGAGACCGCGTCAACCACCTTTCCCACACCGTATTCCTTAGCGAGAGCAAGTCTTGCAAGTCGCTCTGCAAGCTCAAGCTTTCTGGGGGAGTGTGCCCAGTCACAGCCCTCGGGAGAGGGAAGGTCCATATCAACGGTCAAGGTCATATCGGGGATAAGGGAAAGCGCGTCAAACTGCTTTACTCTTACGATATCAAGGGCAGGGAAATGCTTGAAGCAGTTGTCGCCATAGTCGCAAAGCTGAACGTTGTATACGGGAAAATGCTGACCGAAACGCGCTCTTTCATCCTCAAAAAATGCCGCAAGGTCGGTGTCGTACTGACGGGCGCAGGAGAACCAGCAGCCCTCGCTCTCACCCTGGAAGAATATCTGCGCCTTGAAGGCAAGAGGCACCAGAGGATTTATAAGAGTATCGTAAGCACCGCCGATACGGGTGTTTGCGCCCTTAGTATAGCCAAGCGAATTAGCCAAGGACGTAGGCATAAGCTCGCGCAGACAAACGCCGCCTGCCGCCATCATCACGATTCCGATGGGAGTGCCGATGTGCTTTATAAGATGCTTTGCAAAATACCAGCCGATCGCCGAGCAATTGAGGGAATTTTCTTCGTTGGGTCTGCCCCAAGTCCAAGAGGGGTTAATAATATCGGGTTGGCATACGTTACTTTCTCTGCCGCGTGCCATGCCTTGTGAGCCCTGCTGAAAGAATATTCGGAAATTATCTCCCTCGTAGAAATCCATGCTGGGGGTAAGAGCCATGCAGGGAGCTAAATGAAGCTCCGCGTTGGACTGACCGCCGATTATCCAGACGTCGCCGATAAGCACGTCCTCAAAGGTAACTGTGTGATCGAATTCGTCGGAAATTATCATTATCTGAGGGCTTTCACATTCGGGACGAGCCGAAAAACGAAGCTCAAAGCGATTGTCCTCGCCAACGGTAGCCGTAACCGTCTCACCCATAAAGCAGCCTGCCACCTTTGTGCCGACGTGGGTTGAAAATCCCCATATTTTGATAGGCTTTTCACGCTGAAGCACCATGTGGGACGAGAAAATGCCCGAGACTTTAAATTCGGGGCAATCCCAAGCTTTTTCAGCCTTTTCGTTGGTTTCTGTTATATCTGTTGTGGGCAGAGCCACCTTGTGCTTATCTTCCATGTAAGTTACCTCGCTTTCAAAAGAGAAGTTATAAGAAAATTATACAACAGCCCAAAATAAAAGTCAATAGTAATCCTCAAAAACGATCTTTTTCTCTCAATTTGAAAAAAAGACTTGAAAAATAGAAAATAATGAGTTATAATTATTAAAGAATATAAAATCTGTCCAAACAGAAAGGAAAATAAGTATGAGTACACTTCACGTAGTAGATCATCCCCTTATCCAGCACAAGCTTTCCATTATGAGAAACAAGAAGACAGGCTCCAAGGATTTCCGAGAGCTGCTTAACGAGATCGCTATGCTTATGGGATATGAGCTAACACGCGACCTTCCTCTTGAGGAGATCACTATTGAGACTCCCATTCAGAAGACAAAAGCATACACTATCTCGGGCAAAAAGCTCGCTATCGTTCCTATTCTTCGTGCAGGTATTGGAATGGTTGACGGTCTGCTTGACCTCGTTCCCGTTGCAAAGGTCGGTCACATCGGTCTCTACCGTGACCCCGAAACTCATCTTCCCGTTACATACTACTGCAAGCTTCCCGCCGATATCGACCAGAGAATAGTTATTCTCGTTGACCCCATGCTGGCAACCGGCGGTTCGGCAAGCGATGCGCTTACCAAGCTCAAGGAGACAGGATGCAAGCATATCAAGTTTATGTGCCTCGTTGCCGCTCCCGAAGGAGTTGCAAAGGTTCAGGCTGATCATCCCGACGTCGATATCTATACCGCCGCCCTCGATGAAAAGCTCAATGACCACGCCTACATCGTTCCCGGTCTCGGCGACGCTGGAGACAGAATATTCGGCACTATTTAAAATGGGATTTTGCGGAACCCTTTTTTGAGTAAAAAAGGGTTCCGCACCTCCCAAAAAACTTTAAATAAGGATAGTTTGGGTTACAGACGGTTTAGACTTTAAGATGGTGGCGTAAAATATTACAAACCCATATAGATGAATACAATGTCTGTATTTTCCCATATCCTTGGGGAAGCTTTTTGGGTACCTTTTTCCCGAAAAAGGTACGAAAAATATTTTATATAAGGCTAATTATGCAAATATTAAAGATCAACAAAAACGACGCGGGGCAGAGACTTGACAAATTTCTTACGAAGGCAGTCAAGGGACTACCTGCGTCGCTTATGTATAAGTACATAAGAACCAAGAAAATAAAGGTCAACCGCAAGAGATGCGAGCAGAAGCAGATACTTCTTGAGGGAGATGAGATACAGCTCTTTATCAGAGACGAATTTTTCGGATCTCCCGAGAGTGATGACGGCGCACTTGCGCGTATTGTGCCAAAGCTGGACATAGTATACGAGGACGATAATATCATTTTGTGCAACAAGCGTCCCGGTGTGCTTGTTCACGAGGACGATAGTGCAAAGGATAATACCCTTATTATGCATATAAAGGCGTATCTCTATCAAAAAGGAGAGTACGATCCCGACGAAGAGCAGTCCTTTGCTCCTGCGCTTTGTAACCGAATAGACAGAAATACCGGAGGAATCGTTATCGCCGCAAAGAACGCCGAAGCGTTGCGCGTTATGAATGAGAAGATCAAGAATGATGAGATCAGAAAGTTCTATCTTTGTGCCGTCCACGGCAAACCTAAAAAGAGCGCAGATACCTTAACGGGTTACCTCAAAAAGAATAGCGCCGACAATCTTGTAACTATCTCCGACAAGCCAAAGGAGGGCTACAAGAATATTATAACCAAGTATAAGGTCATCGCAGAGCGTAGGGATAGCTCGCTCGTTGAGGTCGAGCTTGTGACCGGAAGAACACATCAGATCCGCGCCCACATGGCGCATATCGGTCATCCGCTTCTTGGTGACGGCAAGTACGGCGTCAATCGGGACGACAAGGCGCGTGGATATAAGTATCAAGCGCTTTACTCTTATCGTCTTATCTTCGATTTTGGCAAGGATGAGGGATTTCTGGGCTACCTCTCGGGCAAGCAGGTAAATCTCGCGCCGGATGACGTCTGGTTCGTCGAGGAATACACGGGCGCTTACGAAAAAATCGAAAAAATCTGTGCGTTAAACACTAAAAAAGGATAATTCGAATGAAAAACTTTCTTATAAGGCATAAAATTCCGTTATGCTTAATATCCAGCGGAATTTTAACGGCTCTGCCACTGATCTTTCCTTCACTCGGATTTTTGCAGTGGGTGTCGTTGATCCCGATGGCTCTGGCGCTTGCGTGGCTTGCGGAGGGAGAAAAAGCAAGGCTCGGCAGGGCTTACGGCATGGGAATGCTGTTCTTTATGTGCTACTACGCCGTCACTTTCCATTGGTTTTACTATATGTATCCCTTGGATTTTGCGGGAGTCTCAAACGGTATTTCTTTGATAATCGTATCGCTCGGATGCTTTGGACTTGCATTCCTGCAATCGGTATTCAGCGCCCTCGTTTTTGTGCTTTTCGTTGTAGTGGCGAGAAGTGCTTTTATGCGAAAAAGAATATTCCTTCAGCCTCTTTTGGCGGCGTCCTTGTGGGTGGTTGCCGAGTGGTGGCAGACCATAGGCTGGTGGGGAGTTCCGTGGGGTAGATTGCCTCTCGGACAAGTGAATTTCACTCTTCTGCTCAGAAGCGCATCGCTTTTCGGCTCTTACTTTATAAGCTTCGTAATAGTTGCGGTAAACGCTTTTCTTGCTATTGCAATAATCAAGCAAGGTGTCCGCAAGATAGCTGTCGCTTCGGCGATATCTCTGTTTTGTGTCAATCTCGCGTTAGGTCTTTCGGTCACGCTTGCGTACAACGAGGGAGACGGGAAGATCATCGCGGCGGCGGCGCAGGGAAATATATCTTCAACCGAAAAATGGGGCGGCAAGACAAGTGAGGTTCTGAAGATATACGAAGAACTTACCAAAAACGCGGCGGCAGACGGAGCGGAAATTATCGTCTGGCCCGAAACGGCTCTTCCAATAGTTTTGACGGAAAGAGAAGATTATTATGATGCGATAACAAATCTGGCAAAAGAGAACGACATAACCATAATGATCTCGGTTTTCACTCGTGACGAGGAGACGGGTCAGCTTAGAAATTCTATTATGGAGATAAGAAGCGACGGTAGTCTCAACGAAACCGTATATAGCAAGCAAAGACTTGTACCCTTTGGCGAATTTGTTCCTATGCGTGAGTTTGTAACCGCCATATTCCCGCCTTTGGCAGACATTAATATGCTTTCCGAGGACCTTTCGGCAGGAGAGGAGAGCGTGGTAATTGACGGCGAGAAGGGGAAGATCGGATGCGCGGTCTGCTTTGATTCGATCTACGAAAAGGTGATATACGATTCGGTCAATAACGGAGCCGAAATGATCGCCGTTTCAACGAACGACTCATGGTTCAGCGATAGCGCCGCACTTGCTATGCACAACGGTCAGTCACGCCTGCGCGCGATCGAGAGCGGAAGATACGTTGTACGTTCCGCAAATACGGGTATTTCGTCCATAATAGACCCTATGGGCAACGTGGTAGAGGAGCTTGGGGCGCTTGAAAGAGGATATATTTCCGCTCCAATCGAGATGCGGAGCAATACCACTCTTTACTCGGTCATTGGTAACGCTTTGGTGTACGTTTGCATAACCTTTATTGCGGGTTCGCTGATAGTTGAGATTATCAATAAGATGAAAAATCGCCCAAACAAGACTTAAAACGGAATATTTTTTTGTGTGTTTTTCACAAAAGGTATTGACAAACTACCGAAAAACAATTATAATTAATATGTAAACAAAAGCGTTTACCAGTAAATATCAGTTTAAGAAAGGAACAATTATTATGAAAAAAACTGTTATTAGAATCGTATCCATCTCACTTGTTGCTATTATGATGTGCGTTATGTTCGCATCCTGCTCAAACGCTCCCAGCGGAACCTACGGTAATGACTCCATTACCCTTAAGTTCTCCGGCGAAAAGATCGAGCTTACATATGGTGATTCCAAGAAGACCACTGTTGAGGGTACCTTTGAAATGGGTGAGGATGAAGAAGGCAATCCCACCATCGACATCGATCTTCCTGAGCCCGATAGCTTCCTTGATCTCCAGTACGGAGCCATCAGAGCTCTCCTCGTTGGCGAGAAGAAGTACAATGCAGGTAACGACAACAACGGCGATTACATTGAGATCGGCGGAGCTAAGTACTACAAGAAGTAATTATTGAATCTTAGTCAAAAAAGGCGCGAAAGCGCCTTTTTTTGATATTTAACCGCCTATATGTCGATTTTTTTGAAAAACCCCCTTTACAACACTGATCAAAAGTGATAAAATATATTATGTATAATTATGTATTATATTATTAATTTTTTGAAGAGGAGTCTCTGTCGATGAAAAATGAATACAGATATCTCGGTAGAGTAAACTCCCCTGAAGATGTAAAGGGTCTTAACTCTGAGGAAATAAACGCGCTTTGCGGCGAGATAAGAGAGTGTATTGTAGAGGTCACCGAAAGAAACGGTGGACATCTTGCCTCCAATCTTGGCGCCGTGGAATTGAGCGTTGCTATACATAAAGTTTTTAACTGCCCCAAGGATCATGTCATTTTTGACGTAGGGCATCAAAGCTATACCCACAAGCTTCTTACGGGGAGATACAAAAATTTTGATACTTTGAGACGTCCGGGCGGAATCACGGGATTTACCAATCGCGACGAAAGCGAGTACGATTGCTTCGGAGCAGGACACAGCTCTACGTCGCTATCTGCGGCATTGGGATTTGCAAAGGCTGATAAATTATCGGGCTCGGATGCATATACTGTCGTAGTGCTTGGTGACGGAGCCTTTACGGGCGGTATGATCCACGAGGCGCTTAATAACTGTGAGCGAGACCTTAAGCTTATCATTATTCTCAACGAAAATGAGATGTCTATCTCTAAAAATATCGGAAGATTTGCAAAGAGTATATCAAAGCTTCGCCGTAAGAGAGGATATTTCAAGGCTAAAAAAGCCACCGTTTCCTTTATCAAAAAGCTTCCCTTGATAGGAAATTGGCTGTTTTGTAAGATAAGAGATATTAAAAAATCCTTTAAAAACAAGCTCTACGGAAGTAATTATTTTGAGGACATGGGGCTTTATTACCTTGGCCCTGCCGACGGAAATAATTATGAGGACGCAGAAGCGCTTCTTGAGGCTGCAAAGGGAGCCGGAGAGAGTGTGCTTGTCCACCTTAAGACACAAAAGGGCAAGGGATACGCTCCTGCGGAGGAGAACCCCAACAAGTACCACGGACTTCGCCCCTCCGACGCGCCGAGCGCAGAGTCCGATTATTCGACAGAGCTTGGCAAAGCTATCTCTTCGCTGGCGGAGAATGACGAAAAAATATGTGCGATAACCGCGGCTATGAGCTCGGGAACAGGGCTTGACCGCTTTGCGTCTGAATTTCCGAATAGATTTTTTGACGTGGGAATCGCCGAGGAACACGCCGTTACCTTTGCGGCAGGACTTGCGGCAAGCGGTTACAAGCCTGTGTTTGCGGTCTATTCGTCGTTTTTACAGAGAAGCTACGACCAGATGATACACGACGTAGCGCTTCAAAGACTTCCGGTTGTGTTCTGCGTGGACAGAGCGGGCTTCAATAACGCAGACGGGCCAACCCACCACGGACTCTTTGACGTTGCTTTTGTTTCTCAGATATCGGGAGTTAAAATATACGCGCCGGTAAGCTATGAGGGACTGAGGCTTTCCTTAAATGAGGCAGTGAACGGCTCTTGTGCCTCTGTGATCAGATATCCCAGCGGAAGTGAGTCGGTCGAGGTGATAGAAGCTTTTTATAAGAACGAAAAAATTGAAAAAATCGGTGTTCGCGCTGATTTTTCCGACGATAAAAAGCCGAAAACTGTAATTATCACCCATGGTCGTATCGTAAAGGAATGCATAAAGGCGAAAAATATGCTTGAGGATCAAAGAGACGAGGTTGGAATACTGCTTTGCGAGTATCTTACTCCTTATGGCTCTCTTGCATCTGAAATATTTGAGATATTGAAAGAGGTCAGACCCGAAAACCTTCTTTTCGTTGAGGAGGAGATCAAGGCGGGCGGCTTTGGCATGATGCTCTCCGAGGAGCTTCGCAAGTTGGGTGTGCTTGATATTGTCAAGTATGACGTTCTTGCCGCAACCGACGCGTTTGTTTCGCGCAGGGAGGGAGAAAGCTATCTTTCGGTGTCCCGCCTTGACGCCGCATCCATTTTTGAAAGGTTGAAAAACTTTTAATCTATTCTTTTAATTGATTTTGATATGAGCTTTAACGAAAAAACATTACGTTCACTTGAATTTGATAAGATCTGCGAAATGCTGGCGTCTTACGCTCCCACCGAGGGGTCAAAGACGGCGGCGCGGATTCTTATGCCCTCAGACGACGTAGAGACTGTTTTAAAAAAGCAAAGACGAACCACAGACGCAAAAAGGTTGTGTGACGCAAAGGGAATGCCCTCATTTGGAATGGTAAAGGACGTTTCCGAATCCTGCGAGAGAGCAGACAAGGGCGCGATACTCTCACCCGGTGAGCTGTTGGCGATAGCATCGGTGCTTCGCACGGCGAGAATGCTGGTTGATTACTGTCATGGGAACCATCTTTTTGATACCGTTCTTGACGAGGTGTTTGACCGTCTTATGCCTAACCGTACCCTTGAGGAGAAAATAAGCAGATCTATAATCTCCGAGGAACTTATCGCCGACGAGGCATCCGACACGCTGGCGAATATTCGCAGACAGATCAGAATTACCAATAACAAAATAAAAGAGACCTTGCAAAAGTACGTTCAGGGTGGATCACATTCAAAGTATTTGCAAGAGAATATTGTAACTACAAGAAACGGTCGATACGTTATTCCGGTTAAAGCCGAGTGTAAAAACGAGGTCAAGGGTCTTATCCATGATACCTCTTCCTCGGGAGCAACCATATTTGTCGAGCCGGTGGCGGTAGTGGAAGCCAATAACGAGCTGCGAGTTCTTGAGTCCAAGGAGCAGCACGAGATAGAAAAGATTCTGTCGGCGCTCTCGGCTCAGGTGTCGGAAAATTCAGACGCTATCTGGCTCAATTACAGAAATATCACCGAATTGGCATTCGCATTTGCCTGTGCGCAGATGTCGATCGCTATGAACGCATCGGCTCCTACCATTACCGATGAGAGAACGGTAGAGCTGAAGCGTGCAAGACACCCCCTTATCGACAGGGACAGAGTAGTTCCCATAAACGTGCGTCTTGGCGATGGCTATGACACTATGATAATTACGGGTCCTAACACAGGTGGTAAAACGGTAACTCTCAAAACTTTGGGACTCTTCATGCTTATGGCTCAATCCGGTCTGCATATTCCTGCAGACGAGGGAAGCGTTATCACAGTGTGCGACCGTATTCTCGTTGATATTGGAGACGAGCAAAGCATAGAGCAGTCGCTTTCCACGTTCTCGTCACACATGGTAAATATAGTGTCATTTTTGGAAAGCGTGGGCAACCGTTCCTTGGTGCTTTTCGATGAGCTTGGAGTGGGAACAGACCCCGTTGAGGGCGCGGCGCTGGCGGTCTCTATCATTGATTTCGTAAGAAGTAAGGGCGCTTTGTGTGCGGCAACTACCCACTATGCGGAGTTGAAGGCATATGCCCTTGATACCGAGGGCGTTTGCAACGCATCCTGCGAGTTTGATGTTGAAACGCTAAAACCTACCTATAAGCTGATAATCGGCACACCTGGTAAGTCCAACGCTTTCGCGATTTCCGAAAAGCTGGGTCTGCCCCGTGAGATAATCGATAAGGCAGAGGAGCATATCAGTAGCGACAACAGAAAATTTGAGGACATCATCGGTCAGCTTGAGCGCAGTCGTCTTGAAATGGACAAAGCTCGCGAGGAGACCGAGCAGATGCGAGCTGATTATGAGAGATTTAAGTCTGAGGCAGAGAAGAAAATAAAGTCGAGACTTGATGAGTCCGAGCGCGAGCTTGAAAAGGCAAGAGCAAAGGCCGTCAATATGGTCGCCAGCGCCAAGGCATCCAGCGACTTCATTATGGAGCAGATGGACAAGGTGCGTAAGGCTAAGGACTCCGAAAATCTCGGTAGCGAGCTTGACAGAGCGAGACGGGCGGTCAGAGACCATTGGAGAGAAAACTCCGATAAATTCGACCCCGTGGAAAAGCCCAAGCTCGACGAAAATTACGTCCTCCCGAGAAAGCTCAAAAAGGGCGATCTTGTTACGGTGGTCACTCTTGGAAGTGAGGCGACTCTGCTTGAAGATCCCGATAAATCGGGCAACGTAAGGGTTCAGGCGGGCATTTTACAGACGAGGGTAAATATCAAGGATCTCCGTCTTAAAGAGAATGAACCCAAGGTTATCAGTGGGGACAAAAAGATCAAAGCGTCATCATATTCGGTAACGCGCACCACCACCTTTAAGGATGAGATCGATCTCCGCGGTATGACGGGTGACGAAGCCTGGCTTGCGGTTGACAAATATTTCGACGAGGCAATGTTGGCTAACGTCAGAACAGTCAGACTTATCCACGGAAAAGGTACGGGAGCCTTGAAGACCGCCCTTTGGAAGTTCCTCAAGGGGGATAAACGACTTTCGAATTTCCGTATAGGTCAGTTTGGTGAGGGTGACGGCGGAGTCACCGTAGTTGAATTAAAATAAAAGCAAAATTAAAACAATATAAAATTTCAAGGAGAAATATATGGAAAACGTAAAAATACGTGATCTGTACGATTTGAGCCATACGCAGGCTTGCGACTATCTTTCGGGATTTGAATATCCGTGGGAAGCTCTTGGTGGTATTAAGGATTTGGTGATCGCCATCGGAAATACTCTTGACGGGGAGCTTTACAACAAGGTGGGTGAGAACGTGTGGATATCAAAAACCGCCAAAATCTACCCCAACAATTACATTGAGGGCCCGTGTATTATCGGACACAATACCGAGGTGCGTCCCGGAGCGTTTATCCGCGGTAGCGTCTTGGTTGGTGAGAATTGCGTTGTCGGAAACTCCACAGAGCTGAAAAACTGCATACTTTTCGATAACGTTCAGGTGCCTCATTACAATTATGTGGGTGACAGTATTCTTGGATATAAGTCTCATATGGGTGCAGGCTCTATTACCAGCAATGTAAAGAGCGATAAAACTCTCGTCGTTATAAAGAGTCGAGACGGCGAAAAAATTGAGACGGGCAGAAAAAAGGTTGGCGCTATGCTCGGCGATTTCGTTGAGATAGGCTGTGGCTCTGTCCTCAATCCCGGAACGGTGGTTGGAAGAGAAGCCTCGGTATATCCCTTGTCCTCGGTTCGCGGAGTCGTGCCGGAAGGCTCGATATTCAAATCGAGCGGAAATATAGTTAAACGCGTTTGACACTAAGTAAATGCAAATTTATTATAATTTAGGTGTTTAATTATGAAAGACAAAAATAACACTCAATCTTACGAAATTGAGCTTCAAGATATAGATAACGAAGGTGCTGATAAGGGAAGCAAAAATGAAATGCCCCCCAAGGACCCTTTGCGTGAAGAATATTGTGAAAATAACAGCTCGGAGAACGATTATTTTGGACATGAACCCGTCGAGATCCTTTTGGACGACGAGGATTTCAAACGTGCGGAAGCTGACAACGGCAAAATAGACGCACAGGAAAACCAAATAGATAATCATCGTAAGAATAAACGAGCAAATCAAAAATATGATGAGAACGTTTTGCAGGAATATGCAGTCATATCCTTTATTGTTGGTCTGCTTTCTTGTAGCGTTTTCATGGGTAACATGGCTTTTGCTTTGATAGGTCTTTGGTTAGGATTTTCTTCAAAAAGATATAGGCATAAGTCGATCTATTCCACGATAGGCATTTTGTGCAGTATCATCGGACTTATTATCCCGGTTTCTGTCGTGATGGGAATAATCGCGATACTGTCGGTTGTGTTTCTGCTTAGCGCTTTACTTTACGGATTTTTATTTGTCTCCGTTCTCGTTTTGTTAATAATGGAGTTTTTCGGTGGAACTGTGATAAGTTTTCTGTCATCTTTAGCAATATTGTAATTGCCGAATAATTCTAAAATATAGCCAAATAATAGTAGTATAATCCAGTCAATAAAAGAGGTACAAAGTGACAATTACCAATGATATTAAATATGTAGGTGTTAATGACCGAAAAATCGACCTTTTTGAGGGTCAGTACGTAGTTCCGAACGGAATTTCCTACAATTCATACGTTATAATTGATGAAAAGATTGCCGTTATGGATACCGTAGACGCTAATTTTACTCACGAGTGGCTTGATAATATTCAGAATGCTCTTGGTAAAAGAAAACCCGACTATATCGTTATCCAGCACATGGAGCCCGACCATAGCGCTAATATCGTCAATTTTATAAAAGCATATCCCGATGCGAAAATAGTCTCTTCAAGCAAGGCTTTCGCTATGATGAAGAACTTCTTCGGCAAGGATTTTGCTGATCGACAGGTGGTAGTTGGTGAGGGCGACACCCTTTCCCTCGGAAAGCACACCCTGACCTTCGTTACCGCACCTATGGTGCATTGGCCCGAGGTCATAGTAACCTACGATAGCTTCGACAAGGTGCTTTTCTCGGCGGACGGCTTCGGCAAATTCGGCGCGCTTGATGCAGACGAGGACTGGGCGTGCGAGGCAAGACGCTACTATATCGGTATCGTCGGTAAATACGGCGCGCAGGTGCAGGCTCTCCTTAAAAAGGCGGCAGGACTTGACATTCAGACCATCTGCCCCCTCCATGGTCCCGTGCTGAACGAAAATCTTGGATATTATATCGGACTTTATAATACCTGGTCAAGCTATCAGGCAGAGGAAGAGGGAATAGTCATCGCCTATACCTCGGTCTACGGAAACACCAAAAAGGCGGTTATGAAGCTTGCCGAAATGCTCAAAGCGAACGGCTGCCCCAAGGTTGTGGTCAACGATCTCGCAAGATGCGATATGGCAGAAGCGGTTGAAGATGCTTTCAGATACAGTAAGCTGGTGCTTGCCACTACCACCTATAACGCAGAAATTTTCCCATTTATGAGAGAGTTTATCACTCACCTTACCGAGCGAAACTATCAGAACAGAACCGTTGCGTTCATCGAAAACGGAAGCTGGGCGCCCATGGCGACCAAGGTTATGCGCGGTATGCTTGAAAAGAGCAAGAACCTCACTTATGCCGAGAATACCGTTAAGATACTTTCCGCCCTTAACGAGGAAAGCACGAATCAGCTTAACGCCCTTGCGGAGGAGCTCTGCCGCGACTATCTTGCACAGCAGGATGCTACCGCCAATAAGAACGATATGACCGCACTTTTCAAAATTGGCTACGGTCTGTACGTCGTTACGTCAAACGACGGCAAAAAGGACAACGGACTTATCGTCAATACCGTAACGCAGGTCACAAATACCCCCAATCGAATTGCAGTTACTATCAATAAGGAAAACTATTCCCACCATATAATCAAGCAGACGGGAATTATGAATATCAACTGCCTGTCGGTGGACGCACCCTTTGCAGTCTTCGAGAGATTTGGCTTCCAGAGCGGCAGAAACGTGGACAAGTTCACCGACTTCGAGGCTCTGCGCTCCGATAACGGACTTACCTTCATGGCGAGATATATCAATTCCTTTATGTCGCTGAAGGTAGAGCAGTACGTTGACCTCGATACCCACGGAATGTTTATCTGCTCCGTCACCGAGGCAAGAGTTATCTCTGATAAGGAAACTATGACCTACTCCTACTACCACGCAAACGTTAAGCCCAAGCCCGAGACCAAGGGTAAGAAGGGCTACGTCTGCAAGATCTGCGGCTACGTCTACGAGGGCGAAACCCTCCCCGAGGACTTCATCTGCCCCCTCTGTAAGCACGGCGCGGTCGATTTTGAGGAGATAGTTTAATGGAAAAAGAAAAAAGAATGACGGCGAGAAGGACCTCGTGGATCGTCTATTCAGCTCTCGTGATTCTTTTGGGATTAGCAATAATTGCTGCAAGCATATCGGTTTTTGCTGTTGGAATGCTGAGGCTTGCCGATCAAGACGCATCTGTCGGCATAATCGGGGGAGCGAGCGGACACACCGCGGAATATCTTGCAAGAAAGCTTGAGTATACGGTGGGACAGCTTTTCAGATTCGGAATTCTGGTTACCTTGACCGGCATAATTGCAACTGCATTTAACCGATTCTTCTCGAAGCACTGTGCGGTAGAGACCTCGGTCACGTCGATCGTTATTTCGGCGGTCGTCGGACTCGGACTGTCCGCGGTTATGTGGTTTGCCGCCTGCTATTTTCTTGATCATCCGAAGAATCATCCCATAAGGCATCCCGCAAGCTTTATTTTCGGAGTGATCTGCTTCGTAGTATTTTTGTGTCTGATAGGGCTCTATACCTTTCTGAGATTTAGAAAGCCCTCGGTCAAGGGAATACTCATCGACGTTGCGGTATCATTGGTGTATGCGGCTCCGTTTTGGACATTATTCATCAATATGTACGAGCCCTTGGCCGAAATAATAAAAAAGGCTCTCGGCATATAGCCGAAAGCTACTGTATAATATAAAAATATCGGCTGCCATTGGCAGCCGATTTAAGTTTATGTACTTACAAATTAAACTCTCTTGGAGAGAACCTCTGCCTCGTACTTTTCGATTTCCTTGAGCCAGCAAGAGCAGCCGGGAACACCGTTTCTTTCGCAGAACTCTACCCAAACGTCGCCCATAGGAAGGGTCTTGATCTCTTCCTGCATAGCAAGCATCATGGTGAAGTTGCCCTCGTCCTGATACTTCTTGATCTCTGCGTTGGGAGTAAGAAGAGCGTTGAGGAGTGCCTTCTGAACGTTTCTCATACCGATAACGAGAGCCGCTACACGGTTGATGGAAGCGTCGAAGTAGTCGGTTGCGAGGAATACTCTGTCAAGAGCGTCGCAACGAACAACTTCCTTCATCATCTCGCGGGTCTCATCGTCATAAGCAACAACGTGGTCGGAGTCCCAACGGATAGGACGGGTGATGTGGAGAGCGATCTTATCGGAGAATACGAGAAGAGCGGGGATCTTATCGGAAACTACCTCGGTAGGATGATAGTGACCGTTATCCATAAGAGGAGTGATACCTCTTGTCATAGCGTATGCGAGAGAGAACTCAGCGCTGCCTACGGTGTAAGCCTCAACGCCGATACCGAACACCTTGGACTCAACGGTTACGTAAACCTGACACTTGTCGTAGCCACAAGCCAAGATAGCGTCGATGG
>JAZUAS010000125.1:0-7783 GCA_045638125.1 Eubacteriales bacterium | reverse complement strand
AAGAAAAGTTAGTAAAATCGTTCTTTTATTAACAGATAAGGCGGATTCCGAAGAATCCGCCTTTTGCTAAACATTATATTAATTTTCCGGCTCAATAAGACCGTAGTTGCCGTCTTTTCTCTTATAAACAACGCAAGTCTTTTCACTTGCCGAATCGCTAAACACGAAAAACGTGTGTCCGAGAAGATTCATCTGCATAATTGCTTCCTCGGGAGACATCGGAGTATATTCAAACTTTTTGGTTCTTATAATGATGTCGCTTTCCTCGGGTTCTTCACCGGATACAGAAGCCGCCGCAAGATCAGCATCGAGGATAACACCCTCACGCAGCTTTTTGCGAAGCTTTGTTTTATTCTTTCTGATCTGGCGTTCGATGTTGTCAATTGATTTATCGAGGGCATCTCTGAAGCTTTCGGCATCGACCTCGCTTCTAAAGAGGGTATTTGAGGCCTTGATCGTTACTTCAAGGGTCGCAAGATTGCGTTTGTGGGTAAGCGTGACAGTGGCATTTGCCTCTTCGCCGAAATACTTGTCGATCTTAGAGAGCTTTTCGACGATCATAGCTTTGGTGTCGTCGTACACGTTCAACTGTCTGCCGATTACGTTAATCTTCATAAGATACCTCCTATTCAGTTGTCTGCCATCCATGTGGCATTTGGCTTATAGAACGCCCCTTTGACGTTCTTTTTTAAGGACACTTTCGCATCCTGTACCTTTATTTTATCAAATTTTTTGTTTTTATTGGTTACTAAATAATTAACATTGTGCAAATTTTATTAAAATTGATTTATAATCCTAAATTATATTGTGTAAAATGTTGTAATTTGTTGAAAATAAAAAAATATATTTACTTTATTCTACCCAAGGTGACTTAGTCACAGATATAATAAATTTTTTTGAGTATAATTAAATCACATAAATCGGAAAAGATCTGCAATAAACTATAAAAACATTTCAAATCCAAAAAAATTTATAAAGGAGAGCAGATATGGGATTCTTACAGGGAAAAACTTTATTGATCACGGGCGGCGGAAGAGCCGTTCTGTCTAACGGAAAAGCGGGGTCGATCGGCTACGGTATCGCTACCGCTTATGCAAAAGAGGGCGCAAACATCGTAATCACCGGCAGAAATATGCAAAAGCTTCTTGACGCAAAGGAAGAGTTAGAGCGTCTTTACGGCATAAAAGTGCTTCCCGTTCAGGCGGACATTGCCGCAGGACAGGATAACGCTGCTATTGCCAAGGATGTAGTTGAAAAGGCTATTGCCGAGTTTGGTCGCATCGACGTGCTTATCAACACGGCACAAGCATCGGCTTCGGGCGTGACTATTGAAAATCACACCACCGAGCAGTTTGATCTGGCGGTATATTCGGGACTTTACGCAACCTTCTACTATATGCAGGCTTGCTATCCCTATCTCAAAGAAACAAAGGGAAGCGTCATCAACTTTGCGTCGGGCGCAGGACTTTTCGGAAACTTCGGTCAGTGTTCTTATGCGGCGGCAAAAGAGGGAATAAGAGGTCTTACAAGAGTTGCGGCAACCGAGTGGAGCCGTGACGGCATAAACGCAAACGTTATCTGTCCTCTTGCATGGACGGCTCAGCTTGAAAACTTCCAAAAGGCATATCCCGAGGCATTTGAAAAGAATGTGCATACTCCCCCTGCGGGATATTTCGGCGACCCCGAAAGAGACATCGGTCGCGCCTGCGTCCAGCTTGCCAACCCCGATTTCAAATACCTCACCGGCGAGACTCTTACCCTCGAGGGCGGTCTTGGACTGCGTCCGTGATCTGTACGAAAAGTCAGGTGTCGACAAATTGTCGACAACTGATTTTTCTATTTGTGTATGCAATTTACTATTGAATAATTGTTTTTTGTATGTTATAATTGTATTATACAAATATTTTAAGCAAATCGAGGTAAAACTATGGCTTTACACGTAATGGACGAGGCAAACCGTTGTTTGCAGTGCAAAAATCCGCAATGCATGAAGGGTTGCCCAATAAATACACCGATTCCCGAGGTTATAAAGCTTTTAAAGGAAAACAAGCTTGACGAGGCGGGATGGATGCTTTTTGAGAACAATCCGCTGACTACAGTCTGCTCGCTTATCTGTAATCACGAAAAACAGTGCGAGGGTCACTGTGTCCTTGGCAAAAAGGGCGCTCCCGTACACTTTTCTACAATCGAGCAGTATATCTCGCGCACTTATGCTCCAAAAATGACCAAAGGACCTCAAATCTGGAACGGAAAGAGAGTGGCTATCGTCGGCTCGGGACCTGCGGGCATCACGATCGCTATAATTCTGGCAAGATACGGCTATCAGGTCACGATCTTCGAGAACAAAAGCGAGATCGGTGGCGTTTTGCGCTACGGAATCCCCGAATTCCGTCTGCCCAAGACCGTTCTTGACGACATTCAGTACCGTCACATTGAGATGAAGGGAATCAAGATCCGCCCCAACACCCATATCGGCGGTTCTATCGGAATCGACGACCTTTTCCGCGACGGATACAAGGCGATCTTTGTGGGCACGGGCGTCTGGAAGCCAAACGCGCTCCATATTAAAGGCGAAACACTGGGTCACGTTCATTTCGGTATCAATTATCTGAACAGCCCCGACTCATTTAAGCTCGGTCAGAGAGTTATCGTTATTGGCGCGGGCAACGCGGCTATGGACGTAGCTCGTACCGCTATACGACACGGCGTAGAATATCTGACCTGCTTCTCAATAACAAAAAAGGTCGCCGCCAGCGATTACGAGTATAGCTATGCCAAGCTTGAAGGCACACGGTTTGAATACAACAAGCGCCCCGTTGAAATTGTGGACGAGGGAGTTATCTTCTGCGACGTGATCGAAAACGAGGACGGTAGCTTTACCGATATTGAGGGAAGTGAAAAGCTTTATGAAGCCGATAGCGTTATCGTTTCCATAAGTCAAGGACCTCAAAATACGATCGTTAATACCACAAAGGGGCTTGACACGAGCGCACGTGGTCTGCTTGTAGCCGACGAATTCGGAAACACTACCCGTCCCGGAATTTTCGCCAGTGGAGACGTAGTTCTCGGAGCGAGAACCGTAGTTGAAGCTGTGGCGCACTCAAAGGTCGTCGCCGAAACCATGCACAAATATATGCAATCTTTAGATGAATAAAGAATTTGTAGAGAATTTTTATATTGTAAACTATTGACTTTTTCACTTTTTTGATGTATAATATGCGTGTTGAATAGTTTCATGAATTTTGTCTAAATTCGGAGGAAAAAATCATGTTAGTTAATATGAATGAAGTTTTGAAGCCCGCGAAGAAAAACCAATACGCCGTGGGTTTGTTTAATGCAGTTAATCTTGAGCTTGCTCGCGGAATCATCAATGCGGCAGAGTCTACAAGATCTCCTGTAATTATGGGTACTGCAGAGGTTCTTTTGCCTTACGGTCCTCTGGAAGAAGTATCTTACTATCTGATTCCTATGGCAAAGAAGGCATCCGTGCCGGTAGTTGTGCATCTTGACCACGGTCTTTCCTTTGATCTTTGCGTAAAGGCGCTTGATCTCGGATTTACTTCGGTAATGTACGACTGCTCTACCGATACATACGAGGAAAACGTCCGCAAGGTCAAGGAGATGGCTGATATCGCCCATTCTCGCGGCGCTACGATAGAGGGTGAGTTGGGTCACGTTGGCGACAACGAGGGCTCTGCCGAGGGAAGCTCGCATCTTGCAGATCCTTCCGCATATTTCACCGATCCCAAGATGGCAAAGGATTTTGTTGACAGAACCGGTGTTGACGCACTGGCTATCGCGGTTGGTAACGCACACGGCGCATACAAGCTGCCCCCCAAGCTCGATTTTGAAAGAATCCGCACTATTGCAAACACCGTAGACGTTCCCCTGGTTCTTCACGGCGGTTCCGGACTTACCGACGACGATTTCAGAAGAGCTATCAAGGAAGGTATCAGCAAGGTCAACATCTTTACCGACATCAACGTAGCGGCAGTTGAGGCTGAATTTAAAAAATTCCAGAGCATGGACAAGGGTCTTATCGACCTTATTCCCGCGGCAGTTGAGGCAGTTAAGCAGGAGACCATGAAGAAGATGAAGCTATTCAGCAGTGACGGCAAGGCATCCTTCTCCGAGGTTGATTCCGCTGCTAATCTTGAAATCATCGCTAAGCTCGTTGCACAAGAGGTAGCAAAATATTTTAGCAAGTAATATTTTCATTGAATAATAAAAATCCAACACGGACGTCAATGTCTGTGTTGGATTTTTTTGTTGTGTTATCTCTCATCTATATCACGCCGAAGGCGTGTATGACATCCGCAACTTGTTGCGGTATGGAATCATCACGAAGTGATGCATGGAATCACGGAAACACCGTGTATGGCATCAATCCGAAGGAAGGATACACGCTAAAGCGTGATGCCATGCGCCTACGGCGATTACATACATGACTGCGTCATGATTACATACCAATCCTTCGGATTGGATAGAAAAAGAGCAAGTCATAAGACTTGCTCTTTTTCTTGGCACGCCGTAAGGGATTCGAACCCCCGACCTTTTGGTTCGTAGCCAAACACTCTATCCAGCTGAGCTAACGGCGCATATTATTGAATTTTTTCTGCACTCTCTTTGTCGTGCCTATATATTATACCACAAAAATTGGTATTGTCAATAGGTTTTTGAAAAATAATTTGAAAAATATTTGATTTTTTTGCAAAAAACTATTGACAAGTATATTTCATTATGATATAATATCTCTACCTCTGCAAAGGGCTTTTTTGTTGTGTCTTGTGCGCAAAAGGACAAACACCCTTCAGAGGGAGGTACACAGACCGCTTTGCGGTCAAATAAAATTCAAATGGGAGGTGCCGAAATCATGGCTAATGATGCAAGAGTCAAAATTACTCTCGTATGCACTGAGTGCAAGCAGAGAAATTACGACACAAAGAAAAACAAGAAGAATGATCCGGACAGACTCGAGCTTAAGAAGTTCTGTAAGTTCTGCCGCAAGCACACTCTTCACAAAGAGTCTAAGTGATAGGGGGATCTAATATGACTTTCACAAACAAAAGAAGTCTTATCGCTCTTCTCCTGTCTCTTGTGCTGGTTGTATCAATCTTTACAGTTTCGGTTTTTGCTACCGATAGCGCTACCGCTTCCTCTGAGGAGACCTCGTCCGTAGAAGAAACTACTACTGCGACAGAGAAGTCCGAGGAGACAACCGGTAAGACAGAATCGGGCAGCAATTCGAATTCAAGCTCCTCTGATAAGGTAGACACCGAGGCCGCAGCTAAAGCTGACACAAAGAACACTCTTATTATTAACAGTGTTATCATCGGCTGTATCATCTTGGTAGCGGTTGTTCTTATTATCAGATTCCGTAAAAAGCTTTCTGAATTCCTTCGCACTGTAAAGAGCGAGCTTAAGAAGATCGTTTGGACTTCTAAAGAAAATACTCGCAAGAGCTTCCTCGTAGTTGTAGTAGTTGCAGTTGCAGTTGCGCTCGCTTTGTTTATGATAGACGAAGCGTTCGGTTTCGTTGTAAGAACACTGTCTTCTATTATCTAAGCTTAAAACTATCGAGAGGTAGATTATGAGTGATATTGATGGAATGAATGTAGGCCTGAGATGGTACGTTGCGCACACCTATTCGGGTTATGAAAACAAGGTTAAGGCTAACCTTGAAAAGATCGTTGAAAATAGAGGACTTGGAAATCTCATTTACGATATAAAAGTTCCCGTTGAAACGGTTATTGAAAAAGACGGCGATAAGGAAAAGGTTCAAGAGCTTAAAATTTTCCCCAGCTACGTATTCGTTAAAATGATAATGACAGACGAGAGCTGGCACGCAGTCAGAAATATTACCGGTGTTACCGGATTTGTAGGCCCCGGATCACGTCCTACTCCCTTGAGTGAAAAGGAAGTCGTTGACATGAATCTTGAAAGCGTTGAGGAAGCAAGAGTTCAGCTCAGCTTTAACGTTGGAGATGAAGTCAGCGTAATAAACGGACTTTTCGAGGGTTACGACGGAGTGGTTCAGTCGATCACCGAGGATCTCAAGACCGTTACTGTGCTTGTAAAGCGCGGACGCAGAGATATGCCTGTTGAGATCGACGCCGAAATGCTCAAGCTCAAAACACAGAATTAATTATTTTCTTTTACTGTTTCTTATCAAGAAAACAGTGGCATCGCAAAGATGCATAAGTGGGAGGGAGAAAAATTTTGAATTTTCCCGCACAAGTACCACATTGGAGGTGTAATTAAAATGGCAAAGAAAATTATGGGTTACATCAAGCTGCAGCTTCCCGCAGGTAAGGCTACTCCTCAGCCTCCCGTAGGTCCCGCGCTTGGTCAGTACGGTGTAGCAATCCCCGTATTTACAAAAGAATTTAACGAAAGAACCAAGAATGACATCGGTCTTATTATCCCCGTTGTTATCACTGTTTACGCAGACCGTTCTTTCACTTTCATTACTAAGACTCCCCCTGCAGCAGTTCTTATTAAGAAGGCAGCAGGCATTGAGTCCGGTTCCGGCAAGCCTAACAAGGATAAGGTTGCTAAGATCACCAGCGAGCAGGTTAGAAAGATCGCTGAAACAAAGATGCCCGACCTCAACGCAGGCTCCATCGAGGCTGCTATGAGCATGGTAGCTGGTACTGCACGCTCTATGGGCGTTGTAGTTGAAGACTAATTAAGGAGGTAAGTAGAAATGGGAAAGAAATATACAGATAGCGTAAAGCTTATTGAAAAGAACAGACTCTACGATCCTTCCGAGGCTCTCTCTCTTGTTTGCCAGACTTCTAAGGCAAAGTTCGATGAAACTATTGAAGTACACGTTCGTCTCGGCGTTGACTCTCGTCACGCAGACCAGCAGGTCAGAGGCGCAGTTGTTCTCCCCAACGGTACCGGTAAGTCCGTTAAGGTTCTCGTATTCGCTAAGGGTGACAACGTTCAGAAGGCTCTCGACGCAGGCGCAGATTACGCAGGCGGCGCTGAGTACGCTGAAAAGATCCAGCAGGAAAACTGGTTCGATTTCGACGTAGTTATCGCTTCTCCCGATATGATGGGTGTTATCGGTCGTCTCGGTAAGGTTCTCGGTCCTAAGGGACTTATGCCTTCTCCTAAGGCAGGTACTGTTACTCCCGACGTTGCTAAGGCTGTTACTGAGGCTAAGGCAGGTAAGATCGAGTACAGACTTGACAAGACCAACATCATCCACTGCCCCATCGGTAAGGCATCCTTCGGTGAGGCTAAGCTCCAGGAGAACTTCGATACTCTTCTCGGTGCTATCATCAAGGCTAAGCCCGCTGCTGCAAAGGGTCAGTACATTAAGAGCTGCACCGTTGCTTCCACAATGGGCCCCGGCATCAAGGTTAACCAGGCTAAGCTTGGCTAATATTGATATTATAGAAATAAAGGGAAGATCAGACGATCTTCCCTTTGTTTTTGTTTTATTAGAAAATTATAAAATAAAAGTGTAGTGTTTTTACTTACTTTTCTTCCCACGACGGAAGAAAAGTAATCAAAAGAATGTTTTTTACTAACTTTTCTTCCCACGGCGGAAGAAAAGTTACAAAAGAAACGCCGCACAGGGGAATAGGGGCGGGTCTTACGAATAAAAAAGCGAACATGCCGCATTTTTATTCGTTTCAACAGCCCCTCCCCCGTGTCCCCCAACCCCATGGGTTAAAAGAGATAAGTTAAGATTATAGCCAAATTAGACTTTGAACTTCACCAAGGCTTTCCCTCTGGGAAAGGACGCTTGCGCGACAAGCTTTAAGCTTTA
>JAZUAS010000124.1:0-27108 GCA_045638125.1 Eubacteriales bacterium | reverse complement strand
CGTTGGCATCGGTGCACTCATTCATAATTGGATACCGGAAGAATGGATTGTAAAAGCACTCGGCGGTAGCAACCCCTTTGGCGTTATCCTTGCCACCATTGCAGGCATTCCTATGTATGCCGACATCTTCGGAACGATACCGATTGCAGAAGCGTTGCTTGCAAAAGGAGCATTGCTCGGTGTGGTTCTGTCCTTTATGATGGGTGTCACAACGCTTTCTCTGCCGTCGATCATTATGCTTCGCAAGGCGGTAAAACCTAAATTGCTCGGCATTTTTATCGCAATATGTATGGTTGGAATTATCCTTGTGGGATATTTCTTTAATCTCATTCAACCACTTATTATTTAATTTCAGGAGGAATCTACTATGGGAATTTTCGGAAAGAAAAAGGAAGAAACAAAAACTTGCTGTTGCTCTTGCGGTACAGTAGCGGAGCAGCCTACAACTGCTAACACCTGCTGTGGTCAAAAGGTGGAAGGAATCTGCTGCATCAAGGTGCTTGGTGCAGGTTGCAAGTCCTGCCATCAGCAACTTGAGTATGTAAAAGAAGCGGTCAAAAACCTCGGACTTACCATCGAGGTCGAGTACGTTACCGATATGGCAAAAATTATGGAATACGGTGTTATGAGTATGCCCGCCATTGTAGTAAATGAGAAGGTTGTTTCGATGGGCAAGGTGCTGAAGGCTGCCGATGTCAAGGTTCTTTTGCAAAAATAAAAACATTTAAGCAGAAACAACCAAATTCCAATTTATCGGTGAGTTATTAGTAATTTAACGAATAGCGGTCTTTTAACGATAGAAAGGCACTACACCTTGACAGGGAGTAGTGCTTTTCTGCATTTTAGGGCATCCGAGGCACAAGATATAGGCACCGCAAATAGTGAAATGCACCACCAAAGAGAAAAAGCCCTTGATTTACAAGGACTTTCGGTCAATTTTTAACGATAAAAAGAAAACAGTAGGTCGATACGATTGTATCAATCTACTGTTCCTTATTTGGCTGGGGTGCAGGGATTCGAACCCCGGAAATGTCAGAGTCAGAGTCTGATGCCTTACCGCTTGGCGACACCCCAATATTTGGTTTCCGTCTTGACGACCTACATATTATATCAAAAGAAATTCGATTTGTCAATAGGTTTTTTCAAAAAAAATAAAAATTTTTAAAGTTTTTTGCCTAGTTATAGTATAACTTTTTTATGCACTTTTTATACTGTTTTTCACAAAAACAAGAAACTGTGCAACCAAAAAACTTTTTTCGTAAAAATCTTGCATTTCTCGTCATTTTAATATATAATGTAGCCGTAAGAGAAAATAAGCACTCAGAAAAGGGGCAATTATGGATAAAATATTATATGTTTTTCAAAATTTTTTCACGCATAAAGATCACCTCGACCAAAGCATGATGGTAGGAAAGCTATTTTCTCCCCTTCATTTTGTCTTGGTGGGAATATTACTGGCGTTGATCATCGTTGGTGCAATCCTGCTTTCCAAAAGGAGCGAGCGCACTATTCGCATGACGTTTGCGATAATTTGGGCAACGCTCACGGTAATTGATATTTTTAGAATGATCTGGGAATCCACCACAGGAAACAAGATAGGCTTTGAGTGGGGGGGAAATCTTCCCCTCTATCCCTGCAGTATATTTATGTACGCCATGCCCTTCGCAATATGGGGGCGCGGCAAGGTAAGATACGCTGCTTGCGGATATTTATGCACGCTTGGATTTTTTGGAGGTGCGATAAACTTTGTTTATCCCGTCAACGTTCTCAGCAACTACTCCTGCATCTCATTTGCGGGAATAAACACGCTTTTGTTCCACGGCGCACTGGTTTTCTGCACTCTCGTTATGCTTATTTCGGGCTATCACTCCTTTAAGGACGCCAAAAATCCCCTTGACCTTCTCTTGCCTGCCATTCCCGCGCTTCTTGTGTCAATAGTGGCTCACTTGGTCAATTTCTCGTGGATAGGCTCCGACTATATGTTTTTTAAAATGAACTCATTCTTTCTCCCGTCTATCAAATCCGCAATCGGTGGACTTATTGGGCGTGAGCTTCCGATTTGGGGTTGCGTCATTCTCGTCTACATCTTCTATCTCGCCCTACACACTGCGCCCTATATCCCCTGCTTCATCGCCAACAGCCTAAAAACAAAAAAAGATGAATAAAGACAAACAAAAACTCGTAAAGTCACAAACGGCTTTACGAGTTTTTTGTTAAAGATACACCACAATATCGGAGCTCTCGCGTATATTGAATGCTTCAAAATACCGCTCTTCCATAGGTATCCATTCATTTTTAAATTTCTCCGCAAACCAATCGCCGTTGCGAGAGAGAATCCTCTCCATCTGCTCATCGGGCGACACCGAGCAAAACACGGTAAAGTCGGCATATCCTCCGAATTTTGGATGACGGCTATAGCTACCCTCTACTATTCTCCACCTTGAAGGCTTTATCTCTCGCGCTCCGTTAATAGACATGACCGAGCAATCGAAAACCTCGTAGGCAAAGCTTTCCTCTCCGCCCACAAATGGGATAACCTCTTTGGCAAATCGCTCGTAATGGATGTTGCCGCCCGCCTCCGAAAGTCTTTCGGATGTGCGAAGCGACGGAGGAAGAAAGAAATCGTCCATGTGAATGATCTCGGCATCAAGAACCACATTCAAAAGCGAGGCAAGGGTAGATTTTCCCGCTGCCGCTCTGCCGTCAATGGCTATCACTCGGGGTTTATCTCCCGAAATCTCATTAAGTCTTTTTAGAATATCAATGATTTTAGTAAATTTGCGATCAACTATTCTGTAAGTGGGCTTTTCGGCATCACGATACGTCTGGCTGTGATGAATTGCAGGCATGCCCATTTCTCGGTGTTTTTCAAAGAACGATTTCCAATCATCAAGAGAAAAGGATAAGTTCAGTTCATCCAAACAATTCTCTACCGAAGCAATATATTCAACAAGCTTTTCTCTGCCGTCATGCGATACACTTGCGCTGGCAACGAACATTTTGAAAAGATACTCGCGTGTCAAGCCGCTATTCTTCCATGTGCCAAGGTCGATTCGGCACACGTTATCGGAAAGGCACTCAAATATTTCGCCCTCACGCGGCTCTACCGAGTCGAATTCCATATTAAAATAAGCTCTTGCGCGCTCGATATCAAGAAGCAGATGCTCCGCGCCCAGCGCTGCCTGATAGCACATCTTGGCTATGTCGGATGGCTGCATTGACGGATGCTTTCGGGCTTGATCTATAAGATAACTTTTGAATTCCATATTATTTCACCACGCGACAGCGCTCGATTCCGTAATATTTAAAGCACTCGACCGCTCTCTCGTCTATCTTCTCGCCGCACACCACCACAGGGATGGCAGGTGGGCAGGACACGTTTGCCACCGCAAGCACCCTGCCGCAGGCGTTTTCTACGTCAACTTCAACCGATGGAGTAAATGCCGCCTCGCGCACGCTCATAACTCTCTCAGGGCATCCCACCGAGGGCGCTTTTTCATTTATAGGCGATTTTCGAGGCAGAGAAAGGAGTGCTTCCGAAAGCTTTTCCGCGTCATTGGAGCTAATTTCGGGTGTGAACATCATAACGAGATAATCACGGTCGGAAAACTCGCAAACAATTCCCTTTTTTAGCAAAATCTCCGCCATTTCAAAGCCAAAATATCCGTATTTCTTGCAATCGAAACAAAGCTTCAATTTTTCGTCACCAATCAGCAAATATCCGTTTTCAATCAAGCGGTTTTTGAGCTCGCCAAGCTTACAGGCAAGCGCATTCAATTTATCTCCGTAACTCTCGGAGATATATTTGTTCGCCATATCCAGCGATTGCATTATGAGATAGGATGGGCTTGTTGAGGCAAAAAGCGCCATTGTCTGCTCCGCCATTTCAAAAAAGACCTTGGGGGCATTTTTTGATATGTGCAGATACGCTCCTCCTGTCAGCACGGGCAGGGTCTTGTGGGCTGAATCGCAACAGATATCCGCTCCAAGATCCAAGGGGTGTTTGGACTCCTGTAAAAAGCGCAGATACGCGCCGTGGGCGTTATCCACAGCCAGCAATATTCCCTTTTGGTGGCAAAGCTTTGCAATATTTTGAATGTCGGACATAACGCCAAGATAATCAGGGCTGGTAAGATAGACCGCCACGGGCACATCGCTCATTTTTTCAAGCTTTTCTTCGATCATATTTGCCGATACACGACAGGATATAAGATTGTCGCTCTCCTCGGGATATAGCCACTCAACGTCGCAGTCCACCAATGCTAATGCCGACATAAATGCCTTATGAGCATTTCTCGCCGCTAAAATAAGCGGTTTTTTGCCCTCGCTTTTGGCTTGCAGAGTAATAAGAGATACCATGGCACGGATACAGAGCGACGAGCCCTCGGTACTATATAAAGTTTTGCCGCTTCCAAAAAGCTCCGACGCATATTTTTCACTTTCGGCAATAATTCCGTCAGCGCTATAAAGCACGTCTGCACCCTCGACCTCGGTTATATCTCGCTCCTCAACGCCAAGAAAGGGGATGCCCTTGTGCCCCGGCATATGTAATCGGAGAGAGCCCTCTCGAGCATAATTTTCCACGAAATCACATATCGGTGTCTTCATAAGCATCCCCTTTCAGGATATTTTATTTTCAGTTTTCTTCCGCTTCGAGAGTCTTTGCGACCTCAAGCATTATAGCGCATTCCATTCTCTTTTTGAAAAGCTCGCAGCCATACTTATATACGCCTCTCACCGAGCCGGTGGAGTGGTAAGCGTTTGCCGCGCAACCGCCAGAGCAATAAAGTCTTGCCCAGCACTCGCGACACTCGGGACGGGAGTAGACGTTGCACGCCGCAAAATCCTCCTGCGCCTCGAAATTGCTGACGCCGTCGAATACATTACCAAGCTTGAACTTCTCCTCGCCAACGAACTGGTGGCAGGGGTAGAGATCGCCCCAAGGAGTAACCGCCATATATTCGGTTCCCGAGCCACAGCCCGAGATCCTCTTGTAGATACAAGGACCGCCCTTGAGGTCTATCATATAATGATAGAAGGTGAAGGGCTTACCCTCTCTGTGACGCTTGAGCATAAGCTCGGCAAGCTTTTCGTACTGCTCAAGCACGACGGGAAGATCCTCTTGTGTCAAGGACGAGGGATCGCTCTCGGGACCTACCACAGGCTCCATTGAAAGCTCGGTAAATCCAAGCTCCAGCATCTTCTCTATATCCTTAAGGAAGTCGGGATTTGCGTGGGTAAACGTGCCGCGCATATAGTAATTCTTGCCCTCGCGAGCCTCAACAAGCTTTTGAAACTTGGGAACTATTCTCTCCCAGCTTCCATTTCCTGCATAGTCAACGCGGTAGCGGTCGTGTACCTCTTTTCGTCCGTCAAGGCTCAATACAACGTTGGAGCATTCACGGTTGGCAAAGTCAATTACATCATCGTCGATAAGCATACCGTTGGTGGTGAGAGTAAAGCGGAAATTCTTGCCCGCCTCCTTCTCGATGCTTCTGGCATACGCAACCAGCTGCTTAACAACGTCAAAATTCATCAAGGGCTCGCCACCGAAGAAATCAACCTCAAGGTTGTGTCTGCTACCAGAATTTTCAACGAGAAAATCAAGCGCTCTCTTACCTACCTCAAAGCTCATGAGCGCTCTGTCGCCGTGGTATTTACCCTGACTTGCAAAGCAATAGGAGCAGTTGAGATTGCAGGTGTGAGCTATGTGCATACAAAGCGCCTTGATAACACCTGCGCTCTTCTGCTTCAGCTTGCCTGCCATAGGCTCGAAGTTGTCGGGAGAAAAAAGCTTGCCTGCCGCCTTCAATTCCTCAATATCCTCAAAGCAGCCCTCGAGCTCCTCACGAGTAACGCTCTCATCTGCGGCATACTTTTCAAGCATTTCCGCGATTATCTCGTCCTTGGAGCGGCTTTCGTAAGCCTCGATAACGTCATAAACTACCTCATCTACAACGTGAACCGAGCCCGAGCAGATGTCAAGCACGATATTCAGCCCGCCCAATTTATAACAATGTACCATTTTATATAAACTCCTGTATTCAAAAATCAATATAACAGTGCTATGGGGGAAGGATTTTCCCTTCCCCCACAATTTTTCTCAAAGATTAGCAAAATCAAAGAAAAATTTCTCAAGACAAGGCGCACCGGAGCAAGCAAGGCGCAGGCTTACTGCCGTAAGTCAAGCCGCTTGTGAGGAGCAACGCAGTATTGGGGAATTTTTCAAAGATTTATTACTTCTTATTTTCGCACTGCTGATTAGCAATTCCGCAAGAAGTCTTGCATGCAGACTGGCAGGAGGTCTGGCACTCGCCACAACCGCCGTTCTTAGCGGTCTCGCAAAGATTCTTGGTTTCGATAGTCTTAATACGCTTCATAGCATTTATCCTCCGATAAATATAGATTTATGGTTACATTATATCACAAACTTTCAAACAAGTCAAGAAGTTAAAGAAAAATTCCCAAATTTTTCGTTTTCTTTTTTTATTTGATTTAATTTGATTAATGTCTCGAAAAAAGTTGACAAAAGCTTCGAGGTATGATACAATTTAATCAATAATTGTTTGCGAGGAAAGAATTATGACTAAAAAGAAAAAACTCGGCGGCAGATTTTGGCTTGCTCTTGCTTTGTTCGGTCTTATGGGACAGGTAGCGTGGGTGATCGAAAATATGCAGCTCAACGTCTTTATCTACAAGATGTTTGGGGCATCTCCCACAGATATTTCGACAATGGTAGCGGCAAGTGCGATCTCGGCAACGCTGACGACGCTTCTTATAGGCGCGCTATCCGATAGAGTTGGAAAGCGCAAAATCTTTATATGCGGAGGATACATCCTCTGGGGCATTTCTATCTTCGCATTCGGTCTTTTAAGGGTCGAATGGCTTGAAGCGCTCTTCCCCGTAGCGAGCGGCGCGGCGCTCGGCATCACGCTGACCATAGTGCTCGACTGTATTATGACCTTCTTCGGCTCGTCAGCAAACGACGCGGCGTATAATGCGTGGCTCACCGACTCGACCGATGACTCCAACCGCGGAAGCGCCGAGGGTATCAATTCAATGATGCCCCTGGTTGCCATTCTCGTTGTATTTGGCGGATTGATGTTCTTTGACCTTAACACGAGCGAATCCTGGACCGCAGTATTCTTTATAATAGGTGCTGTCACACTTATCATCGGCGTCCTGGGCATCTTTATCATTAAGGAAAATCCGCTTGCTCCATCAAAGGAGAACTATTTTGCTAATCTGATATACGGCTTCCGTCCGTCCACGGTCAAGGCACACCCCTCGCTTTATTTCTACCTTTTGATCTTCATCATTTTTAATATCGCAATTCAGATATTTATGCCCTACCTCATAATCTACTATGAGGAGTCGCTCCAGATGAAGGATTACGTTTTCATTATGGCACCTGCCATTGTGCTGGCATCGATCGTCACCGCATTCTGGGGTAAGGTGTATGACAAAAAGGGATTTAGCTTCAGCTCCTGGTTCTCTATCGGATGGCTGGTTGCGGGATTTTTGATTCTTTTCTTCTTTCGTGACACGATCCCCGTATTTATCGGCTCACTTCTTATGATGTGCGGCTACCTTTCGGGCATGGCGGTGTTTGGCGCAAAGATACGCGACCTCACCCCCGATGGCAAGGCAGGACGTCTTCAGGGCGTGAGAATATTCTCTCAAGTGCTCCTTCCCGGAGTTATCGGACCTTATATCGGCTCACTAATTCTCGCAAATGCCCAAACGAAGCTAAATGACGACGGAACCGAATCCTTCATACCCAACGCCAACATCTTTTTGGCGGCACTCGTTCCGATAATCATACTTGCAATTATTCTTTTTGTGGTTCAGATCACGAAAAAGCCAACAATAAACAAAAACCTTAAAACTCCATTCGAAGGTAACACCGACGGCGCGTGGGATACACACCCCGACCCTCAAATGAAGCGTGACGCATATATGTCGCTTTGCGGCAAATGGTCGCTCTCCGTAAGTCATAAAAAGGGCAAGGTAGCACTTGGTGACATCACCGTTCCCTATCCGCCCGAGTCGAGGATCTCGGGAATTGAAAGGCAGCTCAAAAAAGGCGAAAAGTACATATACGAAAAGACTTTTACGCTTTCTGACGAAATGAAGGGCGGGCGTGTCATTCTTCATTTCGGCGCAGTTGATCAGATAGCAGATGTAAAACTTAACGGAGCAGCTATCGGAGGACATATCGGCGGCTACCTCCCCTTTGAATTTGATATTACCGATTATATTTATGAGGGCGAAAACACCCTTACCGTTACCGTCACCGACGAGCTCGACCACGATCTTGCCTGGGGCAAGCAGAGACGCGACCGCGGCGGCATGTGGTACACTCCCACAAGCGGCATCTGGCAGGCGGTCTGGCTGGAAAAAGCTCCCGAAAATCGAATTGAAAACATAAAGATCACCCCCGATCTTTGCGGTATAAAGCTCTCTGTCAAGGGCGGATGTGACGAAAAAAAGCTTACTCTCAAGGAAAGTGGCAAGGAATATGTTTTTTCGGGTAGCGAAGCCTACATTGAGGTTGAAAACCCCAAGCTCTGGTCACCCGAAAGCCCATATCTCTACGAATTTACTCTTGAATCAGGCGAAGATAAAATAGAGTCTTATTTTGCGCTCCGTACAGTATCCATCGAAAAGAAAAACGGCAAAAGCTACATTTTCCTCAACGGGCATCCCTATTTCTTCCACGGACTCCTCGATCAAGGCTATTTCAGCGACGGAATCTACACTCCCGCCACTCCCGAGGCACTTGAAAACGATATTTTAACGATGAAAAAGTGCGGATTCAATATGCTCCGCAAGCATATCAAGATCGAGCATAAGCTTTTCTATTACTACTGCGACAAGCACGGCATGGCGGTCTTTCAGGACATGGTCAACAGCGGAGATTACAGCTTCCTTATCGACACCGCTCTGCCCACCGTCGGATTCAAAAAAGGCATATCCCACAAGGCAAGCGCTCGCCGCCGCGAGGCGTTTGAGAGAGACAGCACCGAGACGGTAAGCTACCTCTACAATCACCCCTCAATCGTTTATTACACCGTATTCAACGAGGGCTGGGGACAGTTTGACTCGGACGAGCAGTACGCTCGTTTAAAGCCTCTCGATACCACCAGAATTTGGGACGCAACAAGCGGCTGGTTTACTGAAACGCAGAGCGACGTTCAAAGCGAGCATATCTATTTTAAAAAGCTTGATCTGAAAAATGATCCCGAAAAGCCTCTCGTTCTTTCCGAGTTCGGCGGCTACTCCTGCAAGATAGACGGTCACTCCTTCAATCTCGACAAGACCTACGGATACAGCTTTTTCACCGATCGCGAGAAATTCGAGGACGCTCTTGAAGCGCTCTATCTTAACGAGGTCATTCCCATGATAGACCGAGGACTTTCGGCGGCGGTCTACACACAGGTCAGCGACGTCGAGGACGAGACCAACGGACTTATGACCTACGACCGTCAGGTCTTGAAGGTCGATACGGGCAGAATGACGGCAATAGCTCAAAAACTCGCTACTGCCTTTGAGAACAAACCAAGTAAAAATTTAAAACCCGAAAAATAAAGCGAGGTTCATTATGATTTTCACAGAAGCAAAAAAAGCAGCAAAAAGCGGCGGCGCATTTAAAGCGGGAAAGTCGCTGAAAATCTGTCTTACGTCTCCCGATTTTGGCGGAGTTGACGCATTTTTCATCCCCATCGTTAAAAGCATACTGGGAGCAGACGCGAAAATAGTCGCAGACGGCGCAGACATAGTAGTGGAAAAGGCGGCTCTTTCCCCCGAAGAATACGCTCTCGATGTGAAAGAGGACGGAATTACCGTTAAGGCTGCCGACAAGCGCGGCGCAATATACGCGCTTTCAACGCTTATCTCTTTGGCAAAAGTCGACGGCGAAATCTCCTTCCCCTTGACCTCTATCACCGACAAGCCCTACACCGAGATCCGCGGTGCCCATTTCTATATGCCCGCGCGCGACAAGATCGGCGAATTTAAGCGCATAATCGATTGTATGGCGTTTATGAAGATGAATACCGTCATCCTTGAGGTTGGCGGCGGTATGGAATACAAGCGTCACCCCGAGATCAATCGCGGATGGGAAAAGTTCTGTAAGATCATGGACAATATGCCCGGTATCGACGGCACGAGAAGCTTCCAGGGCGCTGATATGTACTGGAAGGACTCGCTTCACACCGAGCTTTGCGGCGGCTCCTACCTCACTCAAGCAGAGGTCAGAGACATCGTTGAATACGCTTGGGAGCGCGGCATGGACGTAATTCCCGAGGTTCAAGCACTCAGCCACGCATACTATCTCACTACCTCTCACCGAGAGATAGCAGAGCTTGAGGACGACTTTTTCCCCGACACCTACTGCCCCAACAACGAGGAAAGCTACAAGCTTTATACTGAGATCGCCGAGGAAGTGATTGAGGTGTTTGAGCCTAAGACAGTCTCTATCGGTCACGACGAGATCAGAGTCATGGGCTGGTGCGACAAGTGCAAGGATATTTCCGCACACGAGCTGATCGGAAAGGATATTTGCCGCCTCCACGACATTTATGCTTCGCGCGGCGTTCGTATCGCTATGTGGGCAGAGTCAGCGCAGACCTTTATAAGCTCTAAGGGTTCGCGCGTTGGAGCTGACGACTACGAACGAGTTGACGCCTTTAATCGATACTACAAGCTCCCCGCAACCTATAAATCGATAGAAATGCTGCCTAACGATATTCTGATGCTTGACTGGTACCATTCCACAGGTCCTAAGAGCGAGGAATGCTTCGACAAGCGCGGCTTTGAGGTCATCTACGGAAACTTCTACGGAAGTCTTTTCGGAGAATTTGACATTCGCTCAAAGCGCGGATGCATCAAGGGCGCAGAGGTCTCCACCTGGTGTCCTCCTACCGAGGAAATACTTGCAAGCGACGGCATTTTGTTCGAATTTATGTTCTCATCCCAGATTCTCTGGACAAACGACTACAACAACTCAAGATACGAGGATGTTATAGACTCTGTTCGCGCTATGACACCCTATTTGCGTGCCATCAACCGAGGTGAGCCCTCACGATTTGCCTCTGCTAAGGCTCTCTCCCCCGTCTATCTCGCGTCGGGTGACAAGCTTTGCGGAGAGATCGACCTTGAAGCAGCCAACATCCCCGACGAAAAGTTGGATGAGCTGCTCTCCCCCTTTGGTAAGGTAAACGGCTACTCCACCGACGAGGGAATTATGGTCATCAAGAAGGAAATTAAGGCTGACTCCCTCCTCTTCCTCCACAACTGCAAAAAAGAGGTTGCCTTCCTCCCCAGCTATTATTTTAAGAGCCCCAAGGATCGCGGTATCCTCTCCTACGCAGTTCTCTATGAGGATGGCGACGTAGAATGCGTAAACGTATACTACGGAACCGAGGTCGGTGCTTCTTCTGTAGACTATTCAAGAAAGAGAACCGGCGAGGAGCAGGGACTTGAAATAGACATGGAGATCAAGGAGGGCTCAAACCCCACCCTCCCCTGCTATTACTCCACGAATCATCCCTGGACAGGATCATTGACCTACAACACCACCCCGATCATAAACGACGGCACTGCGGTCTTTGCCTATGAGTGGAAAAATCCCCATCCCGACAAAAAGATCGTCAAGATCCGACCCTACACCTTCCGAAAGGATTACGGCTCTTACAATAGCGCAGACCGCTCACAAGCGGTAGTGCTTTTCGGTATCTTTGCACCCAATTAATTGAATTTAATCAACTTAAAGCTCCGCAAAGCTAATCTTCGCGGAGCTTCATTTTTTGTATAGTGATTTTGAACAATGCAAAGCCCTCTGCGGAAAGCGCCGTTTTTTAAGCCAAAAACTTTCCAAATCGCGGCACTTTTCAAAATTCTACTTTTAATTGTATAAATATATATAAAATATATTGACAAACACATCTCGGTGTGCTAAAATGAATTTTATCTGATTTAGGTAAAAATTCAGCAAATTTGAAATAAAGGGAGGGATAATTTTGATATTTGGAAAACACATCAATCGATATTATCTCAAATACTTACCTATGCTGCTTTTGGGCATTCTTGCCTTGGTTTTAGTAGACTATATGCAGCTTATCATCCCGGAGCTTTACGGCGCGGCCATTGAGGGTATTGAAACCGGTTTCGTAACCGATTCTGCGTCGGGTATAGCTTACACGTTTGACTTAAATTACGTTCTTGACAAGATCTGCTTGCCGATGCTCTTCGTTATCGTATCGCTGGTGTTCGGCAGATTTTTGTGGAGAGTCTGCTTCTTTGGTGCGGGTATTAAGCTTGAGACCGATCTGCGCGGCAGAATGTTTGACCGTTGCAAGGATCTCTCACAGCAGTATTATCAAGTCAACAAGGTCGGCAACATGATGTCGCTCTTTACCAACGACCTTGATACCGTTCAAGAGTGCTTCGGTTGGGGAATTATGATGTTCTTCGACGCAGTGGTTCTCGGAGTCCTCGCACTTATCAAAATGGTAAGCATGAACCCCGTTCTGGCTGCGTTCTGCATGATCCCCATGGTTCTGCTTCTCACCTGCTCGCTCATCGTGGGCAAATACATGAGCCAAAAATGGGAAAAGAGACAGGAAGCCTTCTCCCTGCTCTCTGATTTCTCGCAGGAGACATTTGCGGGAATCGCGGTAGTCAAGGCGTTTGTCAAGGAAACTCACGAGCTACTTGAATTCAAAAAGCTCAGCAAAAACAACGAGGATAAAAACGTTGAATACACCAAACTCTCGGTTCTTCTTCACGTTGCCCTTACTCTCTTTATCGAGTCTGTGGTTTGCGTTATTCTGGGATACGGCGGCTACCTTGTCTTTAATCCCGACGTTCAGTTCTCTGCTTCCCAGCTCGTTGAGTTCATCGGCTACTTCAACGCAATAATCTGGCCTGTTATGGCGGTCTCCGAGCTTATCGGTATGCACGCTCAGGGCAAGGCGTCCCTTAAGCGTATCAGCGAGCTGCTTGACGCTGAGCCCGACGTCTTTGACAGAGGCGAAATGCAGGAGATCTCCGACATTCGCGGAGACGTTGATTTCAAAAATCTCACCTTCCGCTATCCCGACGGCGAGTTCGATGTTCTCTCCGACGTATCGTTCTCGATCAAGGCAGGCGAAAACGTCGGAATTATCGGGCGCACAGGCTCGGGTAAGACTACGATAGTCGATCTTATATTGCGCACCTACAACGTTCCCAACGGCACGGTGTTCATCGACGGTCACGATGTTAATGAGATTCCGATCAAGACGGTCAGAGCTGCCGCCGCTTACGTTCCGCAGGACAACTTCCTTTTCAGCGACACTATCGAAAACAATATAAGCTTCGCCACCGACGGCGGCAACATGGACGACGTTATTTCCGCCGCAAAAATGGCAGACGTTCACGAAAATATCGACGAATTCCCCGAAAAATACCGGAGCGTTCTCGGAGAGCGTGGAGTTACGGTTTCGGGTGGACAAAAGCAGCGAATTTCCATCGCACGCGCACTTATGAAAAATGCGCCAATCCTCATTCTTGACGATTCGGTTTCCGCAGTTGACGTGAAAACCGAAAAGGCAATACTTGAAAATCTTCACAGCATGAGAGCGGGCAAAACCACCATTCTTATTGCACACAGAGTCAGCACGGTTGAACAGATGGACAAGATCATCTTCGTAGAGGAAGGCAAGATTACCGCTGTAGGTAATTATTCCGAGCTTTACGTGTCATGCCCCGAGTTCAAGAATCTTGTAGATCTGCAAAAGCTTGACGACGCAGATGATTCCCCCACCACAAGCGAGAATAGAAAGGAGGTAGAATAATATGTACGAATTCTATCCCATTCTGATCGTCGGAGCGATCATCAGCGTTTTCGCCACTATATTTATCATCGCCTTCGCTACCATGAAGGACAAAAAAGAGGCGATCGGCTTTGAGCGTGATATGAAAGACTCGGAGATCGTCCGCCGTCTGCTCATATACGCAAAGCCTTATATCGGATGGTTCATTTTCGTCCTCATCCTTATGATCTTCTCTATCGCCCACGAAATCATCTCTCCCATTATTATGGGTGACATTATCGAAATGGTCGGTGCCGAGGGCGGCTTTGAATTAAATGCCCTTTATACAAAAATTGCAATCTACGGCGCTATTCTCCTCATATCCTTGATATGCACCTACGTTCAGTCCATTATTCTGCAAAAAGTAGGTCAGCGAATAGTTTCCAATATCCGCGAGGATCTTTTCTGCCACATAGAAAACCTTTCTCACGATCAGCTCAACAAAATTCCCGTGGGAACTCTGGTCACGAGAGTTACAAACGACACTAACGCGATCTCGATAACCTTTACGAATATTCTTGTTAACCTTATCAAGAATATGTTTATCATCGTCGGCGTACTTGCGGCAATGCTCTTCCTCAACTATATGTTGACGCTCGTAGTGCTTTGCTTCGTTCCCTTTGTAGTCCTCTTTACGGTCATTTTCCGTAAATTCTCCCGCCGCGCTCACCGTCAGGTCAAGGACGGCACGACCAATATCAACATCTTCCTCTCCGAAAACCTTTCGGGAATGAAGATAATTCAGATATTCAACCGCGAGGCGAGAAAAAAGGAAGAATTCGACGAGAGAAACAAGAAGCTCGGCAAGGCAAAGATGGGGCAGATGTTCGTCTTCGGTATCTTCCGTCCCATGGTATATATGCTCTACATCTCCTCTATCCTCTGTCTCTTTTATTTCGGAGCGAGAGGAAAGCTTGAGGGCTGGGAATTCCTCGGTCAGGTCGTTGAGGTCAACGTAATAGTTGCCTTCTATCAGTACATCAACAAGTTCTTCAACCCCATACAGAACCTTGCAGAGCAGTTTAACCGCCTGCAGGCGTGCTTTGCATCTGCCGAGAAGATATACAAGATATTCGATATAGTTCCCGAGGTAGTGGACGAGCCTGACGCTATCGAGCTTGACCATATTAAGGGCAACATCGAGTTCAGAAACGTATGGTTCTCATATCTTCCCGACGAATGGGTGCTGAAGGACGTCTCCTTCAAGGTAAACGCGGGCGACACCGTGGCATTCGTAGGCTCTACCGGCTCGGGTAAGACCACGATCCTCTCGCTTATCTGCCGAAATTACGACATTCAGAAGGGCGAGATCCTTATCGACGGCATCAATATCAAGAAGATCAAGATCAGCTCCCTGCGCCGCCACTTCGGTCAGATGCTTCAGGACGTCTTCCTTTTCTCGGGAACGATACGCTCCAATATCACGCTTGGTCTCGACGGCATTACCGACGAGGAGGTCAAGGAGGCGTGCAAGTACGTCAATGCCGACAGCTTTATAGACAAGCTCTCGGACGGACTTGACGAGGTGGTCCGCGAGAGAGGAAACAACTTCTCGGCAGGACAGAGACAGCTCATCAGCTTTGCGAGAACGATAATTCACAAGCCCGCTGTAATGATTCTTGACGAGGCGACCGCAAACATCGACACCGAGACCGAGATCCTCATTCAAGATTCTCTCGAAAAGATGATGAACATAGGCACTATGCTTATGGTCGCGCACCGCCTCTCCACCATTCAGCACGCTGATAACATTATCGTGCTCTCTCACGGCGAGATCATCGAGCAGGGCAACCACAACGAGCTTCTTCTCAAGAAGGGCAGCTATTATCGCCTCTACACACTCCAATATCATAAGGAGCAGCTTGGCGGAAAATAATTTTTGAAAGAATAAAATGAATATTAACACAAAAAAGCTTCCATTATCCTTCAAGGATAATGGATTTTGGAAAACAACTCTATCGCTGGCACTGCCGATTGCGCTCCAGAATATGCTTTCGGCATCCTTTAGCCTAGTTGACACTCTTATGGTGAGCAATCTTGGCGAGGTTTCCCTATCCGCTACGGGTATGGCGGGACAGTGGAGCTGGCTTTTAAACATGGTGCTTTTCGGCATCAGCTCCGGAGCGGCAGTATTCATCTCCCAATATTGGGGCACTAAAAATCTTAAAGGAATACGCAGGACTACGGGAATTGCTCTGTCCACAGGACTGGGAATCTCTCTGCTCTTTCTCGTCGCGGCGCTCTTTTTCCCTCAATCTATAATCAGCATTTTTAATCAAAATACCGAGGTAATCAAAGAGGGCTCGGAATATCTGCGTATCGCGTGTCTGTCTTATCCCGCAATGGTAGTAAACTTACTCCTGTCCTCCGCTCTTCGCTCTACGGAGCATCCCAAGCTCCCTATGACAACATCTATCATCTCCGCTCTTGCAAACGCAATCTTGAACTACGTTCTTATCTTCCCTGCAGGGCTTGGAGTTGCAGGCGCGGCGATAGCTACCGTTATTGCCATGTGGATCAACACCATTCTTATTATCGTCATTTCGATAGCGAGAAAGAACATACTCGTCGCCCCCATAAAGGAATATCTCTCCTTTAAGCTCGTCGACGTGGTGGAGTTCTTCAAAAAGGCGGCTCCCGTTATTGCCAACGAAACTATGTGGGGATTGGGTACAGTTTCCTATAACGTCATTTTCTCAAATATCGGACATCAGGAATACGCGGCTATTACCATCGTGCGAACGTTTGAAAGCTTTGCTATGTGCTTTTTCTGGGGACTTTGCAACGCTTGCTGTGTTATAATGGGCAAGTCCATAGGTTCGGGACAGATCCGCGAGGGAATACGCGATTCAAAGCGATTCCTTATCGTCTTCCCTATGCTTTCTGCTCTTATCGGCAGTATTATAATCATCTTCCGATCTCCGTTAGTATCGATATTTAACTTCGGCGCAAACATTTCGGAATACACCATCGAGACAGCCCAATGGGTGCTTGTCATTTTCGCGGCATGGATGATAATGAGAAATATCCCCTACCTTTTGGTGGTAGGCATCCTTCGCCCCGGCGGAGACACGCTTATGGCAATGCTAACAGAGATAGGAGCGCTTTGGTGCTTCTCCCTGCCCATGACATTCCTTGCGGCTAACGTATGGGGCCTCCCCTTCCTTGCGGTCTATGCTGTAATGTATCTTTGTGAGGACATTCCAAAGGCAATAATTTTCTTGATGTATTGGCGCTCAGGCAAATGGATAAAGCCCGTAACCGAAGTCGGAAAACGCGCTCTGGAAGAATTCAGAAGTTAATAAATTGTATAAAATAAGCAACGGCAACCTGCTATAATACAGAGTGCCGTTGCTTGTTTGTTTTTTTACTGCTTCATTGTCATCTCACCGTAGGACGGCAGAGGCCAGAGCTTTGAGGGAACGATACCCTCCATCTCGTCTACCGTTTCACGGAGCTTTGTCATAAGCGGAATCACGTTGTTCTTATATGCCAGAGCAGAGTCCATATACTTGCGGGTCTTTGCTCTCTCTGCATACGCGGAATTTGCTGCGGCAGCAAGCTTGTCCGCAAGCTCGTAAGCCTTGGAATTAAGCGAGGAGAGCTTCAAAATAATGGTCTTTTCAAGGTGAGCACCGCTTGCATTGTCAAGAATCTTAATCTTATTATTTGCGATCTCGGCAAGCTGACCTATATATTCCTCAACTGCGGGGATTATCTTCTTGTTTGCTATATCAACCATGGTTTTAGCCTCAATGTCTATAACCTTGGAGTAGTTCTCGCAAAGAATATCCTCTCTTGCGCGAAGCTCGACCTCGCTCATAACTCCGAACTCGGTAAAGAGGTCGATATTCTTCTGCTTGGTCAAGCAGGAGAAAGCATCAACGCTGGTTTTGATGTTGAGCAGACCTCTCTTCTCCGCCTCAATGGGCCACTTGGAGGAATATCCGTTTCCGCTGAATATGATTCGGCGATGCTCCTTAAACGTCTTTTTAATAAGAGCCTTTGCGGCATTTTCGATGTCATTTGAGCCTTCAAGCTCATTTGCAAAATCCTTGCAGACCTTGGCGACGGCGGTATTTATCATAACGTTTGCCATCGCTATATTCTGGGAAGATCCGACCATTCTGAACTCGAACTTGTTACCCGTGAATGCAAAGGGCGAGGTGCGGTTACGGTCGGTGGAGTCGTAACGGAAGGTCGGAACACTGGGCACACCCAGATCCATAGTCTTTTTAGCCTTGTCTATGTAGTCGGAATCGTCGGCAATAGCGTCGATAAGCTCCTCAAGCTCGTCGCCGAGGAAGATCGAAACAATGGCAGGGGGCGCTTCGTCAGCACCGAGACGGTGATCGTTTCCGGGGGTCGCCGCAGAAAGACGGATAAGATCCTGATAGTCGTCCACCGCTTTAATGACCGCAGCAAGGAATATCAAAAACTGTGTGTTTGACGCAGGATTTTTGCCGGGATTCAAAAGATTTTTGCCCGTGTCTGTACCTATCGACCAGTTGTTATGCTTACCCGAACCGTTGATGCCTGCATAAGGCTTTTCGTGAAGCAGACAAACCAATCCGTGGCGTTCTGCAACCGTTTTCATGGTTTCCATAATCACGAGGTTCTGGTCAACAGCCACGTTGGTGTTTGAGAAAATGGGTGCCAACTCGTGCTGTGAGGGAGCGACCTCGTTGTGCTTGGTCTTGGACGTAATGCCAAGCTTCCAAAGCTCACGGTCAAGCTCCTCCATATATGCCGCAATCTTGGTCTTCAAATGACCGTAGTAGTGGTCCTCAAGCTGCTGACCCTTGGGAGCGGGTGCGCCAAAAAGCGTTCTGCCCGTGTAGAGCAGGTCGTCTCTCTTGTCGTAATATTCTTTGTTTATAAGGAAATACTCCTGTTCAGCTCCCACGGACGTATTGACTCTCGTAGCTGTGGTGTCGCCAAAAAGAGCAAGGATACGGAGCGCCTGCTCGCTGACAGCGTCCATCGAGCGGAGCAGAGGAGTTTTAGTATCAAGCGCGTCTCCCGTGTAGGAGCAGAAAACGGTGGGTATGTAGAGAGTTCCGTCTTTTATAAACGCGTAGGACGAAGGATCCCAAGCGGTGTATCCTCTTGCGTTACAGGTCTTGCGCAGACCTCCGGACGGAAAGGATGAAGCGTGGCTCTCTCCCTTTATAAGCTCCTTGCCCGAAAATTCCATTACCACCTTATCTCCACCAATGGGAGAAATAAAGGAATCGTGTTTCTCTGCCGTAACGCTTGTGAGGGGCTGGAACCAGTGGGTATAGTGAGTCGCACCCTTTTCTGTCGCCCAGTCTTTCATAGCATTTGCCACAACGTTAGCAATAGAAACGTCTATCATCTTGCCGGTCTGAATGGTCTCTGTCAAGGACTTGTAAACGTCCTTTGGCAATCTCTGGCGCATAACCGCGTCGTTGAATACCATACAACCGAATATTTCGGGAATGTTTGTCATTTTTGATGCTCCTTTGGAGTAAAAATATTATCTCATTTTATATTATACCGCCAAGAGAAAATTTTGTCAAGTGAAAAGAAGAAAAACCTCTTTTTACAAGAGGTTTTTCCAAGTTGATTTATCGAACCAGCACCATGAGTCCCAGCTCTTCGTATCTATTCTGTACGGTGCGCTCATTTCCACTGCCACCGTATGGCTTTACCCATTCAAAATTGTACCGATCGGCATCGGCAAGCGAATAGTCTCCAATGCACTGCAATTCGTAAGGACTGAAGCAAAAATGATAATTTCTGTGCTGACGGTAATCAAGGCTCCAGTATTTGGCATGATAGTCGGTCACCCACCGAGGCTGACGGTATATAGCGTCTCTGTCACGGACGATGTCGTCCACCGACATAAATCGGTCGTTTTCGTCAACGCAGAACATTCCGCATCTGGGGTCAAAATACGCCCAGCCGCCCTCCAGATAGATCTCGCAGGTAACGTGCCCTGCCGCCACGTGATATACGATACGCCCCGCAATTCCCTGAGTTTCGCAGAGCCCGACCATAACTCGTGACACTCGCTCGCAGAACCACTCGCTCTTTTTGATCAGCTCCTCCTCGGTGCCGCCATAAAAGTAATCTGCGCCGCCAACCTTTTCGTGCATATCCCGGATATAGCGAAGAATAGCAAGCACCTTTTCCCTGTCGGTGGTAAGTCCCTTGCATATTTCGTCGCCTATTTTGTCAAGAATAGGTCTCGTGCCTCGAACGTATTTTACCACGGGCGCCTCGGTTGGATAGAGATAGCTCTCGGTTTCCGGACAAAGCAATATCTGCTCGGAAAGCCTTTGAAACTCTACGTTATCCCCCCACAAGGAGTGCATACAGCTCCATGCCGTTTCGTACAACTCTCTTTGGGTGCCGTGAAGTCTCTCGGCAATATTTATTCCCTTGTAAGCGTTAATATCCGTCATTTCGTCCTCCTGAGCTTGGTTTAGTTCATTATAACACGTCGATTACGAAAAGTCAATTCAAAAATCGGACATTTCAAATCTATCCGACTACTACGACCGAAACCGAAATGTCGTCCCTCTCCTCGCCCTCCGGGGCGTTTTTTAGCGCCTCTTGTAAGATTTCCCCCTTTAGTCGCTCGCAAAGCTCCTCGCCAACAGCAACGGTTTTCTTGGATTTAGTCATATGCGCGCAAAGATACTCCACAAGCCATGGGCAATCCTCGCTATCGTGACAGCAACCGTCACTCATCATAACGATTATATCCCCTTTTTTAGTGTCAAATTTGGTGATCCTCGCATCGGCATCCTTGATTATTCCCACGGGCATGGTCCTTGAGTTTACCTTGTAGACCGTACCCTCTCGGGCTATGTAAGTAGGCGCGGCTCCGCTTTTTATAAATGCCGCCGTGCCACTCATAAGGTCAAGCTCCAGAAGATCGACCGTGGCAGAGCATTCGTCTCCGCAGCCCATATTTTCCGATCGGATCACGTTATTGAGCATACGCAGAGTTATATCCGCTCTGTTGCCGGCGCACAGCATCTTTTCAATAAACATAGCCGACACCTCCGACGTATATGCCGCCGACGGCCCACTTCCCATTCCGTCACTTATAAGCGAGTAAAAATAGGAGCTGTCGGTAATAAACGCATCGGTCATATCGCCGCAAGTCTCATCCGTTTCATCAAAGGGATCGACAAAAAGCTCTTCCTTTCCCTTTCCCGACGACCACTCCCTTCCCGAGCGAGAAATTCTGCCGTGAGCGCAGCTTGCCTTGACCTTGGGGCGCGACGATAGGAGTAGCATCTTTCCATCCTTACCGACTTCTATCACGGGGTCGGTAAGCTCTACCCCCACCGCCTCACTGATCCTGCGGCGCACTTCCGCCGATTTTTCTGCGCTGAGATCGTCTGCCCCCGTAACACATTTTGCTACAACGTGAACACACCGCTTTCCGTAAACCACCACGCCGCCCGAATCTATTCCGCAGGAGCAAAGATAATTATATATCTGATCTCCTGCACGAAGATCGCACTCGTATTCCTCGGAATCGTTATTCAGAGCGTCCTTCAGTATTGCGGTTATATCGTCATAATTTGAGGCGAAAAAGTTTGCCTTGCCGCCGTTGATTATCTCCTCCGTTGTACGCCTTGTGGCAAGATTGACCTCGGATATAAGCTTATCGACTCTTATACACTGCTCCGAAAATTTTTCGGAAAGATCTTCGGGCGCAACGCTCCCCGACGTATGCAGACGAGACGTGACCTGCTTTATTGCTTCAAGCGTGTCTCCAAGCTCTCCACCCCAGCATCGCTCCCTGTTTCTACACCCCTCACAGACCTTTTCAAAGGCGGAATCGGTTATCTTTCTTATACCCAACACGTCGGAGCGACGAAAACGGTTGCTAAGCTTATAAAAGGTCTCGGACAGCGACGAAAATGTGTCCGAAAGCATTGAAAGTCTTTCCTTGACCGCCTCGTTTTTGGTCTTTTCGGTGACCGCGGTGGCGAAATACAGTCCGTCCGCCGCCTCTCTCCGATATGGCGCGTTCATCATCTCTCTGTACTTGTCCGCAAGCATATAAATGGGTATTGCCATAAGCATAGGGGGCAGGACGCTTATAAGTCCTCTCTCTCCGCCGATGTAATAACACCAAACCACTGCCAGAATGCAGACTACCGCTACTCCGGCATTCCGCTTAACCGCAGAGACGAGACAAAATATCAACGCCGCCAAAACCAGCAGAGGCGTGTAGGTCGGCTCAAAGGCAATTCCGCATAGAAGCGCCGCGCCGCATCCCCATACTATGCCCTTTCCTGCGGAGACGTATAAAGTTATGAGCATAGCCAAGCAGGGCGCCATAGGCATTCCCAGAACTCGCAATTCGCCGGAGGAATACACCGAAAAAAGTATTATAACGGCAAGAGAGAGAGCCGTGTACCATCCGCATTTATATTCCGCCTCTCCAAATACACCGCCAAGCGCCAGCGTGGCTATGGGAACGGATGCGCACAGGATGAGCGTCGTGCAAAGACTGTAAATCGAAAAGTCGTTTGATATTAGCAGAAAAACTCCGCAAAGCAGTCCTGCCGATGAAGCGCATAGCACTTTTACATAGAGTTTTTCGCAAAAAAGTCTGCTAAACCCCAAGGATATGTAGTTCTGCTCCCTCTCCGCGTCGACACGCTGATCCAACGCATCCTGTTTGTACGGGATTATCCGTTTTTCCTTTGATTTGTTTCCGTCAGGCGAATCTAAAAATATCACGGGCAGAAGCGCTATCAACACGCGCACAAAAAGCACCGCCACACAAGTAAAGCCATACACCTCGGGAACCCCCCCGAGACTTGCAAGCAATATTCCTATTCCAATGGCAGGAAGATGATTTCGCGTGGAGCACGCAAGCGCCAAAGAAAAAGGAAATGCCGAAAACGGCAGCTCCGATATACTTAAAAGATACGTAACGGCAACCGTCAGAGCAAAATACACCACCCTTTTGAGTCGTTCCCTTACCTCTCGCTCTCCCTTTTGTGTCAATTTATCCCTGATATTCGCGCCGAGTCGCTTGATCGCCCCGCCGCTCTCTTTATTCTTTTCATTTTTCAGATTTTTTTCACTTACGTCCATTTTTCGATCCTCTTTTTTGTCAATTCAACCTTTATTATCGAAAGATCCTCAAGCCTTGAAAATTTTCGATATAGATATATTATAATGGACTCGCACCGTGAAAACTGTCGCGTCATGGCTGACGGATTTGATAGTCTTTTGTCGCTTTCGGTACTATTTGATAAAAAAGGGGTTAAAAGAGAGTGCGGTCACACGGCTTTATGGGGATTTGTGACGCTTTCATGCATAACTTGTCGAACGATTTTAGGAATATTACTGTTAAGCGCTTGCGAAAAATGTCGAAAATATTTTTTTAAAAATTTCTCAAAACCCCTTTACAAATTAGAACACTTGTGCTATAATTGATACATAACAAAAAAAGGAGGTGCTTTTATGGAGCATAACGGCATAAACGGCAACAAAATAGAAGCGGTTTGCTTCACGGGACACCGCTTTATCCGAAGAAATAACGCATTAGCTATCCCCACCAAGCTAAAGGGGGCTTTGGAAACACTCATTGAAAGAGGAGCCTTCCGTTTCAGAGCGGGCGGCGCCATAGGCTTTGACACGGTTGCAGCATTGTGCGTCCTTGAGCTTCGCGAGAAATACCCTCACATAAAGCTTGAGCTTGTGCTTCCCTGCCGCGATCAAGCAAAAGGCTGGAGTTCGCAGGAGAGGCAAGTATATGATTATATTTTATCCCAAGCCTCAAGCGTCGAATACGTAACCGATCATTACACTACTTGGTGTATGCACGAGCGCAACAGGCGACTGGTAAACGATAGTCAGGTCTGCATAGCGTATCTTACCGAGAGCCGCGGCGGCACGGCTTACACTTACTCATACGCTCTGAACAAAGGACTTGAAGTCATAAATATTGCAGAATAAAAAATCGAGAGGTCTCTTCTGAGCCCTCTCGGTTTTATTATTTCTTTATTCTTAAGCTGATCTCACCCGAGCGAACGGTGGTCACCCGACTCTCTCCGTCGGGTAAAAACAACAGTCCGCCGTCGTCGTCAACTCCCATGACCGTCCCCTCGCCTATCACATCTCCGCAGCTTAAAAGATTTACTCTTTCGCCAACAAGCATAAAGCGTTTGCGATATTCGGTCATATACGCTCTGTCCTCGGGGGTGGCGGCGTGAGACAACAGTCTTGTAGCTATATTTGCTACCAGTGTCTCCTCTTTCCCGTCCAAAAATCCCACCGACGCGGCTATTCCTTGGAGCTCGGCAGGAAAATCTCCCTTTCCCGTGTTGATACCAATCCCAACTATGATCGCGCGCAAAAATGGTGACACGTTCAAGGTTTCTACAAGTATTCCCGAGACCTTGCCGTCCTCATTATATATATCGTTGACCCATTTTATCCTCATAGGTCTGTTTGCCGCTATCTCCAGCTCCTCGGCAACTATTGCCGCCGCCGCAGTGGTGACGGAAACTGCATCCTCAAGCGTTCTGTCTGTAAAATACATAAGCGACATATATATACCGCTATCAGCGCGGCTCAAAAATGCTCTCCCCACTCTGCCTCTGCCCGAGGTCTGCTCGCGAGCCAAAATCAATACGGGAGAGAGTGATGTCTTTTCCGCTAAAGCCGATGCCATTCGCTTGGCTTCGGTATTGGTAGAGTCTATTACGTCGAACACCAGCGTTTCGGCTTTGCCTTGCATCAACTCGCGTATCTTCGCCGCGTCAAGCATATTCTTTCCCTCCTCCGTGTCTTAAATCAACCTTAAATATTATAACACTTTTAACACGGTGTGTCAACCGAATGGCAAAAATGCAAGAAAATTTTCAAATTGTACTTGAAATCCCCCAAAAAATCGGTTATTATATATATTGGTTTTAAATTTGTTTTACTGAAAGGACAGAAAATGAACTTCAAAAAAATTTTAGCAGTGCTTTTTGCTGCACTCATTTGCTTATCGGCTTTTACAGCTTGTGACGTCTTTAATGAACAGGAAGAAACCTCTTCCTCCGCAAACGGCTCCTCAGGTTCCACAGAGGATGAAAGATTCGATTATTTTGGCAACGATATGACCAAGTATGTTACAATAGACGAGGCGCTTTATAAAACCCCCTCTGTTACACTTCCCACATACCTCAACGGCTCTGACGAGGCGGTTGCCGAATATATCCAGTTCCTTTGTGAGCAGTATCCCGTCAGCACCGGTAACAAGATAACCGACCGCCCGATCGCAAAGGGAGACACCGTAATGCTCTACTACGAGGGCTGGCTGAACGGCGAAAAGTTTGAGGGTGGCTCGAATATGGATTCCGCAAAAGCTCATTCTCTTGAAATAGGCTCCGGAAGCTTTATCCCCGGCTTTGAGGACGCTCTTATCGGTATCATTCCCGCAGAAACCAGCAGAGAAAATCTCAAGGACCTCCACCTCACCTTCCCCGAGGATTATCATAGCAAGGACCTCGCTGGCAAGGCGGTTATATTCAAGGTCTACGTTGAATATATCGATGAAAAGAAGCCCTCCGATTACACAGAGGACTTCATAACCAAAACTCTCGGATACTCCACCAAGGATACAAACATAAAAGCAAGCTTTGAAAAATATCTCAAGGACGACTATCTGCCATCCATGAAAAATAGCGAGATCGTTAGCGCGGTCTGGGCAAAACTGTCCGAAAAGGCGGTCATTACCGATTACCCTCAAAGCGAGCTTGATTATTTCTATTCATCCTACGAGTCTCAATACAAGCAGTACTATCAGTATTATTCCTCAATGTTTGCCAGCTATGAGGCATTTATGAATGCGTATTTTGGCGCAAACTGGAAGGAAACTCTCGAAAACCAGTGCAAAGTCGACGTTGCTCAAAACCTCATTTTCCACTATATCGCGCAGAAGCAGGGCTTTGTTATAACCGACACCGATTACAAGAACGCCGTAAACTACTACATCGAATACTATGCCGCACAGGGACAGAACCTGACAGAGGCAGACGTTGAGAAATATTTTGGCGCAAGAATGATCAAGGAGCAGGCTCTTTGGGATAAGGTGAACGCATTCCTATCCGAAAACTGCACTGTTTCTTATGAATAAACAATAAGCAAAAAAACAAAACACGCCCACTCGGGCGTTTTTTGTTTTATATTCAAATATTGTTGATCGTTTTCCTCACGGTTTCACCCGAAATCATCAAAAGCAGAGTTCCGAGTATTCCGCTCGATATTATCTCACCCAGAGCTACCGTTGACGCGTAAAACGGAATCAGCGACGGGTGTCTTGCTTCGGGCGCGGTATAGCAGACAATACACACAAAGGTAACTATCACCGTGTTCGAGATTATGTTGGGGATGGTACAGATAAATCTTGACACCTTTCGGTTTTTCATTTTTCCGATCATATACGCGCCGAGCGCACCAATAAGCGTTGCTATTGGTCCTAAAGCGATATCGAGGGGATGACATCCGGTAAGCAGATTGGCGATAAGACACCCTATTGACAGTCCGGGAATAGCCGCAGGTGTGAGGTATGCGAGGACGATAAGTGTTTCGGAAAACCTGATTTGAACGGCGTATTTGTCGAGACCGAACGCCATTGAGAGATAGGTCAACGCCACGTAGAGTGCGGCGATTATCGCCGCGGTGGAAAGGAAAATGAGGTGCTTTCGGGTTGAGGTTTTTCTTGTGTTTTTCATTGTTTTTTTCGACGCAGATTTCACTCTGCGCCCTTTTTTGCGCGACGGCAAAAAAGCTCCTTAGTTTTGTTTTTAGTGAGGATGGTTACGAACTCACTTTTTTTGTTTTGTTTATATGTACTTTTCTTGCCACCAGCTGCAAGAAAAGTAAGCAAAAGAATGTTTTATACTAACTTTTCTTGTCATCAGCGACAAGAAAAGTTACAAAAGAAACGCCGCTTAAGGGGAAAGGGGTCTTGTTCGAGAAAAAGCGAACATGCCGCATTTTCTCGCCCTGCGACATCCTCTCCCCTTAAGTATCCCCTCTCTGTTTTGGATAGGCTTCATTGGTTTAACAGACGTGAAAAACCTCTTTCAATTTTGAACTGTAGCCGTAATCTTATTAAAGCTTAAAGCTCTGTCGCGTAGCGACCTTTCCGAAGGAAAGCCTCATTAAATGTAAAAGTTTAATATGGCTATAATCTTAACCTCTCTATTTTTACCAATGGGGTTGGGGGACACGGGGGAGGGGCTGTTGA
>JAZUAS010000123.1:0-15447 GCA_045638125.1 Eubacteriales bacterium | reverse complement strand
CCAACGTTGATACAACCCATCTCGCGTCTCTCAAGGAAATAAGCAGCCGCCAATTCCTTGCCTGCTTCGAGCTTAAGAGTAGCTCTTACGGGCATAAGGCCTGCGGTGATGATACGGTCGATGTGGCTGTAAACCATTCTGATGTTGTCCTTAGTGAAAAGGTTCGCGATGTGGAACTCCTCGCGAAGTCTCTCTGTTGTGTAGTGCTTGACGTCTTTTGCGTTAGATGCCTGTCTTACTTCCATTTTACTTAAATCCTCCTTAATATACGTTCCGAATGCTTGGAATTGCGACAGCGCCGCGAAGGAAAGCACTTCGGTAACCTGTCTGAAATTGAACAAGTGAATTGTACGAGTCACTTTCTTCTCGAATTCGATAGCGATACCCGTCGAATTAGCGGGATTGAGATCTGTGTTGTCCATGGTGAACTCACCGTGGATGACCTCGCCATCGGAGAACTCGATGTCGATGTTCTTCCAGTAAGAGTCGTGGGGAATACCCGTAATAGGGTCGTGAGCGAAATCGGCGCGCAGGAAAAATACCAGCTTGTCGACCTCAACGTCGCGTCCAAAGTCGATAGTCCATTCGATGTCATCTCTTGCACCTCCGGCCCACGAGTGGAAGGGATAGCTTCCGTGTCCCTGGTTGTTGATAACGCCGTCGATTGCGTTTCTCTCGTAGAAACAAGCCTCCTCACGTGTGACAAAATTCGCCGTAGCGTGGGGGTAGGCGCGTCTCTTGCCACGAAGATCGTGTGAGTTGAGAGAGATCTGTCTGTAAGCGTAGATCTCATCGTCATCAGGCTCGCGCACAGAGATAGTATGCTCCTCACCCGAGAAAGCGCCGGGAGCGTAGCAGGCTCTCAAAACGTTGGGCGCGGGGATGGTGAAATCAAAGCTCTTGTTTGGAACCCAGACGATGCTTTCTGCAAGCGTGGGATCAAGCTTTACGGCTATAAATTCACAGTTTTGAAGAGAGACGTGAAAGTTACATCCGGGGGTAAGCTTGCCCTCAAAAGAGTCGCTGATATTCATTCCCGAACGCTCGAACATCAGCTCGCCGCAAGCATCCGTGATCTTTAAATTCAGCATTTATGTACCTCCTAACAATAATTTCTTGAATAAAATATATAAGTACAATATTTCAGTTTAATTGTAGCACACTTTTATGTAAAAAAACAGTCAAATTTTATTAAAAATGTTGCAATTCTAACCATTATGTGTTATAATGTGGTGAAAAGTGAATTTTGAAGATAGATTACAAAATATATTTAGCACACAGAAAGCGAAAATTTTTATGAAATGCGTATTTGATAGTTGCTCCCTCGCTATTGCCAACGCCTGTGAAAACGCAAGCTTTGGCGTTTACTACTCGGAGGAGCGTAATCCCAATCCCAATATACATATCCACGATTGCTGCGAGATCTTTTTCTGCCTTTCGGGCGGCAAAAGCTTCCTTATTGGAGGACAGCTATACGAGGTAAACGACAACGATGTTTTCGTTATAAATCAGTATGAAGCGCATAAGATAACCTACGAGCAGGGTGCTGATTTTCACCGATACGTTTTCCAGATAAGTCCCGACTTTTTGCACAACTGCTCTACCCGTGAAACCGATCTTACAAAATGCTTCTATCCCCATAAGCACGGCTTCGATCACAGAGTACATCTTGATGACGAGGACGCGGATAAAATGAGAAGACGTCTTGAAAGACTCTCCGACGACGGAGGCTATGGCGACGATATTGTAAAGCATAGCATTATGACAGAGATACTGGTTGACATCAATCGTGCCGTTATAAATCGAGAGGGAGTGGACACTCACGCACATTCTCATAAGGCCGTAAATCTTGCCATGGATTACATCAACAAAAATTTTGGCGATCAAATAACCCTTGAGAACGTGGCGAAAGCCTCTTATTTATCGGTCAATCAGCTTTGCAGACTTTTCTCTGAGAATTGTGGAACAACTGTTGCAAAATATATCACCTCAAAGCGCATAACTGAAGCTAAAAAGATGCTGGCGTCGGGAAAAAGCGTAACGGAGACTGCTATGATATGTGGATTCGGCGATTATTCCGGCTTTATCCGTGTATTCAAAAAGAACGTTGGTGTTACACCGGGAAAATACAAATCTGCTTCTGAATAAAATACACTAAATTTTTGCCTCTTTTTTGAAAGTTTTTGAAGGGTAAGGGGGCGCAGGGGGAGAGGGAAACTTTTTTCAAAAAGTTTCCCTCTCCCCCTGCATTAAATATCATATAAAAGGTCTTCTGTCCATTACGTTCTTCAAGGGTCTGGTAGACTTGATCTCTCCGGGGAGCGCTATCTGAAGCTCAGCGAGAGCGCAGGTGGTTCCAAACAGAGCGTGAAGGTCGTCAAACTTGGTTTTGTAAACGTTTTCAAGGTCGTTTTCTAGATATGGAATAAATATGTCAGCGAAATCACGCATACATTCCTTTGCTTCCTCGCGTCGATGTCCGCACTGCATAGATGCACGGTTGAGTAGGAAAAGCCAATCTATCTCAGCAAAGCCAATGCTCTTGCCAAAATGCGGGGCGGATTTCAGATAAGTATGGTAGTAGTCGATCATCGAGTCGACGCACTTTTCGGGATTAGGGAAAGGACGGTGAGCGTAAACGTGGTTGAACATATAGTGGAACCAACCGGCAAGATGGTGCAACATAGACTTCGTGCCGTCATGCGCGCCCTCGCGACCGATACCGGTTTCCTTGTCAACGTGTTCTGCAAGCCAGTTAAAATATGCGTCATGCCATTCCATGGGCATATCGCAGGTCAGCGCCATAGCCGCGTAGAAGCCTGCGCCCTGATGTGACTGATCCCAAGGATCGCCCGACCAATCGCGGGTCTCAAGAAATTCAACGACCTGATCGGGAGTTCCGAAATTCTCCATGTGATATGTCAAAGGAAGAGCGGGAGCGGCGTCAAAAAGCTCAAGGGCGGCTACGCAGTGCGCCGTAGTGTGGAGCGTGTGGTGGGTCGCCTCCTCAAATCTTCCGTCAGGCTTCTGCATACCTTGAAGAACCTTTACAAAAGCGGCTCTTTCCTCGATGTCGCGAGGGAAGTAACCAACAGTGTAGAGCATATTTGCCGCATCGGCACAGCCGTATTCGGTAACGCCCATATCTCTGCCGCCCCAGCTGTTCTGGATGCGCCAACGAGCATAAGCGCCGGGACCTTCCTTGCGCTCTTCAATAGCTTTTAATACGTAATGTACGATTTTGTCGAGATTGTAATTGACCATAAATTCCTCCACAATATTATTTGTTGAAAATTTTACATTCGATTGTTAAAAAGCGAGCTTTAATTCGCTATCTTAATTTTACCATAATTTCTTGCATATTTTAATGCAAAAATCACCATAAATATTGTAATTTACACCACAAATCGATAAATTGCCATTTTTTTAATTGATAAATTTTACTGTAAAATCAATAAATTTTCAAAAAACATACTTGCAATAATCGCGCTTTTGTGTTAAGATAAGGTATAATGCAAGGAAAGCGAGAATTTTATGGATATTCAAAGACTAAAAACTGTCCTTCGGGATTTTCATAATATATCCGGAATGGATATTGCGGTGATGGATAGTGAGTTCCATAGTATCGCTACCGCAAGAAACGAAAGCAATAATTTTTGCGAGTACATACATAAATCGTTCAAATGTCTTGAATGTTGCGTTGCATCGGATACCACAAGACTGAAAAGCGCCGCGCAAAAAAGAAGTTTGATAGTTTATACCTGCCCCTTTGGCATATGTGAGGCTATAAGTCCTATAATCAAAGAAGGAGTGATAATGGGCTTTTTGTTTCTTGCAATGGGAATTGAGAAGGGTGAGCATAATGAAAAAAATGCGGTTGAAAAAGCTCGGTTGATCTCTCCAAGTTTTGAAAGTGATGTTCTTTTAGATCATGTAAAGAGGTTTCCCAGCCACCCTTATGAGAAATTTGAGTGTTTCGCAAGAATGTTGCCGTTAATCGGAGACTATATTGCTGCAAATGATCTGATATCAGATAACAAGCACACTCTTGGTCAGTTGGTAAAAATATACGTTAAGGACAACATTTCAAGAAAGATCACCCTTGCAGATATCAGCTGGAATCTCCATTGTAGCACGGTTACGCTGACAGAGCATTTCAAAAGGGAATTTGGCATCACAATAATACAGTATGTGACTGAAAAAAAGATGTCTCTTGCAGAAAAATTGTTGGAGGATAAGAGAAATTCAGTCAATGACGTTGCGGCTGCGTGCGGATTTTGCGACGTTGGGTATTTTTCAAGATGCTTCAAGGGATTTCACGGTGTTTCACCCGCAACATGGAGAACGAAGAATAAAAAGGAAGAATAAATGATAAAAACCAAGGTCTTCGCCTACAAGGGCAGACCTTGGTTTTTTTGTCTGCTATTTGCAATAAAATGCAATAAAATGCCCTATATTTACTATTGACAAAATTTTGCGTTCATGATATAATAATTTGGATATTTAATACAATATGCTCAATGTTTGCCTGCATACTTCTTGCAAGTCGGACTTAGCATTAGTATTTGTTGGAGGTAAATCATGAAAAAACACTCTACCCGTCTTTTAACTATTGTCCTGGCATTTGCCATGATAATGCCCTCGATCTTCGTGGGAACGCTTCCCGCGATCGCCGAGGACGTTGCGGCAAATTCGGAGCAAAACGTAGTAGCAACAGATGATTCTGCTACTATCCAGTATGCAGATTCTCTTAAAAACGGAGTGCAAGCGCAATTCGTCGATGAAAACAGAGAACAGTTCATCGTTAAAAATAAGCAGATGAAACTGACCTACGAGCTTACCGAGCAGGGTAAAAAGCAGGTAGCTTCTTTAACGACTGCAGATGGCACAAAAACCTATATCGAAAACACGATGGACGCTTTCGTTACAATCGAAGGTAAAGATAGGATTTACGCATCCAATTCTTCTTCTGCCGCTACTGCTAACCTTCACCGTCTCGGATACTACTATTACGACGCGAGATTTGAGGGTCAGGACTTCCTTGCCGCTTCTCCCACAACGAAAGAGGACGGGGAAAGCTATGACGTAAAGAACTTCACGGTTGATACTAATAAATGTTTAGACGTCACTATAACATCAGGCGGCTCAAAGTCGTCTCCCGGAAAGGTTTCGGGAACGATTACCAATACCGGTGATGCAAATGTAATGGACCCTTATATAGTGTTTGGTGAGAGCGGTGCCGGTTGGCTGGAGCAAATAGGGGGCAAAAAATATGAAAGCATAGCCTATTCCGCAGACACCTATAACTATATCAGCATAAAGATGACCGTCTCTGAGGGAATTACGGGCGCTACCTTCTTTTATGAGGCGAGCGGCGCGACCAGCTTTACCCAAATTAAAAGCGTCTCATTCAGCGTTATAGGCGACGGTCAAGAGCATACGTATTTGGTGCCTATGTCCAAAGGCACTGGTTACTCCGGAACGATAGGCAGACTCCGCCTTGACTTTTCGGGCGGTGTAGGCGATACCTTTACCGTCAGCGAGTTGGCGGTAGTTCAGGTCGATACGGGGGATTCGATCGAGGGACTTCAGGTTGCCCGTAACTTCCTCGTTTATGCCGACAAGATGCATAGCTTTACTCAGTTTGCAACCACCAAGACCGTAGAGAACATCACGGAGTTCGGTGTCGAGGTTAAGATCCCCAAGAATGACGTTATCGACCACGTTTTCGTGCCTGGTGAGTACGCCGGATTTTGCATTGACGGCGTCGGTGTGTTCGGTTATATCATGCCCGCAGACAATTCGGGCGGTACGCTTACCGTAACTGAAAAGACTATAGACGGCACCGCTTATTACGTCATAACACAGACCAACAAGCCCGCAGACGGCACTCTCATTCCTTCGTATGAAGGCATGGAGGTCCCTAACGGAAACGACTTCTACATAGGTCAAAGAATTTATACCGATACGAATAATACCCTCACTGCCTTCATTGCAGAGGCAGAGCTTGAGAGAGACCCTCTTACTGCAGAGAACATTGTCGTTCACGAGGGTTCGGACGGTGAGTTCCTCGGATACGACGCTATCCGCGGTATCTACAAGTTCAGTATTGCTGGCTATCTTGGCTTCAGCGAGCCTGCTCTTTCAGCGGTTAACAAGAAATTCCACGTAAACTTTACCGTAAAGGGCGACGAAAAAGACCGTAAGATATGGGCGATGACCGAAGCCGAGGCATGGTCTCTTGAATGTGGCGTATTGCTTGACGCAAATGAGATGATGATCCCCGTGCAGGTACAGGTCGGTAAGAACTTCGCTGAAGAAAATCCGAGACTCTTCAACATTGACGACCCCTGTTACGGCGAAACTATCGTTCCCATTGTTCTTGATGCAAATTCAAGCGCAGAATATACTATAGTGAACTTATATGAGAATTGGGGTAAATATCCCTTGAAGCAGATCTCCTGGATACAGTTCAGCACACCCTATTATCACATGTCTACGGGTGTTACCGAGTCTAACTGTATAACTCCTATGTATTCTTCAAAGTCTCCCATCAGAACCTTCTCAACTCTGCCCGACTTCCGTCCGATGTCCTGCCCGTTCTATGACAATGACCCCCAGCATCATGCCAGCGGTGTTCATAAGTGGCTTATGTATACCGATTCAAACGGTAATTTTAACGGAAGTGAAAACTACAATAACGTAATAACCTCTCACGGTCCTACCTACGCCGAGATAGAGATGCAGAATATCTCCGACGACGGTAATATCAGAGTTACCTACACTCACATGGAGATGCCTCAGGAAGACGAGAACAGAACCTATTATCAGATTAAGTACGAGATACTTGGCGATGTCAGCTTCACAGACTTCAGCAGAGATTTCCAATTCTATTCTATGGAATCCAACGACCCCACGGGTCTCTATACGCGTGTCGGTTATCTTGGTGATGACAATCATTGTTATGTAGCCACAGCACAGACAAAGGGATCCTCCAAGCAGTATACGCTTGGTACCCATTTCCCTTATTTCTCATTCTTTGATATGGACGGCGCTACCAGCGATCACAACCGTGGCGGTTATTCCAACTTAGGTCTCATCGTAAGCAGCTCCGAATTTTCTATCGCTGAAGCAGATACAACCCCTCGCTTCGTTCTCAACGACGAAGGAGGTAAGCTTTCGTTGTCTCTTAACCTCGGCGCGGTAACTCTTACGGCAGGCGATACCATTACCATCAACGCTATCCTTCTTCCTTGGGGTTCTGAGTTGATGGAGGGAACCTACGATACCATTCAGGACAAGAACGTTCGTGACGTTCGATATGATCTGGTGAAGAGACCTGTTACGATAACTCCCGTTGAAAACGCGGAGGTCGTCGAAAGCGTATTTCTCCCCAGAGTCAAGACCACAAACTGCACCGAGGCAATCTTTACTATTTCGGGTGATAACAGCAACCAGACCATCCGTGTCGACGGCTTTACAATGCTTACCGACCCCAAGATCTACGAGTGGTCGGAAATGGAAGGTAAGTGGGTCGACTACGTCGTATGTTCGGCTACAACTCCCGACGTCAACGGTGACGGACACAGCTACGACGGCTACGGTGTTTATTACAATAGCGAGGACGGAACATATTCCTACTCGTTTGTAACCACTCTTAATGGCGATCAGGCAAGGAAATTCAAGGTCGTCGCTGATACGGCATTCGACGGCTGGGAGCTTAGTGTTGACAGCAACGCGTCTCTCCAGAATATGAACGTACTTTTTGCGGGAGATGACCTTCGCGCAAGGAACATTATGGTAAACAGTAATGCTGCTGCTTCCGACGCTCAAACCGACGCAAGCGGAGAAACTTTCGTTCGTTTCACCCCGAAAGCTGCCGGACAAACAGAGTTTTATACAAATCTTTATGCTGCTACAGACCCTATAAACACAGGTAAATACGTGGTTATTAAGTACAGACTGCCCTCTACAACAGCGCAGACAGTTCAGGATAGCGCATATATGGAGATGTATACCAGTACGGTAAACGCAAATGCAACCGGTACTGATGGCTACGTTATAGACAATCATAAAGTGTTTTTTGACGATGAGTGGCATCTGGCAATATTTGATGCTGCATCCTTCCCGTCTAAAACCTTTAAGCCGGAAGCAGACGGAACCTGTCTTACAAGATATATGAGAATCGACTTCCTCAATGGTGTTGAGATTCCCACAGACACATACATGGACGTAGCATACGTTGGTATGGCTGACAGCATCTCTGAGATATTCGCTTACGATACGAACTTTGCAGATGCATGGATGCTGTATAGCCGTGATGACGTAACGGCAGGTACGAGAATGTATGCTCCTGTAACCGCTCCTGAAGAATCTGAGATGGTAAATATCAGCGTTGCAAGCCCCGTCATCAATTCCGATGATATTTTCCTCGTTCCTGTAAACATTCAAAATAACACGGGTATTTCCTATCTCGACATTATGCCCGAATACGACCGCTCCAAGTTTACTTTTATGGGATATGTTAACGGAGAAGTAATGGATGGGCTTTCGATGAACGGCTCGCATATTATATGGAGCAATACGTCGGATGCCGCAGAGGACGGAACCCTGGTCAATCTCGCTTTCAAAGCAAAGACAGAGATGAGCGAGGGAGAATCCCATGAATTTTCTGTCAAAGTAATCGATGCTATGACTACCTCTGCCGATGGTGTTAACACCACGGTCGCAGCGGGAAGTGTTACCTTCAAGACATTCACCTACGGAGACGTAAGTAATGACGGCAAGGTAACTCTAACCGATATAGTAGTATTGAGAAAATATCTTGCAGGCATTGACGGTATAGAAGTAGCCATCGGAGCTGACGTTAACTGCGACGGCGTGATAAACTCAAAGGATCTTATATTGCTTCGCCAGTATATGGCAGGCTATAACTACGATACAGGAGAATCCTCTGTCGTTCTTGGTCCTCAGATAACCGAATGAGAACAAGGATAAAGAATTCTTAATATGAATAATTTAAAGCGAATTTCAATAATCATTTCGGTTATTTTAGTTATCGGTTGCATTTGTCCCGTGATGAGCGTTGGGTCGGCTGACGGTCTTACCGTTTCCGCCTCAAGCGCCGAGGGAGAAAGAGGGGATACCGTTGAGATAGCTCTTACGGTAACTAATAACCCCGGATTTGCAGCGCTTATGATAACCATTCCCAAAATAGAGGGATTTGAGCTTGTAAGTGTTGAAAACGGAATCGTTATGGGGAAAATGACCCAAGGCAAGAACATCCTTTGGGATTCTGCCAGTGATTCTACCGTAGTCGGAACTTTGCTTATACTTAAGTTTAAGATTTTGGAGAATGCTCCTGCAGGTGCGAATACCTTCAACATCATCATAAGAGAGTGCTACAACGAGAATTTCCAATCTGTGACCGTAAAAATTTCTCCGATAAATATAAACGTTCTTGGCGAGCCGCTTGTTGAGGAGACCACAGAAGCTCCAACCGAGGTTACAACGGAGATTACAACTGAGGAAAGTACTGAGGAAACTACTGAGGTGACTACCGAGGAAACAACAGAGGTTACAACCGAGGAAACAACTGAGGTTACAACCGAAGTAACAACCGAAGTTACAACAGAGGTTATAACCGAAGTTGTAACTGAAGCTACAACAGAAACCCCAACAGAAACCCCCACCGAAACGAATAATCTTAACATTTCAGCTCAAAGCGTTGAGGGAGTAAGAGGAGATACTGTTGACGTAGTTCTTACGGTAACCAATAATCCCGGATTTGCGGCTCTCATAATTACCGTTCCGGAGATCGACGGCTTTGAGCTTGTAAGTGCTAACAACGGAAGCGTTATGAGTACAATGACTCAAGGTAAGAATATCCTTTGGGATTCTTTCAACAATTCTACCGCGGTCGGAACGCTGGTTACGCTTACTTTTAAGATTGGGGAAAATGCTCCTTTAGGAGAAACAGCTTTCAATATTTTGGTAAGAGAGTGCTTCAATGATAGTTTCCAATCGGTGAGCGTTAAAATTTCTCCTTTTAATGTAAGCGTTATCGATGATCCGCTTGCCGGAGAGTCAACAGAGGAGAATACCGAAAACTCAAATCAGACAGAACCCGTAGTTAATCCCGACAAGTCTGAATCCACTACGGGAGATAACGACCAGAACGAGCAAGATGAAGATGTTGGCCAACCCGCTAAAAAGCCGATCATTGGTTGTATCGGTGAAATTGGCGCAGGTGCTATGATCATCACCACTCTTGTGGCAGGTGCTTGGTTCTTTATAAAAAAGCACTGATTTAGTAAAAATAAAGCACTAACTCGTCCGCGAGCGGAGAACTTCTGCAGGCGGACGAGTTTTTTACCTAAAATGAGTTTTGATGTTGACAACGGTGAATAATTATGATAAAATAACCGTAGTTTTATGTTTACGGAGGTGAATATTGATGATAGTCTTCAATATAGTATTGTTTGCAATCGGTCTTTTCCTGCTCATCAAGGGCGGCGACTGGTTCGTTGACGGCTCAACAGGTGTTGCGAGAAAATTCCGCATACCCGAAATTCTGATCGGTGCAACCGTGGTTTCCATTGGTACTACATTGCCCGAGGTAATGGTTTCCGCAACCGCGGCGGCGCAGGGAAGCGGCTCTACCGCTTACGGTAACGCTGTCGGCTCAATTATTTGTAATACCGCGCTTATAGCAGCGCTTACTATTGCTATCAAGCCAGCAAAGGCAGATAAAAAATCCTTGAGATTTCCAGTTATCTTCTTCTTTGGTGCTGCGGTCATTTATGCGCTGGTTGCATATTTCTTTGGAGAGTTTTATCGCTGGGTAGGTATCGTTCTGCTTGTTGGTTTTGTTGGATATATGGCATATCAGGTGGTTCAGGCTGTTAAGAGCATGAAGCCCCAGCCTAACGCAGACAACGTAATGGACGCCCTCGATGACGAGGTGGATGAGAGCGAGCAGAGCACAAAGGGAGATTTCCTTGGCTTTATTCTTATCGGCGTTTCACTTATCGCCGCACAAGTAATCGACGTTGTGGTTCGCCTCATTAACGGTACTCCCGCTATCGGTCAGCTCCCCGAGGAGGTAACCTTTGGCGCACTTATGAGCACCTATTTCCTTGTTGGTATCGTTGGCGTAATTCTTCTTGCTATCGGTCTTATCAAGCTTTGCACCAAGAATACCCTCGGCTTGCTTAATTCAAATATCGTGTATATGATCTTTGGTGCTCTGGTTATCGCTATTGGCGCAACACTTCTCGTCGATAATGGTACTGTTATCGCAGAGGCACTCCACGTCCCGGAAAGCGTTATCGCACTTACTTTTGTGGCGCTTGGTACGTCCTTGCCCGAGCTGGTAACCGCTGTAACTGCACTTATGAAGGGTCATAGCTCGCTTTCGCTTGGTAATATTATCGGTGCGAATATCTTCAATCTTGTGCTGGTAAGCGGCGCGGCTGTTACGATCAATCCCTTTGCGCTCCCTGCGGAAAAGGTTATTAACGGTATGAATGCATCTCTCCTTATCGACGTACCCCTTGTGTTTATCGCTATGGGTATCCTTACTATTCCTACACTTATCAGAGGAAAGCTGGCGCGCTGGCAGGGAATATCTCTTCTTTGCATCTATGCCGCGTTCTGTGCGATTCAGTTCCTTCCCATCGGATAATTCAATTTTGAATAAAATAAAAAAGCGACTCATCGAGTCGCTTTTTTATTATAAAACATCCTTTTTAGTATATCTCGCATAGGCGAAAAGACCGCCGAAGAGGGCGAGAGTGCCGCCGATTATGAGATATTTCCAATCTATTGCGCTATTCTTGAGGATATAGCTTGCATCGGTGTATGCAAAGGGAGTTGCATATTTCAAAAACTCAACTTCTTTTGAAATATTGGCAACTATATTAATAAAATAGAACGCGAGGGATATGCCGAGTCCGATTCCCACCGCACTACGGCGGATAAATGACGAAATTCCAAAGCAGATCAGCGCGATCTCGATCTGGAGCAGGAAATAAGAAAGAAAAACCAGGGCAAGTTTTTTCGCATCGGGATTTTCGCCGATAGCCAAAATTCCAACGAGGGAAACGCCAATTGTTGCGATATTCAGCACGATTATCTGGCAGAGAACCGACAAAAGCTTTTGAGTTACCACCTTTGCTCTTGTGAGGGGCTGAGTCAAAAGCAGCTCTGCAGTGCGATCTCTCTCCTCCTTTGAAAGCGATCCGATTCCCACGATAGCGGCAAAAATAGCTCCGCCAATACCGAGAATCTCACCGCATTCAAGGGCGAAATAGCTTAAAAAATCGCCGCCGATCAGCATTTCCATACCAAAAGCATCGGAAAATGCGCCCATATCGGCAAACATATCGCCAAGCTCTCCCATCTGCGATTTCATCTCGGGATAGATTACCACACAGATAAGAAGCATATATGAAAGAGCCACCGACCAGATTATCAGCGAAAGTCGGCTTCTGCGCATCTCGTGAAAAAAGAGTGTCATACCTCTGCCTCCTTTGCTTGGTAGTAGTGTAAAAATATTTCGTCAAGATCGGGATCTGTGACCGAAAAATCCGAGATCGGGAGGGAAGAAAGCAGGGTGATCAGCGAGCCCGCGTCACCGCTATACAGGAATTTTACCGAATCGTTCTCGATCTGAATATCGCGAGTGCCCAAAATTTCGGGTAGCTCTGTCACTCCGCGGAGATAAACGCGCTTGACTCCCGTATGTCCGAGATTTTCGACGCTGTCCGATATCAGCAGTCTGCCATGACGAATGACCGCCGCCTTCTTGCAGTATCTCTGTACCTCGGAGAGCACGTGGGAGGATAAAAACACGGTAGTCCCTTGCTTGTTTCTTTCTTCAAGGATAGAGTAAAACTCCTTTTGCATCAAGGGGTCCAGTCCGCTTGTAGGCTCGTCGAGAATTAGCAGCTCGGGAGCATGTTGGATGGCGGCAATAATGCCCACCTTCTTGCGGTTTCCAAGGGATAGAGCATCTATTTTGCGGTCGGGATCAAGATCGAGCCTGTCGCAGAGTCGAGCCGCCTCGTTAGCACAGTCAATGCCGCGGAGCTTGGCGAGCAGAGCGAGCTGACGCTTGACAGTCATTCCACTGTAAAAATTCACCTCGCCGGGCAAGTACCCCACTCTCTCAAGAATGTCCTTGCTCTGTTTTTCTATATCAAATCCGAGAACGGTAGCGCCTCCGCTCGTGGGCTTAATAAGACCCAAAAGCGTGCGGATCAGCGTGCTTTTACCCGCTCCGTTAGGGCCGATAAAGCCGTAAAAGTCGCCCGACTCAACGGTAAGGTCGAGGTCCACGATGCCTCGCGCCTTGCCGTAGGATTTGCTCAGCTTTAGTGTTTTGATTGCATGCATATCAATTTTCTCAAATATTTGAAACTATCTCGTTGTAGAGTGCGGTGGTGTCCTCTGCATTTTCAAGAGAGATAACTATAACACGCTCATCCTTTGTGCGCAGGATGATGCAGGGTGACTTACCCGTGTAGGCGTAGCTTACATAATTACCAAGCTCGTCATTTTTAAAGCCGCCAAGGAGAAGTCTTGCCGAATTAAAGCCGTTGACCTTTATGCCGGAAATACTGTCCTCTACAAGCTCCGCGGAGGTTATATCGGAGTAATTTACGATAATGTCACCGTAGAAAGTAGAGCTTAAGGTGAAGCTCTCGTCGTCCTTGGTGACCTCGATGTTACCCGTAAACATTATTACCGATAAGAAGATAAGCAGCGCTACAACAATGACGGCAACCACAATCTTGGTTGCGGGCTTGGCGGATGCCTCCTTGACCTGCTCCTCGGTGATTCGCCCCTCGTCTAACTGCTTTTTGTAAAGACGGTAGGAGTAGACCGTGGGGACAACTACTACGATCAGCAAAAGCACAGGCAGGAATATCATAAGATAGATGTCGGAGAAGAAAACGCCGAGCAGGGAAACAAGACCGCAAATGACCCAAAGCTTGCCTGCGAAACGGTGGGTAGCTGTCCAGTTTTCCTCGCTTGCCAGAGTCCACTTGATCTTGATACCAAAGGTGCGGTTAAGCGTGGATTTCGGCAGGATGTTACCTATAACTATCAGGCCGATACCGATAAGAGGAGCGACGATCAGCTTTATGTCAACGTCCATTCCAAAGGCGGTGGCATAAATTATGCCGTTTACATAGAGAGAAAGCACGGGCATTATCCAGAAAGTCGCGTTTATGATCTTGGGATTTTGATTTCCGTTTTTCTTGTCAAGAGAGGTAATGAGAATGCAGACCCAATTCATAATAAGCAGAATAATGGGGAGAGCCAGCACCGCAAACGCCGTGGGGGCGAAGCCGTCGGGATCGCCACTGATACCCCAGTGAATTGCCATCTGCTCGGGCAGCTTATCCCAAACGATAATTCCGAATAGGATGGGGAGCAGGGTTATTAAAGATGAGATTATAAGCTTCCATTTATTTTTTCTTATCATTATCGTTATCTCCCTTCAAGGTTGCTATCCATAGCATTATATCCTCGAGCACCGAGGTGTTCAGCTCGTAGTAAATAAATTTACCCTCTCGGGTGTCACGGATAAGATCGGCATCCTTCAGCACCGACAAGTGCCGAGAGATGGCGGCTCCCGTAATATCAAAGTGCGCCACGATCTCGCCGGCAGAAAGCCTGCCGCCCTTGAGCAGATCGAGAATTTCCCGCCTTATGGGATCGGAAAGTGCGCGCAGAGTGTTTTGTATTGCCACTTTTTTGACCTCCTCGTTTAACATTTAACCTAAATGTTAAATATAGTATACCATAATTTTATGCGAAAGTCAATAGAGGAATGAAGGAAATTTAAAAATCAAAGTAAAAAGAGAGGCATAAAGCCTCTCTTTTTGTTATGGTCGGAGTGACGGGATTCAGAACCTTTACACAAAATTGCAAGCAATTTTGGTGGTAGATTCAAATGGCACCGTACAGTCGCGGTATAACAAAAAGAGAGGTACAAGACCTCTCTTTTTATTATGGTCGGAGTGACGGGATTCGAACCCACGACCTCTTGGTCCCGAACCAAGCGCACTACCAAACTGTGCCACACCCCGATTGTTGAATTTTGGCGCTACGCGCACTAACTGTTGTGACTAAGGTTCAAGCTTCGTTGCAAGCAACTTGCTTTCACCAAGTCACTGCCACTCCTTATTGCTCCCTCAATCCGCCACCGGCGGCGGTCGCAAACGTCTCAAACTGTGCCACACCCCGAAAATAATCTTAACACGAACAATAGTTAGTATAACACATAACACAACTTTTGTCAAGGGGGTGACATAGGAAAAAAGCAAATAATGGAGTGTTTTTCTAAATTTGATTTTCGATTGATTGCCCAGAATGCTCAGCATTCGTAAAAATTGACATTTAGACACATAATATTAATATATATAAGAATAATTT
>JAZUAS010000122.1:0-2219 GCA_045638125.1 Eubacteriales bacterium | reverse complement strand
GTTTGGAGTGGCAAGCCACCACCAGTCATTAAGAGGATGCTTGTCAAATATTTCTCTGTTCTCGCGGTAAAAATCAAAGGTAGGAAGACTAATTTTTGACGTCATCTTTTCGTACTCTCTGTAACCGTCAAGGGAGAACAGATCTGTTTCAAACTCATGCACGTTCTCTGCTCCGACCTCCGCCTCGATCTTCGGCAGAATCTCTCCTTCAAGGAATTCGAGAAGTGAACTCTTTGAAAAATCATTGCTATTGTTGTCAAAAATCTTGTCTCCGAGCGATCCTTTCGCCACCGCTATGAACTTACCGTCTTTTTCGGGGAACTTGATCCACTCTATCCCAGCCACCACAAAGGTCTCACCTACGGCGATCTCGCTCACCATTACTTTTTCGTTTTTCATTATGTATTCCTCCGTGAAATAAATTAAGATACAAAGATATCAGATTTTAAGATACAAAACGGACGCACGCCGCTGCCGTAGTCGATATTATCGCCGCTGACGCCGCCCGCGGGCGCGACCACGCACATCAAGCGTTCCCAACCACGATTGGGAGTGCTCCAGGGAGTGACGAGCCAATACCACTTGTCAACCTTATGCTTATCAAGCACGTCAGCGTACTTTCTCACGTGATCGATAGTCATAAGCGACATTAGCGCCTTTGAAATCCCATAATGGCTCATTCCGTCAAGCGTTGTCTGATCAACCGTATGCTCAACAAACGCATCTGCGCCTATCTCTGTAGCTAGTTCAGCACAAAATTCGGCAAGAACCTTCCTGACCTCGCTATTCGCAAAATCCGGAGTGTCCCCAAATGTGACCTCGTCCTTAATAAGATCCCTTGAGAGCACCGCCGTCGTGTCTCCGCTTTGCTCAAGCACGATAAACTCTCGCTTGCCTATCTTGAAGGTGTCACCCACCTTGATATCCGACAGCCTTCTGTCACCCTTCTTAACGGTCCCCGCAAGCCCATCTATAATTGACTTGACCTGCTCCTCCGTCAGCTCTGTTACCTTGCCGTTCAATACAACGGCGTTCATGGTTTGAAATTTCATTGTTTTTTTCTCCTTATTTTGATAATATTTTTTTTGCATGCCTCATACCTAACCCTTCAGCAACCACGCCTGCAATCGGTATAACAACGACAAATAATAAAAGAATTATTGTAAAACCTGTATCATTCATCGTCCGCCCTCCTATTCCATACAACCGCCGCTTTGGCGATTGCCTGATCTCTTGTATATCTCGTACTCTCGTCGAGTTCTCCGTTTATGTGCGCTGGATGATCTATAAGCACCGCAGGCGTGATGACCCCGCAACAGCTACACCCGATACGAACTGCCGCAGACAGATAAACGTGCGTATCAATAACCTTCGCAGCCTTTCTGCAGAACGGACACAGCTTCAATTCGATTTCACTCATCGCTGACCTCCACCTTCAATATCTCCGCTCTCGGAAAGATCCTGTAAAACCTCTGCTTAGCGTTGTACTTGCTCGTCGCATCGATGAGATACGCCGACACCTCGCCATCAAGCTCGTATGTAATTCTAAATTTTTGCGGCATTATCGCCCCTCCCTTCTTCGCTCTTACATTTTACTTCTTCCTTCGCGCAAGCGTCGCCGCCTTTCAGCATTCCCGCGATCGTTCGCTGAACCACGTCAAGCAGCTCTCTCGCCCGATCACGCTCTCTTTTCTTCGCTTCAAGCTCGGCAGCCATACGGAGTACGTCAGAGCGAGTCATTTTGTGAACGCATACCCCGCGCATATCCACCTTGACACAAGCCTTGATTCCCTCAACAAGATCATCGTGCCGACAACATACGTCCTGCCCTCGCTCCACGATCGCCTTGTGAAATACACACTCCTCACAGATCATAAGCTGCCCCCGAAAGCCTTCATCGCCGCCTCAAGCCTTGTCGCCGTGTCAGCGTCCTCCGCTCTGACGACCTCGATTTTGGCTCTCATCTTCTTGACGATCTCCTGCACCTGCTCGAAAAGCGCTTTGAACTCCGTAACCGTAGGAGACGCCATTTTCAGCTTCTTTTGCGCTTCGGTAAGATTTGCCGTCGCTTCCTTGGCTATCGCCTCAGCCTGCGCCTGAGCCGCTTCTGCCGCCTCTTGAGCTGCCTTGGCTTCCTCAAGCTGCTTCAAGATCTCCTCGGTTCCCTTGCCGGCTTCCGCTCTTGCTTCTGCAACCTTCTTTTCGATCTCGGCACCCTG
>JAZUAS010000121.1:0-13944 GCA_045638125.1 Eubacteriales bacterium | reverse complement strand
TTTTGGATAAGCTTCATTGGTTTAACAGACGTGAAAACCTCTTTCAATTTTGAACCGTAGCCGTGATCTTATTAAAGCTTAAAGCTCTGTCGCGTAAGCGACCTTTCCGAAGGAAAGCCTCATTAAATTTAAAAGTTTAATTTGGCTATAATCTTAACTTATCTCTTTTAACCCATGGGGTTGGGGGACACGGGGGAGGGGCTGTTGAAACGAATAAAAATGCGGCATGTTCGCTTTTTTATTCGTAAGACCCGCCCCTATCCCTCCGTGCGGCGGTTCTTTGGTTCGTTTCTTTTCGCCGAAGAAAAGAAATGAACGTATAAACTCTCAGATAAATCAAAATTTGAAGCTCAATTAAAGGCTCTGTTTTCTAAGCTTTTCAAGCAAAGACTTAAAATAGTCGGGAAGCTCTGTTTCAAATTGCATAAGCTCCTCTGTTTTAGGGTGTGTAAGCTCAAGGCATTTGGCGTGAAGTGCCTGACCATTTATAATAGACTTGTTCGTCGTCTCAAATTTGGTGTTCCCTCCGCCGTAGACCACGTCGCCCACAAGAGGGTGACCGATAGACGACATATGAACACGTATCTGATGCGTCCTGCCCGTCTCAAGCTTGCACCTAACGTAAGTAAAGCGACCCGTGGGAGTCTCAAATCTTTCCAACACCTCAAAATGCGTAACCGCATCTCTTGCATGACGCGCAGGATCGGTGATGACCGCCATTTTCTTGCGATCAACGGGGTGACGACCGATAGGCCGGTCGATCTTGCCGCTATCTTCCTTAATATTCCCTATAACGATAGCGTGGTAGACGCGGCTGACATCGTGGGTCTTTAACTGCTCCGACAGCGACAGGTGCGCCTCGTCGTTTTTGGCAACTACAAGCAGTCCGGAGGTATCCTTGTCTATTCTGTGAACTATTCCCGGACGGATAACGCCGCCAATGCCCGACAAGCTATCTCCACAATGATAGAGCAGAGCGTTCACCAGCGTTCCCGTATAAATACCCGTGGCAGGATGAACTATCATTCCCTCCTGCTTATTTATAACGATAATATCCTTATCCTCATAGACCACGTCAAGAGGTATATTTTCTGCCACTGCTTCGTCAGCGGTCGGCTCGGGAAATTCTATCTCCACCGCGTCCCCCTTGCGAAGCTTGTAGTTTTTCTCAACTTTTTTGCCTAAAACCGTGGCCGCGCCGCTCTCTATCAGCTTTACCGCAAGAGATCGGGAAACGTCCGCATTTTCTGTGATAAATCGGTCTATTCTCTCTCCTATGGAATCATCGGCGACCGAAAGAGACAAAACGTCGGACGGAAGTTCCTCGGCAACGCCAAAATTACTCGTCAACTCGGTCATTTGTGTCACCGTTTTCAACCGCTTCGTCAGCGTCTTGCTCGGAATTGGCATTGGCATCAGTAAGCTTATTGGCCTTTTCTCGTTTATAATCCTTCACTATGTCAATTATCATCCAAAGCGCCAAGAGACACGCGCCTATGGTAATGCAAGAATCGGCAACGTTAAACACCCACATCCAAAGCTTGGGGAAAGCACAAAAATCGATAAAGTCGATCACATAGCCGAGAGCCACTCTGTCTATCATATTTCCGATGCCGCCTGCCGTTATCAAGGTGAGAGACACCAAAAGCAGCTTGTTCTGTGGCTTTTTCCAGAACATATACACAAGAATGGCTATTATCGCCACGGTGGACAGTATCATAAATATCCATCTTGCATTATCCAAGGAGCCGAATGCCGCGCCATCGTTAAGGACGAGTCTGAAATTCAGAACCCCGGGAATGATCTCGACGGGTTTCAGTCCTCTGGTGATAGCATCAAGAACATCAAGCTCCAAAGCCCCGATATGCTGACCCATATCGAAGGCAGAAACGATCAAATATTTGCTGACCTGATCCAAAACAACAAGGCCCAGCATCACAATGACCGAAATAATAATTGCCGTCATTATAAAATTCCTTTCGAATTTTTATTCTTCTTTGCAACCCTTGTCAGATAAACGCACGCATCTCGCACAGTTTTCTTTTTGGGGAAAGCTTTTGAAGATAGGGGTGCGGGGGAAGGAAGCTTTTCTCGAAAAGTTCCTTCCCCCGCAATCTATCTTAAATTAACATTTTTCTGCAACGCTCGCAGAGGAATCCGCCCTCGTCGTCGGTAACACCCTCGGTGGAGTAAGACCAGCATCTGCCGCACTTCTGTCCGTCTGCAGTCTCTACCTTAACCGCGATTCCGGTCTGAGTCTCGGTGAATGCACCCTCGGGAGCATCGCCCTTTACAACGTATGCTGCAGAGGTGATGTAGATCTCCGCAAGCTTATCAGCAAACGCGGAAAGGGTTGCGTAAGCCGCATCGTCATCGGCGTAAACGGTAACCTTTGCGTCAAGAGACTTACCGATCATCTTTTCAGCTCTTGCTATTTCAAGCGCCTTCATAACGTCGTCTCTGTACTCGAAAAGCTTATCCCACTTCGCGCAAAGCTCATATGTCTCGTCAGCGAACGCTGCGTTATACGCAGGCATATCGTTGAGGAATACGCTCTCTGCATTGTCGCTCTCTGCGTGGGGCATGTGCTTCCAGATCTCTTCTGCAGTGAAGGAGATAACGGGAGCGAGGAGGCGAGTAATTGCGTTAAGCACGTGATAAAGCGCGCTCTGTCCGCTTCTTCTTGCCGCACTGTCCGCCTTTTCAACGTAGAGGCGATCCTTGGTTATATCAATGTAAAGCTTGGAAAGCTCGATGGTGCAGAACTTATTTATAGCGTGATATACGATATGGAACTCGTACTCGTCGTAAGCCTCGAGACACTGCTTTACAAGCTTGTTAGTCTCGGCAACGATCCACTGGTCGATCTCAAGCATATCGCCGTAAGCCACCATATCGGTATCGGGGTTGAAGTCACCCAAGTTAGCCATCATGATACGAGCGGTATTACGAATCTTTCTATACGACTCGGAAAGCTGCTTGAAGATGTTATCCGAGCAACGAACGTCTGCGTGGTAATCGGAGGAAGCCGCCCAAAGACGAACAAGCTCCGCGCCGTACTTCTTAACGATGTCGTCGGGGCTTATCGAGTTACCGAGAGACTTGTGCATAGCCTTGCCCTCGCCGTCAACTACCCAGCCGTGAGTAAGGACAGCCTTGAAGGGAGCCTTTGCCTCGCCGGTTGCACCAACCGCGGTAAGCAGTGAGGACTGGAACCAACCTCTGTACTGGTCGCCTCCCTCAAGATAGATGTCAGAGGGCCAGGAAAGCTCTTCTCTCTGCTTGAGAACCGCGTAGTGAGAAGAACCGGAGTCGAACCAACCGTCAAGGGTGTTAGTCTCCTTGCTAAATCCGTGAGCCTTGCCACAGTGAGGACATACAAAGCCCTCGGGAAGAATTTCAGCCGCTTCCATCTGGAACCAAGCGTTAGAGCCCTTCTCACCGAAGAGCTTGGAAACTACCTCGATAGTCTCGTCATTACAGATAGGTTTCTTGCACTCGTCGCAGTAGAATACGGGAATAGGAAGACCCCAATGACGCTGACGGGAGATACACCAGTCGGCTCTCTCACGGATCATCTGGATCATTCTGTCCTCGCCCCAAGCAGGAAGCCACTTAACGGGCTTGCAAGCCTCAACAGCCGCATCCTTGAAGGACTCAACCGAGCAGAACCACTGGGGCGTTGCACGGAAGATAATGGGGGACTTACATCTCCAGCAGTGAGGATACTCGTGCTCGATCTCCTCGCTTGCGAGAAGCGCACCGGTCTCCTTCATGTCTTCAAGTATAGCCTCGTTAGAAGCCGCATAGTACATTCCCGCGAACTTACCTGCATCCTCGGTCTGATAGCCGCGATCGTCAACGGGAACGATGATGTCAATGTTATAGCGTCGGCAGGTCTGATAGTCGTCAGCACCGAAGCCGGGAGCGGTGTGAACGCAACCAGTACCACTATCCATAGTAACGTAATCTGCGTTAACTACAACGCTCTTTCTGTCAAGGAAGGGGTGTTCGGCGGTCATAAACTCGAATTCCTTACCCTCGTATGTTGCAAGGATCTCGTAGCTCTCAACGCCTGCCGCCTTCATGGTCTTCTCTGCAAGAGCCTTTGCAAGAACGTAGGTCTCGCCGCTCTCCGCCTTAACAAGCGCGTACTCCTCTACGGGGTTGAGCGCGATTGCAAGGTTACCGGGAAGAGTCCAAGTGGTTGTTGTCCAGATAACGAAATATGTGTTGTTAAGGTCGCAAACCGAAGCGAGCTTACCCTTATCGTCAGCAACCTTGAACTTTACATAAATAGAGGTACACTTATCGGTCTGATACTCGATCTCAGCCTCTGCAAGTGCGGTCTCGTCCTTGGGACACCAGTAAACGGGCTTAAGACCCTTGTAGATGTAGCCCTTCTTGAACATCTCGCCGAACACCTTGACCTCTGCCGCCTCGAACTCGGGGGACATAGTGGTGTAGGGATGCTCCCAGTCACCGATAAGACCAAGTCTCTTGAACTGCTCCATCTGGGTGTCGATAAAGCCCTGCGCGAACTTTTCACACTCGGAACGGAAATCGGGAATCGACATCTTCTTGCGGTCGATCTTATTCTTCTTGAGAATAGCCGACTCGATGGGCATACCGTGGTTATCCCAACCGGGAACGTAGGAAATCTTGTGACCGGTCATCGCCTTGTACTTGTTGATAAAGTCCTTGATGGTCTTATTGAGTGCGTGACCCATGTGAATATTTCCGTTTGAGAAGGGAGGGCCGTCGTGGAAGGAGAAAACCTTTCCGTCGGCTCTGACCTCGATCATCTTGTTATAAAGATCGATGCTCTCCCAATATTTAAGTGTCTCAGGCTCTCTCTGGGGCAGATTAGCCTTCATCGAAAACTCTGTTTTAGGTAAGTTCAGGGAACTTGTGTAATCCTTTGCCATAGCTGTTAAATCTCCAGATTTTTAGGTTTATATAGATTTTTATTGTTTTCAAACGTATTTTTGCGCCACCAGACGAAGTCTGCCGCGCTTTGTCTCCCCGTCAAAGGAAAGAACGTTAAATTTTCCGTATCCACGCGCACTTATTACGCACGGCACTTTCACCTCTGCGTCAACTCTCTGCTGGGTGAGATAATTGACCTCGCAAAGTCCGGTTCTTATAAGCGCTTGCGCCTTTTCACGGGACAGATTGGTCAGCGCCCCTACCACACAGTCGAGTCGCTTCGACGCCACCGTGTCGCGTATCGGCAAAAATTCTCTTTTCGCGCCAAAGTCTTCGTCGGGGACAAATTCACAGACGTTGACCTTGTCCGACGCTATTCGGTCGATACCGCTCATAAGGTAGTCAAAAATTTTGTCGGTACAGAAAACCACTGCGCTATGCTCGTCCTGCACCAATATGTCACCCAACGCAGGTCGCTCGATGCCGAGTGCCAATATAGACCCGAGATAATCTCTGTGGGAAAGCTCTCGGTATCCGCTTCCTTGAATTTTTATCGCTCTCACCGCTCTTGACATCTCATCGGGAAAATAGGTTCGCGCATTTTCCTCGACAGAGCCGTCAAGCTCGGACACAAAGCTCGGCAGGGCTATAAGCCTTTTTCTTTCCGCATCGGGATATCCGCCAAAAAGAAGTATCCTATCCCCGGAGCGAAGCGCCCGTGCCACCGTCAAGACGTAAGCCGCCTCGTGTGGGGTTAAAAAATTACCGCACACAAGCTCCCCACGATCAGATAGCCGAAGAATATCCTCAACCCTTGACGCAAGAAGCTTCTGTGCATCGTTAGTATTAAGCTGCATATCACGTCACCGCGGAGCTGAGGAAAAGCTGGACCAGCATAAGCACGATATACGTCGCGCTATACGCTATGTCGAGCGGAACCTCTTGAAACCAGTTCATTTTATAGAAAAGCTTTCGCAAAGGCATTATTGCGGGCTCCGTGAAAACGTACAGAAATCTGACAAACTTTCCGTCAGTATCGAAAAACCAACTCAAAATGGCTCTTAAAGTCATAGCAAGCGTAAGTATCTCAATAAAAATGACAACAAAGTTTACCAAAACGTAAATTAAAGGATAAAGCGGCAAAATAAGCTCCTCCGATCAAATTTCGAAATACAAATCCGAATCAGTCCTCATCCTTGTCGTCGGTCTCGGCAACGCCCTCGTCCTCTGCTTCGTCAAGCTCGTCTACCGAAAGATCCTCCTCAACACCGTAAGGAAGAACGAGAACGGTATCTCTGTCAACACGGCGAAGCTCACCATCAAGCGCGTGTACCGCGCCCATTACGTAGTCGAAAAGACGTAAAAAGTTCTCCTTGTCAAGCTCCTCAACGCAGATAACGATAACTCTGCCGTCCTTGTAAGCGTCAACGATAGCGGTGCTATCCTGGCATGTCTTGGGATAAAACGTCTTCTTCATGAGAGGCTCGTTTGCGCGAGCGATAGCTCTTGCCTCTTCCTCGCTCCATGCAACGCTGACCTCAGAGATATCTCCATTATCATACGCGCCGTAGCCTTGATCGTCTGCTGTCTCGTCGGCGGTGCTTATATTCTCGCCTCCGTAGTATGTGTTATCAAACTCCTCTGCGGGTTCCTGCTTCTTTTTCCACCAAAGATTTGCCATTTTTGTTACCATCCTTTTTAGTATTTGGCATAAGCCGATTTATATTTGAAATTTTCAACTGAATTATTTGACGAACATTCCTCTGCCCACGCGAACCATGGTAGAGCCGCACTCTATTGCTTCCTCGTAGCTTTCCGACATTCCCATGGAAAGTATCGGCTCGCCCTCGCGGCAGAGCACATCTTGCCATATGTGTTTTCCGAGCTCTCTTGTCTTTTCAAAATAAGGGAAATAATCCTCGCGCCTCTCGCACCTCGGTGCCATGGTCATAAAGCCGCAAAGCTCTATATTTTCGTATTGTGCAAGACCGAGGCAGAAGTCTGCCGCCTCACACGCTTCAATGCCGCCCTTACTCTCCTCGTTTCCCGAATTTATTTCAACGAGAACTCGTGCCACAATTCCCCTTTTCTTTGCCTGCTTGTCGATCTCGGCGGCAAGTCGCTCCGAATCGAGGGAATGTATAAGGTAGACCTTATCTATGATGTATTTGACCTTGTTGGTTTGGAGAGAGCCGATAAAATGCACTCTAAGTCCATCCTTGTCGAGCCTATCCCAACGTTCAAGCAGCTGCTGAACCCGGTTCTCGCCAATATCCGAGACGCCAAGAGCGCGATGAACGTAATTGATCTCGTCTACGTCCGCACTTTTGACCGCAGACATAAGGACGATCTCTTTTTCGTCTCTGCCCGCCGCCGAAGCCGCAAGAGAGATCTTATTTTTTATTTCCTTGACGTTTCGGTCAAGATAAGAATAATCGCTTTTGTTTTCCATATCAATCAAGAAGTTTTCCGTCGTAAAGGTCATTTCCCGACGTAATTATCAAGTCGTTAACGTACAGATAGGGAGGTCGCTCAGTCGCATCGCCCTCGTTTTCTGCGCTTTCAAGCTCTGCCTTATCCTTTTCGTAGGTGTTGACGATGCAATATCCCTCGCCGCGCTCAATAACGGTAACGCGTCTGAACTCTACGACCGTTCCTATGAGGATATAAACGCCGTCCTCACCGTCAAGCTCGGTAAGCGCCTCGGTGGGTATTCTGTATCCCGTAGTAGAGCTCATTTGCACTTTAACGTCTTGCGCCCTCGACAACTCGGCAGACAAGGTAAGATCATAGCTGGAAAAGACCAGATAACCCTTTCCGTTTTCGTCTATATACGCGTCGTCAAGCCTCATTTCGGCACTCTTCTCTCCTGTGGAGAAAAACGTGACGGTGTATGTGCTTCCCGTGTAAAATCCGATCTCGGGCTCGCCGGCAGCATCTTCATCATTTCTGCGAGTTTCGTCTAAGCCGCTTTCGGTCTCGCTTTCCTCGGGCATGATCTCATAAGCAAAGCTCATAACTGTTTCGGCATCGGTCGGAACGACCAAAAACCATTCGGCGCTATCAACTCGCTTTCCGATAACCCTGCCGCTATACGACTGCGAATTAGCGGATACAAGCTCCTCCAGCTCCTCGCCGGAAATACCGTCCAGCTTTTCGGGAGAAAATACGTTCTCGTATCCGTCAGCCGCCCGGAAGAAATAAAATCCCTCTCTTGCAACAAGATCTTCGCCCATGCCGCAATCGGCAAGCAGAGCCTTTTTCGAGCCTTCAAGGGCGACAAGCGTACCCGACGCTACGTCATTCCACCCCGTCGTGACCGATCTGTAATTTACAAGCGCATCAACAAGGGCTTCGCCCTGACGGTCAGCCGCCATAAAATTACCGTTCTGCACACTGTTTATATACGAATAATAGGACGAGGAAATAGCCTCGTTAATTGCTGAAAGGTCGGACGCCGTCTCTCCGATCGCCGCCTTTGAGGTAAGGCGTCTTATCTGTCGAGAGATGCTATCCAGACGGTCTTGCTTTTCCTCTGCCCCCGACGTGCGGTAATAGACCGCATAGGTTTGGTCAACTCCCACCTTGGCGCCGTCATCCAAAAGATAATCACAAACGCCCTCACCCCGCACCGCAATAGGGGACTCATATCGAAAAACGTAACCCTTAAGATGCAGATAATCAACGTCGGTTATTACCTGGGTGCGTTGCGTGGACACCATTGTGGAGAAGTTTTTGGAGAGCTGCGCTCCAAGATAGAGAAGCAGAACGAACACAAGAACGAGAATAACGGCATTTACCGTAGACTGCTTATATGTTTTAGTCGTCCTTTTCATTCTCATTTCTCCAAATTTAAGCCTCAGCTCCGTATTTTTATAAACTCTTAATTATTATATCATAAGATTATCTTTATTAAAAGAGTTGTGAAGAAAAATTTACAATATCTTCAAATGTTTTTAACCCGTTTTCGCCGTCCACGTAGACCTTGTGAGCGTAATCCTTACCCGAGAACCACGTCACCTGCCTCTTGGCATATCTTCTGGTCGCCGCTTTAAGCTCCTCGACACACTCTTCAAGCGTCGCTTCTCCGCGAAGATATGGGAACAATTCCTTATATCCTATCGCCTGCGCCGCAGTCACCGATCGCTCAAAAACGCCTGTGTCCATAAGTCTTTTGGTCTCATCAAGCAGACCATCTGCCATCATTTTGTCAACTCTCTCTTCTATTCGGCGATAAAGCAGCTCTCTGTCCATAAACGACAACGTAATTACCGTGTGATCGTATTTGTCCACTATCTCGGCGTTTTTCTTGTCGATCTCGCTCTTTTTTTCGCCAGTCACAAGGCAGATTTCAATAGCTCGCATTACCCTTTTGACGTTGTTTTTGTGTATGGTCGCCGCCGACTCGGGGTCAAGATTGCAAAGCCTCTCGTGGAGTGCGTCGATTCCATTTTCATCAACGAACTTTTTCAACTCCTCGCGCACGGATTCGTCGCAAGCCGCGCCGTCGTCATTTCCGCCTTTCAAGAAACGGTCGAGATAAAGTCCCGTGCCGCCACAAAATATCGGCAGCTTTCCGCGTGACGCAATCTCCGTCACCGCTCTCTCGGCGTCCTTGACGTAGTCAGAGCAGGAATAGGGCGCATCGGCAGGCAGAATGTCAATGAGGTGATGAGGCACCTCTGCCATTTCTTCCTTCGTAGGCTTCGCCGTGCCTATATCCATTCCGCGATATATCTGCATCGAGTCGCAGGAAATTATCTCTCCGTCAAATCTCTTGGCAAGCTCGATGGCAAGTGCCGTTTTGCCCGATGCCGTAGGGCCTGTCACTGCAATTATTTTTATCTTTTCACTCATAATCATTTAATAAACATTGCATCCCCTATGTATATGGGACAACAGATTTCTTACCAGCAATTTGGTTGTTTTCTATCATTTTATCATATAGATGTGAACAGACTGTTTCGGTGCCACTATTCCTCTTCACCTGTTGATGGTAATACACGCTATCGGCTCTTCTTCCTCGTCGTCATCATAGGTGTTCTTATATACCAACACCCTTGCCTCTCCCTGTGTTTCTCCGTCTACAGGTTCGTAAACATCGAGCATCGCTACTATGGTGTCATCAAGCAGGATTTGAACCCCCTTGGCAACTCCATCATCGTAAAACTTAGTTGTTATTATTCCAGCACTTGTTTTCATCGTTCTCATATTCGTTCTCCTTATCGTAAATCTATGCAGTACCCCGTGTTGTTTGCGAACCCTTCAAGAGCCTCACCGAGATATTTCTCATACGTTTCGTTGTGGTTGCATACCCAGATACTTGTATCGAGGTAGTTATGGAAGCTCTGTATATCTTCGTACACGTCAAGGTTCCTCAAAGCGTGGAGTTCTTCCTTCAACTCTTCGGAGAGCATATTCTCTTCATCCTCTTCGTCCACGCCATACGTTATGCTATTTATCCTGTCGTTGACATAATCCCCTATCTCCCTGATGCCGAACTCGAACATTATCCTTGCAAGAGCGTTCAGTTCCAGTTTTCCGTACACTCCGTAGCACTCCTCTATAATTTCCGAGAAGTCATATCGGCAATCCTCAAGAACTGACAGATCTGCGTATCCGCATCCGAGAAGTTCAACGAGCAAATCGTCTTTGAAACTCATTCTTTTGTTCCCCCTGTGATATAGTTGTATTCATCTTCGTCTATCTCAAACTGAGTTAGGATGAAATCGTGTACCTCGTCTTCTGCCATACACATCTCCCGAAGCATATCCTCTACAACTTCTATTGCCGTGTTCAGCACGAATTTCATTCGGTCTTTATTCATTTTCATTTTTCTACCCCTATCTTGTATGTCTTATCTTTTTTCTTTCCGTTGCCCTTGGTGAACTCGGATACCCAAACTACCTTACCTGACTTATAGTGCCTGTAATGCCCCCGAACAGTAAATTCAAATCCGGGACTTGCGTGGGAACCTTGAGAAACCGCCTGTAAGCCTTTTGGTGTTTTTCGTAATATGTAAGTTGTGCTTGGTTTATTTTTACTTTTTTCGGTGCCTTTATGAGCCTTGTGTGGTTGACCTGACCTCTTCCGTGTTTCAGGATGCTCCTGATCTGCTCCCATATTGCCGAAGGTCATCAATGCCATCAAGGAACAATAGACTGTAAGAACTGACTGCTTGTCGGTTTGCTCCAACTGCATTCTGTCCTTCGATGGCATTGTTGTGAGGCTCCCAGAAGCTCCGATTTTGAACTTGGAGCTTCCGAGGGATTTTCCCCCGTGATTTATATGAAGCTTGAGGTCGAGTCCGTCCCTGAAGCCTTTTATGAGCCATCCTGTATCTTTGCAGATTATCTCAACCGCCTTGAGAGGGGCTGGCATCATTCTTACTTCATCCTTGTGCTCGTCTCGCCACTCAAGCAGCCATTCTATGTCCTGACTTGATAAAACAACCTTGTCCATATTTTCTCCTTACCAAGAGTACATCTCTTCGAAGATGTCATCTATCGCATTGACCGTATCATATCTCAGCCCCCACGATGCTTCTTTGCCACCCCACCAAAGCTTTACATCTTTGTCTTGAGTTCTTACCTCTATGTGGGGACCTCCAGTTGCTATGGTGATGTTTGCCCCTCGGTATTCCTTGTTCCTGTCCACTATGTACTCAATGTCGAGTACGTCATCGAAATACTCGGATAAGGTACAACACTCGCAGTTTTCAAGCTTGTCCTTTTTTTCAAGATACTCTTCCACATCGTCCTCATCGTATTCAATGCCGTTTTCCTTGATTGCTTCTATCAGCTTTTCTCCTTCAAGCTCGTAGAAATCGACTTCGGGTTCTGCATCGTCACCGTTAACCTCGTAGAACTTTTCTTCCAACTCGGTTTGCCAAGCGTTCTCCCAGTCCTGAACGAATATCTCCGCTTCGTCCTTGTCGAAAGGATTTTCGTGCAGGTCATCCAGCATCTGTGCTATCCTCTTCACTCGACCGAGGCATTCTTTTTCGTAAAACTCATCGTGGTCCATCATACCTTTATCCTCCGTTCTGTTTTCAAAGCATCCTTGATGCAATCATCAATGAGATACCAGTAGTCGCTGTTGTCAACCCATCCTTCTGCCTTTTCGTATCTGCGAAGGATTTCGTCCAGCAAACCTTTGTCTTTTTTAATTTCTTCGGCTGTAAAACCGTTAAGGTAAGAACTTTCATCTTCATCCAGTTCCTCTATTCTGGTAATGATGTCATTGAGCTTATCTTATCTGTCTACCTCACGAACTATCTCGTATCGTTCCTCTTGGGTAAGCCCATACTCAACATTACCACTTATAATAGCCTGAAGCTCTTCGTCCGTAATTCCAATGCTCTCTTTGAATTTTTCATCTTCTTCTACACCGTCAGCCCAGATTGCATTGAAGAGCAATGCTACAAGTCTCTGTTTCGTGATTATCATATTACCGCCTCCTCAATATTTTCATCGTGCCACTTTAATCCTCTTGCCTTGTATAACGGTATCCAGTGTTCTTCGTAGAAACTATATCCGCATCCGTCAATTCCGAAGAAGTAACCCCATTCATCGTGTTCGTAAACACGGAAGCCGCAGTTGCTTAAACATTGGATGCCGTCAAGGTCTTCTATCCAATAGTCATCCGCACTATCGCCCATAGACCATAGCGTTCCCCACATTGGGAGTAAGGTGTCATACTCTACCTCAAAGTCTTCTTCACCTATTTCAATGGTGGTTCCGTCATCCAATTCTATAAGGAAGACATCATCTTCAATGTTTTCGATCACTCCGCTATGCTCGTTTCCATCATAGCCTTCGGGCAAAGAAAAGACATAAACTCTATCTCCCACTCTCGGCTTTGTTACTTCGTGCCAACTGTCTATGTCGTATTTCATAAGAGCTTCAATCATACTGTATGGAAAAGCGTTAAAACTGCTTACCCAATCTTGTGTTGCTTCATATATTGTAGTTCCTTTTTTCATCTTGATTTCCTCCTCAATCCGTAGTTCTATAGAAGTAACTGAGCTCTTCGCCCTTCAGGTGTGATGTTGCGTACAGGTCTGCCTTTTCCCACAACTCGTTGTAGAGTTTGGCATACTTCTCGTTGGACTCGTAGTGCTCCCAAATTTTCCAGTTAAGAGCCATTACCAGCTCGGTAAGGAATTTGTAATCTTCCTTCCAATGCTTGAACGCTCGGTTAAAGGTATCTCGGATAGCACTCTCTCCGAACCAGTCTGCTATCGAGAAGTCCTCGTAAAATGTGGTGATGGGCTTGTACCCAGTTTGTTCGTAAATCGTCCACGTTTTAATTTTCATATCAATTCCTCCTTATATTTTGTATTGTTCAAACAAGTGTCTTTGTGGAGCAAACTCTCCAAAGCATTCTTTCTCGGCTTTAAGTCTTGCAAGCAGAGCTTCTTCTTCCGTCAGGTAATCTCCGAGCCTCTGGTCTCCTTTTTCCGTTTGGATATAAGCTCTCCACCTTTTTCTATCTTTCGCATAAGTGATACCTATATACTGGCTCGAACATCCATTTCTTTTGGTTCGATTTCTGGAGTTATCACGGTTTGAGCAAGGTCTTAGGTTTTCAGACATATTGTTTTTTGTGTTTCTGTCCTTGTGGTCGCACCCCTTATATCCCAAAAAAACGTGCATTCGCACTCGTTTTCCGTCAACAGATGCTACTGAATACCCCCAGTCATCTCCCGACCACGTATGCTGAAGTATTTTTTCTGCATCGCTTATATCGAAAAACACTTCTTGGTTTGTGTTGTTTTCCCAAAGTACTCCATATCCTTCTCGCAACTCGTACCTGTTTCCTTTGAAGTGCTTTTCTCGTGTTTTTTCTTTCTGCAAACACCCGCACGACTTTGGATTTCCTTTTCTCAAGTTGTTGCCGTACACCACCAATCGAGTGTGCTTTTCGCAAGAACATTCGCAAATCCATCTTGCGACTTTCTTTCCTGTGCTCGGAACTGTGTAGTCATCGGTTCGCTGTATAACAGTAAGCCTA
>JAZUAS010000120.1:0-6887 GCA_045638125.1 Eubacteriales bacterium | reverse complement strand
TCCCCGGCGTCGTTCAGGCAGCGGACGGCAATATCTATCCCGCACTGCTCGATATCGACGCTTGCTCTTCGGGTGAGCATTGGGGAACAAACTTTTTCACACCCCGAGGTGTTCTCTCCGATCAGAGCGAGGACAAAGAAGTGCTCTACGAGATCCATAAGCTCGTCCCGTACAAATATTGGTACACGACCGAGTTGGAAACTGATCATCACGTGGATTGGCTGTTTTGCCCCAAAAAGGTAGCAGATATGATCGACGCAGTTAGCGAGCCAAGTCCAAATGATGAGGTGAGGCTTGAATGAGAAAAATTAAATATTTGGATATGTTCGCCGGTGTTGGCGGGTTCAGAACAGGACTTAAAAACGCCGGCGATTTTTTTATGCCTGTTGGCTGGTGTGAGATTGACCCATTCGCACAGAAAGCCTACAGAGCTTTATACGAAACGGAAGGTGAATATTTTTGTGACGATGCAACCCGAATCAACTGCGAAGAACTCCCCGAAATTGATCTTATCTGCGCCGGATTCCCTTGTCAGCCTTTTTCAGTCAGCGGCAGAAGACTCGGCTTCGCTGATACAAGAGGCACGCTCTTTCATGAAATCGTCCGAGTGGCTGAAGCCAGGAGACCTCCTTATATTCTCCTCGAAAACGTCCCGGGGTTACTCAATCACGAAGGGGGGAAAACTTTCGGAACTATCATCACCGCGATTCATGAGCTGGGGTATTCTCTTGAATGGTGTGTGCTTAACAGCGCGAATTTCGGAGTCCCGCAACAGCGAAAAAGGATATATATTATCGGATATCTTGATAGCCGACTGTCCGGAAAAATATTTCCTCTCACCCAGAGCAATGGAACGGCTCTTAAGCAAGTTGTATCCGGAGGACAAGGACAAAGAGTCTCCTCAATTAAAGGAGCAAGCACATGTCTGACTTCACAAGGCGGTGGCTGGGGAGCGAAAACGGGACTCTATTTCGTAGATATGAATGCTAATCCCAAGGTTACGCACGAAGCCCGATGTATCACCGCAAGGCAGGATTCGGGTATAAGCAATCGGAAAGGAGAGCATTCAGGCGTCATAATCACAGGCGCAAGAGCCGTGCTGACTCCCGAAAGAGAGAACATAAGACAGCAAGGAAGAAGGATGAAGGAACCCGATGAGCCGATGTTCACTCTTACAGCAATGGACAGACACGGCGTGGAATACAACGGACGTGTGCGAAGGCTGATGCCTAAGGAATGCTTCCGACTGCAAGGTTATAAAGACAAGCAGTTCAATAAGCTTGTCAGAATCGGAATTCCCGAAGCACAGCTATATAAGATGGCAGGTAACTCTGTAACAACAAACGTAGTGACCGCTATCGGACGGAAGTTGGCGAAAGAAGTACGTAAGCTTGAAAGAGAAGATAGAAAACTTCGTTTTTATGGAAAAGTCAAGTCTGTATACGAATCTATCCGTAACGTTACTTTTTTACAAAAGCTGAGTCGTTTTATTGATTGTGCACGGTCAACGTTAAATAAAAAAACAAGGAGGAAATAAATGCCCAATCACGTAATAAACCGTTTGGAATTCGAATGTCCCGAGGAAAGACTGAAAGAAATCCTTTCAGCCATTTGTTATGATGACAGCTCTGGAGAAGAGCAAACAGGCATCGGTACGATCGATTTTAATAAGATCACACCTATGCCTCCAAGCTTGGATATCGAAAATGGTAGCAGCACCGTTCGAGGAATTAACCTATATCTCACATCCGTAAACCCAAGTGTCAGATATTACGGCAAAGAGAAGATGGATCCTGTGGCGTTCATCTCCTTGGTGGCGCGTTTAAACGGCTCCCGATCATTCCTTCGCCATAATGCCGCCTTGACACCGGACGATATACAGAAAGCAACCCTGTATCACAGCGAAGACGAGCTTCTGCAACTTGGAAAAACCGCAGTCGAGAATCTCATGCAGTACGGTGCCACCACATGGTATGATTGGCGTACCCGAGGTGATACGTGGAATACCAAGTGGAATTCGTATAACGCTTACGATTACGACGGCGGTAACGAGATCAGCTTCCAAACAGCCTGGTCTGCGCCGCACCCGATCATTGAAAAGCTCTCCAAAATGTATCCCGAGGTTACCATCAAGCACAGATGGGCAAACGAGGATCTATGGCAAGGATGCGGCAGTCAAACCTACCTTGGTAGTGAGATGATCGATCACGACTATCCCGAAACCGAAAAGGAGCATCTCGAAACCGCAGCTTCTATATGGGGACACACGCTTGAAGATTACGGATTAACCCTTGACACATCGGGAAACCTCGAAACAAAGGAGGCAATCGATATTGAGTAAAATAATTATTGCGTTAACCGACGATCTTCGGCGTATGAAAGATATTGAAGGTTTGGTGCTTCAGGGGTGTGGCGGGAGTCTGGATGAGTGGCTCAACGGTATTAACGATATTCTCACAAAAGAAGGAATACTGCTTGAAGGCACGCAATTTTCGGAGCTTACGGTGTTTAAGCACGAAGATTTGACGAATATTCTTTTCAAATTTACGGATGACGTTAAGCTAAATATAGGTAAGCTCGCCATCTGGCGTCTTGCTTCTCACGAAACTTTCGGCGGGACTTGGTTAACAGATTACGTTGAAAACCGCCTTGGCGGATTTATTTGCGAAACAGAGGACCATAACGACGATTTGGGGTGTTTGCTTCGTGAATAGCTTTATGAGTTGGATCGGCGGTAAAAAAGCCTTGCGGGACGAAATACTTGCGCGCTTTCCCCTCGACTATAAAAGATACGTAGAAGTTTTCGGCGGCGGAGGATGGGTGCTGTTTCACAAACTTCCCGGACAGGATTTTGAAGTGTATAACGATTTCAATCCTAACCTCGCGAATCTGTATCGATGTGTACGCGATCATCCAAGCGAATTAATAGAGGAACTGACATATGCTTTGAATTCTCGTCTTGAATTTGATAGTATCAGAAAAACACTCCATACAAAAACAGAGCTGCCCGATATTACTCGGGCAGCTTATTTTTATCAGTTGATACGATACAGCTATGCGTCCGGATTGGATTCGTTTGGAGCACAGCCTCATTCTATGTGGAACAACTTTCCGCTCATCAATCAAGCTTGTGCACGGCTACAAAAAGTAATAATAGAAAACAAAGATTTTGAAAAACTGATCAAACAGTATGACAGACCCGAAACTTTTTTCTATTGCGATCCGCCCTATTACGAAACCGAAAACTATTACGAAGATGTGGGATTCACCCGAAATGACCACGAGCGATTGGCAAATGCATTGTGTAACATTCAGGGGAAATTCCTTCTTTCGTATAACGATTGCCAAGAAATAAGAGATATCTATTCCCGACGCGGTATTTCTATCGAAGAAACCACAAGACTTTCAAACATTGCTCAACGATATGAATCGGGTAAACAATATGCCGAGCTGATTATTTCCAACTACGATACATCGGAAAGGCTTAATTCATTACGCCAATTGACTATGTTTGACACTAATAATGAATCTAAATAAAAAGAGGTAAATTTTATGAGCAACAAAAAACTTTCAATCAAACTTCCCAAAGAAACACTGGTGCAATACGGTATAGATGATAATACCGCACTTTGCGTGCATTTTCACAATGGTACGCTTATTGTTGAAACCTTGCCGGAATCTGACATTTCAGACTCCGGCGATTTGCTTTTTGCAGAGGAAACATACGAAGACGGATACGCAGAAGGGAGATTGAGCGGATACTCTCACGGTTATCTTTGCGGGTTTTACGATGCAACTTCCGGATTCCCATATGATGATTCGCTGACCGATTTATGCGAAGCCCGAAGATGTCCCGAGTTTCGCTCAATTTAACAAGTGTAAAAAGGAGACAACATATGAAGAGATTTAAGACACTTGGAGTGCAGGGACGCATTACGATTCCGTATGATATACGCTTTAATATGGGGCTTTCATTCAATGATATCATTTCATTTGAAGAAACCGACAGAGGGGTTATAGTCCGAAAAGAAAAACTTTGCGATAACTGCTGTAATAATACGAGTATTGCTCCGATAAGACCGGATGAGGATGCAATATGCGATTTTATCGATTCATTACCTGCGGAAAAGCAAAAAGCTACGCTTTTTCATCTTTTGGCAAACTGGGATAGGATTCGCCAAGAACTCACTTGTCCCTCACAGAAAAATCAGGGGTGAAATATGAAGATACGAGTATATCAAATTGATGCAAATAAAGACCATAGGGATCTGATGTTCCGATGTTATGACGATGCAGTAAAAACAGTTGGATCTATAGACGAATCCGTTTACAAATGTGTGTATGACGGCTACGTTCGTGCTGGGACGCTTGAAGACATATATGATCAATTGAATAGCGAGCATCCGATCGGATACAACGGACACTCTCTTTCAGTTAGCGACGTGGTATGTATTTACGAAAATGAAAATCGCATTTCTGCGGGGTGCTATTATTGTAATACTATTGGGTTCAAAAAACTTGAATCATTTGATGTTTCAAAGATTCCTCCTATTTCAGGTCATCGAATGTTGGTTATAGAGCCTCAAAAAGTACCTTATGAAATGATAATTCCCGATGGTCTTGAGCCGCTGCAGCAAGCAGTAAAAGGTCTTATCGAATGCACATATCCTTTCGATGACAATGCTTTCGTTATTGGTAACGAAGAAGCAAAACTGATTGGGATGGAAGGAAATCGAACTATCAATGGGCAGATATATGCAGGACCTATTCTGATCGCCGCGGATGATGGGTATGGCGGTACTACCGACCTTACCGATGAACAAATACAGAAATATACACATAAATTTGCGGTACCCGAAGTTATTTCGGATACCGATGTTGCAAACAGTATAAGATATATGGTTTATGGCTTCAATTAAGCTAAATGCGGAGTTGCGTGATAATACGTGGCTCCGCTTTTTTTATATAAAAATCTTTTGGAAAGGAGGCTCACAATGAATTTTAACGCAAAAGTAAAGAAAACCTTTGACACCGGCAAACTCAAAGCAGTCTTCGACGTAACGTTGGAAGACGAGTTCGTCATCCACGAAGTGAAACTAATCGAAGGACAAAAGGGCAGATTTGTATCTATGCCCAGCGAAAAATGGAGCGGTGAACAAGGTAGAGTACGGCGTGTGGATATCGCTCATCCTCTTAACGCCAAAGCCAGAGCGGCACTTTTTGCTGCAATTGAAGATGCTTATGAAAACCATTTGAAGAACATAAGCGAAAACGAAAACACCATTAAAACAAATTAAAGAAAGAAAAAGAGGTATTATTTATGAAAAAACTCATCAACAAAATTTCCGAAAAGCTTAACGGTTTTGCGGTACGCACTAAAACCGCAATAGAGAACACACGCGGCGAAGGTTACGTCGATTCCGGCGTAAAGATCCTTATAGCAGTGGTTCTCGGCGCTCTGCTCCTTGCAGGCCTGTATACGCTCTTTAACGGCACTATAATGCCTACGGTTACAAGGAAAATTCAGGATCTGTTCAATTACAAGGGATAAGGAAGGGGTAATTATATGAAAAAGTTTATTAATAAAGTTTCCGAAAAATTCAACGCATTTGCAATCCGTGCAAAAACAACTTTGGAGAACGTCCGCGGTGAAGGCTATGTGGATTCCGGCGTAAAGATCCTCATAGCAGTTGTCATCGGCGCTTTGCTTCTCGGCGGACTTTACGCTCTGTTCAACACCACGATAATGCCCACTGTTACTCAGAAGATCAGAGATTTGTTTGAGTTCAAGGGCTAAATATAACATACGGGCGGTGTTTTAATACACCGCCCAAACTGAATATTCGAGGTGACTGCTATTATGATCAGACCTGAAACATTACCTGCTATTTATTATTCAAACGACCTATTATCCGGTTCGTTTACAGATTTAATCCGACCTTTAATATTACTATCGGTTTTTCTTCTTATTGTTTTCTTCATTTCAGCGGCTCAAAACTTTCACGCTTTACCCAAAAAACTGCTCCCCGTATTGGCGGCGGCTTTTGTATTTGGTATCGGAATTATTGTGTATTGCGGAACGTTGCTTGAGCAGATAAAGGGAATGCTGTTATTTTGCATTTTGCTTTCCGCCTCGCTTTCGGATTTGAGAACGAGAAAGGTTTCTGACAGCATATCCATAATGCTTCTGATTCTATCTTTTGTCGGCTTTGAAGCGGCAAATCTGCCCTCCATGCTGATCGGAGCGATGATCGTATTCATTCCTCAGTTTGCTCTCGCCATCATCAGACCGAGCCGAGCGTGCGGAGGTGCAGATCTGAAGATCTCCACAGCCCTCGCGTTTATGCTCGGTGCGGGCAAAGGCGTGTTCGCCTTAATCGTCGGTATGCTTCTTGCGGTCATCGTCATGGCAATTTACAACAGAGTGAACGCAAAGGATCAGAAAGAAGCATTCCCTCTTGTTCCGTTCCTTTCAATCGGAGCCATGCTTGCCTATATCATCTAATCAGGAGGTAGAAATACTTTGAAAAACAGAACCATTATCGGTATTGTCTGTATTGTGCTTGCCCTCGTCGTGACCTTTGCGGTAGCACCGTTGGTCAATAAATTGTCGGACAGCCGCACCGATATCGTAAGACTCAAAAGTGATATCGTTCAGGGACATATGATCCAAGAGAGCGATATCGAAATCGTAACCGTAGGCAGTACCGGACTTCCTGCCAATGTCATCACAAAGAAAGAAGACGTTGTTGGCAAGTTCGCAGCCTGTGACCTCAAAGCCAATACCGATTTGCTTCAGTCTATGATCTCAGACAAATCGGACAGTGCAGATGACGTGTTCCATACGTTGGACGGTAAAAAGCAGGCCATCAGTATCACCATCAGCT
>JAZUAS010000119.1:0-5394 GCA_045638125.1 Eubacteriales bacterium | reverse complement strand
CCTCTTTATCCTTGTATGAGGGTGGTTTTTCCCGAAAGGTCTCCCGTCTATATGCTACGCTCGGTAGGATGCCGCAGCCTTCGGGCGGATAACGTCTTTCTCATAATATTCACGTCACTGTTTATGATCACTACCTCGCTCGTAATAAACCTCGCGTTAGGCGGAGCTCACCCCATCTCCGAGGGATTTACACTGCTTGGCTCATTCACGGCGGGAGCGGGGGAATACACCTCGACCTACCCCTACCTTATAATCGTTTATGCCGCCGTTCCTGCGTTTATTGAGGAAATACTGTTCAGAGGATTTATCTATTCACGCTTTTCACGCATCAGTCAAGCCACGGCAATAGTGGTGTCCACTGTCATATCTTCCCTTTTTGCGTTCTCGTTTGCAGGTCTGCCTCCAGCCATCTTTTGCGGTATCGCGTACTGCTTTGTCCGTTGCGTCACAGGTACGCTTTGGTCGTGTATGATCGTCCATTTCGTTTTCAATCTCTATGCTCTGTTTTTGCAGACCAACGTGGCAAAATACTTTTTGTCGGCACAGAACAGACTGCTTCTGATAATTATTGTCGTTGCCGCTTGGCTTATCGCATCCGCGCTTTTCTTTGCAGAGGGGGCGCGCGTCTTCAAAGCAAGAGCCGACAAAATAAAGAGCGGCGAAGAAAAATCCTCCCTGCCCGTGTTCGCCTTCAAGACGATTGGCAGAGAGCTGAAGCGAGTCTTCTCCCACCGACCCACAATGATCTGCGCGATCACGTCGGGAATATTCTTTATAGCAATAACTGTAATCGGGTATTTTGCGTAAATGGAAAACGGATTCAGAACCCTTACGCACGCCAAGGCGTGGTGTTGCATTTCTCTGGACCAATCGAGCAGACCAAACAAATATGGGGGACGGTGTCCCCCATATTTGTTTGGTCTACCCGAACGGATTCGAACCGTTGACCTTCAGAGTCGGAGTCTGACGCGCTATCCAGCTGTGCCACGGGTAGATCATTATTAAATTATTAACGCAGATATTAGTATATCACAGTTTTTGCTTTTTTGCAACCCTATTTATCATGAAATTTAAAAAGCGCGGATTTTCGCGATATGACTTCTCCCCATAAGCCTTTTACCCGAACGGACGGAGATTTAAATAAAAAAACAGTCTCTACAAAGAGACTGTTTTTTGTGTTATTCAATAATAAGCGCCAGCGGATCGAAAGGCGCGACAGTCAACGACAGCGTGTATCTGTCGCCGTCCTTTGTGAAAGGAACGCTTTCGTATTCTCCGCAGGGAGTGATACGCTTGATGTCTTTTACGTCGCGGCGGATAACCAAGGGTAGCTCCTCTATGGGATCAAGGCTCATATCAAGCAGAGCGCAGAGCAGTCTGCCGTCCTTCATTCTCGCCGCCTTCATAAGTGTCTCGCCGTCATCGGGATAATATATTGGAAGCGCGTCAAGATCGGTGAGGATCTGTACAAGCTGACCTTTTCTGCTATCGTTAAGGAAGGAAAACGCCTCATTGAGGTTATGATCAAAGCATGAGTTGCCCGCGAACACCACGACCATGCCGCCAAGCTCGTTCTTATAAGACGTAACGCCGGGGAACATAACGTCCTTGTGTACTCCGTCACGCAGATGATAGATTTCAGAATAATGCTTCACGTCGTCGGAAAGCGGAATGATCTCACGCACGTTATACGGTGCCTTTGATGTTCCTGAGGGAAATAATATCTCTCCGCTGGCATTTTTAGCCGACGGATCTCGGTGCTTTATATCAACGCCGAGATATTTACCAAATCCTCTGGAGATGAAGCCCTCAGCCGCCACCGCGTCAAGCACCACCTTGCCCGAAAGAAATTCTATGATCTGTTCGTCGGTGAAATTTTTATCCCGTCTGCCGTCGAAGAAGCAAACGCCCTCTCCGTTGTTTGAAAAATGCATGGGCAGACCGAAGCGGTCAAGGACGTGAGAATACCAGCCGTTGCCCTCCGCCTCAAAGTCTCGGGACGACAGAATGTAGGCGGGATTGGGAGACACGGGAACCTTACAGCCAAGCCATGTCAGATCGTCGTTGATCTCGGCAAGCGCATGATAAAAACCGCAATATTTTTCAAGCTTTTTGCGGTATTCCCTGCCACTGGTCGGCTCAAACATTCCTCTGGTAATCCAATGTTTAGCACCCTTGGCGCCCTCAAGTATCGAGAAGGTGAAGTGGGAATGGAGCATCGCCGCAGAGGTCGAGTATCTGTTTTGAGGACAGGTGTCGGTCTCGGCGAGGATAACGTCGGGCTTGCCGCCAAGAGCCGCAATCTGGATCGCCGCGCGGTGCATGACGTGCGCGAAGCTTCTTGGGTCGCGCGCACAATAATTTGCATTGTTAAGACGCACGGTTATCGGATTTCCCCCTCCCGCCATGATCTTGGCTATCTCATAAGCTCCCTCCGCGCTATTTCCGCAAAGGCAGAACGAGCCGGGGATAGTAGGATCGACCGAATCGATACCCGCGCGGATCTCCTTGGCGCAGTCTATCAGCGAATCCACCTGAGTCTTTATAAATATTTCTCTGTAACGAGCCGCTGTGTCGTCATACTTGCAAATAGCTTCGTAAAGCTCCTCTCTTGTTATATCGGTGTTCGCAAGTCTGTTGAACTCCGCCATGTGAAGCGGACACGCGCAGCCTCTCTGAGCTCTGAATATAAGTCTGAAATCGTCGTCAAGCATGATGTGAGCAGGACGTACCGAAGCTATTCTTGCAGCCGCGTCACGAATGTATTTTTGAAATCCCTTGTCCATGGGACAGCAGACCTCGGGACTTGCGCCGTTGCTCAGGCCCACGTACTTTTGAAACGCCGACGGAGCGTTCAGCTTCCAGCCGTGTCCGATCGAAGCCTGAATAAGAACTCCCGAGGGAACTCCGACCAAGTCCAGCTTCGCCTTATATTTTTCATAGGAATCGCAAAGCATACCCGCCTTGTCGATCGCGGGATCGCCCTCAGGGGTCAGCGTCATGCAGAAAAGAGGCATAGTACAGATTCCGTGTTTGACCTGATATTCGACATCCTTGCAATATTCTTCAATATGCTCCTCATTTAATCTCATAATCGAATAATTAAGCATAGTTTCTCCTTTTTGCAAAAAACATTTTAGGTTTCAAGCGTCCGGCCACAAGGTGCGACGGCTTTGAAGCGTCAACGCCTTTGTTAACTTAACCCATTATAACACGCAAAAAATAAGAAGTCAACAAAACCTTAAATTTTTTGCATAAAAATTTATGTGTTGCCGCGCTTGAAGATTATATTTTCACATTTTTGCAACACCGCGCGTCCTTGACTTTTTGATTTTCCTGTGCTATAATCATAGCATAATCAAAAAACAAAAAAGGATCACACCTTGGAGATATTGAAATGACGCATTTTTATGAAGAATTTACGGGGATATACCGCCTCAAAATTCCCTTTGATCAAATATACACCTCTGTGTTTTTAATCGAAACCCCAAATGGCGCGGCGCTTGTGGATTGCGCAACCACTTCGGAAGACGTTGACGATCGCATCGTTCCTGCGCTTAAAGAAATGAATTATGAGCTTTCCGACCTAAAAATGCTGATTTTGACTCACAAGCACGGCGATCATGCAGGAGGGCTTCAGCGTGTTTTATTCCACGCGCCGAATATCGGGTGGTAAGAGAGGTCAAGGAGATATTTGACGGCATCTCAACCTACCCTATGGCCGGGCATACTCAAGACTGTATCGGAATCCTTGACACTCGCACCGGAACGCTGATCTCGGGTGACGGATTACAGGGGCTGGGAGTCGACAAATATCGTTGCTACACTCAAAACCGAGAGGCATATATCGAAACGGTAGCGAGAGTCAAGTCCGACGAAAGGGTCGAAAACATACTTTTTTCCCACAGCTACGAGCCGTGGAACAAAGACCGCGCAACGGGAAGAGCCGAGTCTCTCTTTTGCCTTGATGCTTGCCTTGAGTCTTTAGGATAACAAAAATCCAACTCACACGAGTTGGATTTTTTAATGTTTTCATTTAGCTTTGAACTTAACGCGGTTTTGAAATTTTTCTGCGTTGAACTACCCAAATAATAGTATGTATTATAATTTCTACCGCAAAAAATATGATAATATTCAAAATCGGCATAACAAACGGTGCTATTGACTCTGGAATTGCGTAAAAGGGATCGCGAACAACGAAAAACCAATTGAAAAAGTGAGAATATCCCTCCGACATGCCGTTGTATGCATAATTCCCAATCAATGCCCACGCCGTCATAAATACGATCACTCCTAAATCTCGATAACACCTTTTGATGTTAAATTTATCGCATTCATAAATCAACGTTAGCAGTCCGTAAACCGTCATTGTACTATGGAAAATGAGCGTTTGTATCACACGATAAGAAATCGGGTGTACCGCATGCCACATAACACCTGCGGGATAAATGAGATAAACAAGATTGGAAATAAAGCCAAGCAACACAAAAGACAGTCTGTATTTTTCGAGAAAACGATTATGATAGCTCAAAAAGCACAGCACGCACATAGCGGTACATGCGTGAAACGGTAATTTTTCAATGTCGATCTCGCCATACGCCAAAGGCATCAAAAAGAAATCCAATAGATATAGACCGAAAGCGATGTAAATAAAGGCTCGGGTTGTCCTTTTTCTCAAATCACCACTCTTGTTTTTGAGACAAAATAAAACAACAGAGACCGCAAGTATTGTGAGTGCAATATAGAAAAAGTGCCACGCCCCAAACAAGGTGAAAATCTCGCCACCCTTTTTATCAGACAAAAGCGCGTTCAAAAAATTATACATATTGTCACCGCCTTTCGAGATTATTATAGCATAAAATCGTGGGGATTGCAAGCCTTTCGCGCCCAATCGCGCCTATTATCAATGAAATCGTGGCGTTGCCACGATGAAATCCTCACTCCGTTCGGATGAAATCTTCGGCGTGCCGCCTCAGATGAAATTAAATCCGTCCTCTTATCCCGACGAAGTCGGATTTCATCACGAAGTGATTTCATCCCACGATAGTGGGATTTATTCCGTCTGTAAGGACGGATTTAGTTAAAAAAAGACCAAGTAACAAGTGACTTGGTCTTTTTTTAGGCGCAGGGAGTCAGAAACTTTACGCAAATCCGCAAGCGGATTTGGTGTCGAGTTTCGAATTAACCAAACATCGCGGACACAAAACAAAAGAGAGGAACAAGTCCTCTCTTTTGTTTTATGGCTGGGGTGCAGGGATTCGAACCCCGGAAATGTCAGAGTCAGAGTCTGATGCCTTACCGCTTGGCGACACCCCAATATTTCGAACAGATGGTATTATATCACGTTTTTTGGGGTTTGTCAATAGAATTTTGAAAAATATTTTAGATTTTTTG